>NZ_BSTC01000002.1:350269-700538 GCF_030269305.1 Kineosporia sp. NBRC 101731
GCCGCGCACCGTGGCGGGGGCGTGCCGGCCGTGATGGACCTTCTTCCGGTCGGCCACGCGCCGGAGCCGCTCGAGCAGCTTGCCGAAGGCGATGTCCAGCGCGGACAGTTCGTCCTGGCCGCAGGCTTCGGCGCGGATGACCGGACCGCGGTCGCGCACGGTTATCTCGATCCGCTCGCAGTTGCTGCTTTGCCGCGGATTCCGCTCGTGGGACAGCTCGACGTCGATACGGAAGGCCGTCGGGCTGAGCTGGGACACCTTCTCCAGCTTCTCCTCGGCGATCCGCCGGAACCGGTCTGTAACCTCAACGTGCCGACCAGTAATCACGATGTCCACGAAGAATCCTCCTGTAGCGTTGCTACGCCTCATGTGCCAGGCCGAACGGGCCGCGATCTCGGAAGGTTCCGAATCGAACCGGAATCGGCCCGGAAATGGCACGGGCGCCAGTGCAATGACGGGGAAATCGCTGGGCGAGAAGCCAGCTACTTCTTGACATCCTCCTTCCTGCTTTCCGCGCCGAAATCAGCGTGGAGGGCGGAAGTGGCGACCCGACGGCCGCCGTGCGTCGAGATTAGAGCAGGCGTTCCGATGTGGATACCCCCTGTCCGACGTAATGTCACCGACAAACCGCTGACACCGACCACGCGGGCCCCCTGAGAGGTCAGCGCGCGCGCCGCTTCTGCCGCGGTCGCGCCGGTCGTGACAACGTCATCGACGATGACGCATCCGCGTTGCCGGAGAGGAAAGCGCAGTCCCTCCCGGACGGCAAGCGCACCCGCCAGATTGTCGCGCCGGGCCCGGGCGGACAGTTCCCCCTGATCGCGGACACCACGGCGGTGCGTGAGCACCGGCGCGACCTGTGGCGGCGGGCCGAAACCGGCGGCCGACCAGGCCGGGCCGGCCTGCCGGACGGCCTGGCGGGCCAGGTCGGCGACCAGGTCGCCACCCCGCCGGCGACGGGCCGGGCCGGACGAGGGGACCGGCACCACCAGCCAGCGACCACCCGGCCCACGAGTAGACGCCCGGCAGGCCAGGAGCGCCCTGGCCAGAGCTGCGCCGAACGGTCCGGTGAGGTCATGGCGCCCGCGCTCCTTCCAGGCCACCACCAGCCGGGCCGCTACGCCGCCGTAGGTCGTGGCACCCCAGACGCCCCAGCCGGGTGGCCAGCCCACCATCGGCCGGAAGAACGCCGGAGCGTCCAGCAGACCGCCGCAGGCGGCGCACAACGGCACGTCCGGAGCACCGCACCCGGCACACTCCGGGGGCCAGACCAGCCCTCCGCCCAGTCGCCAGAACATGCCTGCCGAATTCATTGCTTTCGCTGTGAAAAGCATGATTCCACCCTGGCCTGTCCGGTATCGGCCCGCCATCTCCGGCCGCCGTACTGTGGATAAGGACTTCGTTGTGCCTACCTGTGAATGTACGACGCCGGACGGTGATGTTCCCGGGTCCTACGTCCGCAACACACCGGCCTTGCGGCCCGGGTGGAAGAACTCATCACCCGAATGACGCAATAATTCGGAGCACCCTCCGAAAGGGAACTTCCCGGAACTGCTTGAGCGAGCACTGAGCGCCCGTTCACATCGGCCCATCACGAACGCATCACGGCCGATCGGCAACCGCCGGACGTTCGGCCCGAACGCGCCTATCACAGACAGATCACGACGGTGCGCAGGACAACGAACGAAAACCGACAGACCGAAATACCGGGCGATCCGGGCAGGTGATCGGGTCAGCCGGGGAAGGCGGGCCACCGCGCGCTGGAGATCTTCGCCCAGGACGGCCGGGACCGTCCTTGGGTGCCCTCCTCGGTGCCCACGATCAAGGTGGAGGCGCCATCACCCACAGTGATGGTCTCGGCTCCGGCGACCGCGTCGATCGGCTGGATCGTGCCGCCGATCTCCACGATCCACGGCCGATCGACACCGGCGGAGACCGTCTCGTCATTGGCGTTCGCCGCCGACGGCAGCCTCCGGCCGAGCACCGCGAGGTGCTTCTCGTCCACCCAGGCCACGTCACGCACCGAGACCAGGTCGGGAACGATGCCCTCGGGCTGCGTCAGGCGCACCGGCCGGCCGCTCTCGTCCCGCACGATGCCGGTGAGGAAGACGTGCGGCTCGCCGTTGTCCGTGATGGCCAGTACCGCCCGGGTGCCGTCCCGCGAGACGCGCAGCGCCTCCACCTGGTAATCCTTCAGCCAGTCGGCCTCCACGAGCACCCGGTCGTCGTCCGAGGCCGCCTGGGCGATGTCCACCGCCCGGACACCCGACGCGTCCGCCGTCCACAGCCAGCCGCGGGTGTCGAACGACGGTGCGGTGAAACCGGAGCCGGGCAACTGCGTGGTCTTGCCGGAGCCGGCCTCGGAAAGCAGCAGGCGCGACCGGTCGGCGGAGAGTGCGGCGAACCAGCCCCCGTCGTAGGACACCCCCGGCGAGGCCAGCCCGTAGACCGCGTTCAGGGAGTCGAGATCCTCGAGCCCCTTGACCACCTCGTTGCCGTCGACACCGATCCGCACCATCCGGCCCTTGGTATCGATGCCGACGGCGGCACCGCCGACCGCCGGGTCCACCACCGGGCGTGGGCCGGACTCCGAGGGAATGTTGTACGACACCCGCTCGACCGTGATCCGCACCGACGAGATGGTGCGCAGCTGACCCAGAGTGGTCTGCAGTTGGGCCAGCATCAACTGTCGCTGGCGGTCATCGGCCAGCCGGGCGTTACGGGTCAGGTCGACCGTCGCGATGCCGTTCGAGACCACCACCGCCGACACCGCCATCTCGGTGCCCGGCGGCACACTCGTCGCCACCGCGTCGGCCAGCCAGTCCGGCGGCCCCTCCAGCAGCGCGCGCACCAGGGCGGTGGGCAGCTCCGGCGAGCCCGGTGCGCTGGCGAACCAGTGGGTGTCCGGCACCAGGTAGTCGCCACCGGCATCGGGGAAGTACACCGAGTACGGCTTGAACGTCACGTTGAAGTCGTTGCGGGTGATGAGGATTCCGTCGTTCAGCGTGTTGATGCGCCACTGGCCGCCGCTCTTCACCAGCCCGAAGTAGCGAGGCTCGGCCTTCGATCCGGGCGGGATCACCCGGTACCGGCCGCTGCTGTCGATGTGGGCGATCGACGGAGCCCGGACGACCACCTCGGCGACCTCACGCCCCGGGGCGGCCCCCGCCGCACCGGCGGCGCCGGCGTCGGCGCCCGCCGTCGCGGAAGGCGTGACCGAGGCGGTGGCCTGCGAGTCGTCATCGTCCTCGGGCAGCTGTCGCGTGCTCAGGGTGTCCAGCGAACGGAACACGGTCACCGAGGTGTCGGGACGCCAGGCCAGGCGACGCTCCGGGCTCAGGAAGCTGCGGGCGACCGCGTGGTCGTCGCTGTAACCAGCGCTGGCGGCCAGGAAACCCCGCACCACCTCGACCGGGCTCTGCCCCGTCTTCGGGCCCTCCGGCGCCAGCTGGAAGACGCCCTCGAGCGGGTCGTCGTTGATGACGTCCCCGCTGATCACCGGGCCGGTGCGGGGAATGGTCGCGCAACCCGGCAACCCGACCACGGCGACCATGGCGAGAACCAGGGCGGGTACGCGTCCCCAAGCACGACTCACAGCTGACCCGCCTCCAGTCCCGGCTCCTCGAGCTGCCCCTCCATCTCGGGCCCCGGCGCGAGCATCAGCAGTGAACCGGTGTCGGTGCCCAGATGAGGTACCAGCGGTAGCGGGGACCCGACCAGCAGCGCCCCGACCTGCTTGGGCAGGGTCAGACGGAACACCGCCCCGACCCCCGGCTCGCCCCAGACCTGCAACCAGCCCCCGTGCAGGTGGGCGTCTTCCTGCGAGATGGACAGTCCCAGACCGGTGCCCCCGGTGGTGCGTGCCCGCGCCGGATCAGCGCGCCAGAACCGGTTGAAGACCATGCTCAGCTCTTCCGAGCTGAGCCCCACCCCGTGGTCGCGCACGGCGATGGCCACAGCGTCGGTCGACTCGGCCACCTGCACCTCGATCGGCCGGCCCTCACCGTGCTCGATCGCGTTGCCGACCAGGTTGCGCACCACCCGCTCGACCCGGCGGGAATCCACCTGGGCCACACAGGGGTGCAAGGAGAGCTGCAGCACGATCGTGCTGCCCTTGCGCTCGGCGAGCGGCACCAGGTTGTCGACGACCCGCTCGGCGAGCTCACGCACGTCCACCGACTCGACGTCCAGCACCGCGGCCCCGGCGTCGAACCGGCTGATCTCCAGCAGGTCGCCGAGCAGGGACTCGAACCGGTCGAGCTGGGTCTGCAGCAGCTCGGCGCTGCGCCTCAGCACCGGGTCGCCGAGTTCGTCCCGGCTCTCGTGGATGACCTCGCTGGCCATCCGGATCGTGGTGAGAGGGGTCCGCAGTTCGTGCGAGACGTCGGAGACGAAGCGCCGCTGCACACGGGAAAGCTCTTCGAGCTGGTGGATCTGCCGTTCCAGGCCTGCCGCCATGCCGTTGAACGCCCGCCCCAGCCGGGCGATGTCGTCCTGTCCACGCACCTTCATGCGCATGTCCAGGCGGCCGGAGGCCAGTTGCTCGGCGGTCTTCGCGGCCTGCCGGATCGGCGTCACCACCTGCCGGGTGATCACGTAGGCCACACCGCCGACCAGCAGCACCAGGCCCAGCCCGGAGGGCAGCAGTGTGCGCCGCACCAGGTCGAGGATCTGCGTCTCCCGCTCCAGCGGGAAGACGAAGTACAGCTCGTAGTCGCCGGACAGCGGCACGTCGATGATGGTGCCGACGGCCAGCGCCGGCACCTCCTCACCGTTCAGCGGCATGGTGGTGATCTGCGACTGCTGACGGCCACGGGAGTTCACCGCGTCGCGCAGCGTCTGCGGGATCACGTTCAGCGGGACGCCGGGAGTGGCCCGGTCTTTCAGTTCGGTCGGCTGGGTGGATCGCTGCGCCCGGCGCAGGATCACCTCGCGGCTGTCGGTGCCCTCCGGCCCCTGCAACTGGGCCAGGAGGTCGTTGATGTCGCTCTCCTGGCGTGTGCTGTCCGGGTAGTCGGTGGCCGCCAGGACGGTGTTGGCCTCATCGGTCAGGCTGGCCGCCTCCGCCGTGGCGGTCTCGGTGCGGGAGTCGATCAGACCGTCCCGGATCCGCATCAGGAGGAAGTTGCCGACCACCAGCACCACGCCCAGGCCGAGCAGCATGGTGGTGGCGACCACGCGCAGCCGCATCGACCGGCTCCACCGCCGCCGGATCTTCTTGAGCAGTTTCTTCGCGCGCCACATCACCCCGTGCCGAACACGGCCGAAGAACCGCCTCGCCCGACCGACCGGACCCCGGGAAGCCGGCCGCGCCGGAGCAGGTGCCCCGGCCGCGGGCCGGCGGACGGCCCGGGCCGGACCCGTCGGTTTCTTGGCCTGACCGCTGGCCCCGGTGGACTTGGCCCCAGCGGACTTGGCCCCGGTGGACTTGGCCCCGCCGGACTTCGGTGACCCCCCCGCCACCGGCTAGGCCGGCCCGGCCTTGTACCCGACGCCGCGCACGGTGACCACGATCTCCGGCCGCTCGGGGTCTTTCTCGATCTTCGACCGCAACCGCTGCACGTGAACGTTCACCAGACGGGTGTCCGCCGCGTGCCGGTATCCCCAGACCTGCTCCAGCAGCACCTCACGGGTGAACACCTGCCAGGGCTTGCGGGCGAGTGCGACCAGCAGGTCGAACTCCAGCGGGGTCAGCGAGATCACCTCACCGCCGCGCCGGACCACGTGCCCGGCGACGTCGATGGAGACCTCACCGATCTCCAGGGCCTCCGGCGCCGGCTCGTCGGTGCGCCGCAGCCGCGCCCGAACGCGCGCGACCAGCTCTTTCGGCTTGAAGGGCTTGACCATGTAGTCGTCGGCACCCGACTCCAGCCCCAGTACGACGTCGACCGTGTCGGTCTTCGCCGTCAGCATCACGATCGGGACGCCCGACTCCGCCCGGATCAGGCGGCAGACCTCGATGCCGTCTTTGCCCGGCAGCATCAGGTCGAGCAACACCAGATCAGGACGGGTGGCACGGAACGCCTCCAGTGCCCCTGCGCCGTCCGCGCAGAAAACTGGCTCGAACCCCTCGCCCCGCAGGACGATCCCGAGCATCTCCGACAGTGCATTGTCGTCATCGACGACGAGAACCCGGCCTCTCATGGGGGACATCGTGTCAAAGACCGGGGACAAAAAACGAAACGGGCCCGACATGCCAGGATGAACCTCCGGGGCAAGATGGTCATCAGCCCCGTTCGACGCGGTGGGGAAGAACGAGCGGGAGGGGTTGCCGGGTGTCCGAACAACCAGGTGGCTGGTCGGTACCCGGTGGTGAACCGGAGAAGCGTCCCGGCTCGTCCTCCGACGATCAATCCGCAGGTCAGCAGGCAGATCAACAGCAACCACAAGAGACGCCGACGGGCTCCGCGCCCGGGTCGCCCCCTTCGGGTTGGGGCTGGGGCGGAAGTCAGCCGCCCTCTCATCCGCAGCAGACACAGCAGCCGCAGTACCCACAGCAACAACCGCCCCATTCCCAGCAGTCTCCGTACCCCCCGCAGCCGGGATGGAACGGTCAGGGCCACGGACAGCCCGGCTACGCACCCCCTCCGGGTCCCGATCAGCCGCCGGGCTGGGGTGCGCCTCCCTCCGGCTGGAACGCGGCACCACCCCAGAACAACGGGTGGGGTGCTCCTCCTCCGCAGGGCGGCTGGAACTCCCCCTCCCCGGGACAGCCCGGCTGGCAGCGGGGTGCGGGCCGGGGTGCGGGCATCATCCCGATGCGTCCGCTGAGCATCGGCGAGATCTACGACGGCTCGATCCGCGCGATCCGCGCCAACCCGCGCACCATGGTCGGGTTCTCCGCGATCATCGGCGCGATCATCATCGCGCTGGGCACCGTGCCGCAGCTGCTGGCCCTCAACGACCTCTTCTCCAACCCGCTGCTCACCAGCGACGCCGAGACGCTGGACACGATGGACTGGGACTCCTTCTACGACCTGTTCGGCGTCCTCGGGGTGACGCTGCTCGTCTCCCTGGTCCAGTCGGTGCTCTCCACCACGATCATCACCGGCATGCTCATCGTCGCCGTCGGCGGTGCCGTGCGGGGCGAGACGCTCTCCCCGGGGCAGCTGTGGCAGCGGGCCCGCCACCGCCTCTGGTCCGTGCTCGGCCTGGCGCTGCTCATGGTTCTCGTCGCACCGCTGTTCATCGGCCTCTGCCTGGTCCCGGGCGGCCTGCTGACCTGGGCCGGCATCTCCGGCGACAGCGACGGCCTGCTGATCGCCGGGGTCATCGCGCTGCTGGCCGGCGGGCTCGCCGGAGCCCTCACCTACGCCGTGTTCTACCTGGGCTTCTGGTCGGTGGCCGCACCCGCCCTGCTGCTCGAGAACCTCGGCGTCGTCGCCGCGCTGCGCCGCTCGGCCCGCCTGGTGCGCGGCTCGTTCTGGCGGGTGTTCGGCATCAGCCTGCTGACCATGGTGATCGCGTCCGTGATCACCCAGATCTTCGGGGTGCCGTTCCAGCTCATCGGCAACGTGGTCTCGCTCTCGGGCGACCTCGACCTGGGCACCTCCCTGTTCGTGCAGCAGATATTCACCGACGTCGGCACGATCCTGGCGGGCGCCGTGGTCTACCCGTTCTCCGCCGGCGCCATCGCCCTGCTCTACCTCGACCTGCGGATGCGGCGCGAGGGCATGGATGTGGAGATGCTGCGCTCGGAGCAGCCCCGGTGAAGTTCGCAGCACCGCCGGCCGAGGTCCCCGTCGAGCCGGACCGTGGGCAGGCCCGGGAGTGGGTCGTCTCCGAGCTGAGCCGCCGGGAGTACCAGGAGGCGCGGCCCGGGCTCATCCAGCGGGCGGTCGACTGGATCCAGGAGAAGTTCCAGGGTGTCCATCCCGGCTTCGATTCACCGGTCCAGATCACCGTCACGATCCTCGCCGTGCTGCTGGTGGTCGCGGTCGGTCTGGCGCTCTGGCGCTCCGGCGGTATCCGCCGGGGCCACCGGCGGCGTCCGGCGGCGGTGCTGCCGGCCCACGTCACCACCGCCGCCGACCATCGCGCCGCCGCGGACCGGCTCGCCGCCGCCGGCCAGTGGGGCGACGCCGTGCTGGAACGCTTCCGGGCCGTCGCCCGGGAACTCGGCGAGCGCGCGCTGGTACCGGTCTTCCCCGGCGCGACCGCCGTCGAGGTGGCCCGTGAGGGTGGCACGGCCCTGCCCGCACTGGCCGGTGACCTGCGCACGGCCGCCCGGCATTTCGACGACATCTGTTACGGCCACCTGGAACTGACCGATGAGCGGGGACGCGAGGCGGACGGGTTCCTGCGCCGGCTGGACGAGCAGGTGCGGGCCGCCCGGGCGACCGCCGGTCTGCCCCGGGACAACAACACTGAACAGGTGACTTCGCGATGAGCACGGCCGCCGAGGCCCCGATCGCCGCCCCCGCACCTCCGAGCCTGCGTCAGGACTCGACGGCAGCCTGGCGGCGCTGGCGCTGGCCGCTGTGTGTGCTCGTGGTCATCGTCCTCGCAGGCACCGTGATCGCACTGACCGTTCCGGCCGGCGATGACGGCCGGCGGCTGAGTCCCGCCAACGCCGCTCCCGAGGGCGGCCGGGCCCTGGCCCAGGTTCTGGGCCGCCAGGGGGTCGACGTGGTGCGGGCCGACCGCACGGACGAGGCCACGGGTGCCACGACCCTGGCCAGCACCCTGGTGGTCGCCGACACCATGCTGCTCGCACCCGAGCAGCTCGACCGGCTGGCCCGGGACGACGCGAGCCGGCTGGTCCTGATCGAGCCGGACGAGGTCACCCTGAGCGTGCTGGCCCCCCAGGTGCGGGCCGCCGGCTACAGCAACCGCACCGATCCGGAGTACGCCGACTGCTCGGTCGGGGCTGCGGTCACCGCCGGAGACATCCGGGGCGGTGGCCATCTCTACGCCCGTTCCGGCAGGGCCACGGACGGCGGGGTGGCCGTCTGCTACCCGCAGTCCGACTCCGACGACACCTCGGGGGTAGACAGCAGTACCGAGCGCGGCAGCTATGTGGTGACGACGGCGAACGGCCGGCAGGTCATCGTGATCGGCCAGTCCGACCTCCTCACCAACGAGCACCTCGCCGAGAACGGCAACGCGGCCCTGGCCCTGAACACGTTCGGCGCGCAGTCGTCGCTGGTCTGGTACATGCCCGACCCGCTGGAGGTGGTCGGCGCCGACCAGCGGCCCGCGTTGACCGACCTGATGCCCGGCTGGGTGCTCTGGTCGCTGGCCCAGCTGGCCCTCGTGACCCTGCTGGCGATGGCCTGGCGCGCGCGGCGCTTCGGCCGGCTGGTCGGCGAACCGCTGCCGGTGGTCGTGCGGGCCGCCGAGACCCAGGAGGGCCGGGCGCGGCTGTACCGCCAGGCCGGGGCCCGGGGCCGGGCCGCGGCCACGCTCCGCACCACCAGCCTGCGCCGCCTGGCCACCCGGGTCGCCGCCCCGGGCGGCACCACCCCACAACAGCTGGTGGTCCTGGTGGCCGCCGCGACCGGCCGGAACCTCTTCGAGGTCGAGCAGACCCTGCTCGGCCCGGCGCCGGCGTCCGACGGTGCCCTGGTCGAACTGGCCGACCGGCTGGACGCACTCGAACGGGCCGCCGGCATCCACAGCACCCCCACCCGTCCCCGCTGACACCGCACGATCTGAGAGGCTCGCCTTCGTGACCGACTACCCGACCACGCAACCGGACACGCACTCGGACGGCTACTCCACCTCCGCGACCGGTGACGCTGAGTCCGCCCGGCAGGCCCTGGTGCGGGTCCGCACCGAGGTGGCGAAGGCCGTGGTCGGTCAGGACGAGGCGGTCACCGGTCTGGTGATCGCGTTGCTCTGCCGCGGCCACGTGCTGCTCGAGGGCGTACCCGGCGTGGCGAAGACCCTTCTGGTGCGGTCGCTCTCGGCCGCTTTGCGGCTGGAGACGAGCCGGGTGCAGTTCACGCCCGACCTGATGCCGGGCGACATCACCGGCTCGCTGGTCTACGACAACCGCAGCGGCGAGTTCTCGTTCCGTGACGGCCCGGTGTTCACCAACCTGCTGCTGGCCGACGAGATCAACCGCACCCCGCCGAAGACCCAGGCCGCGCTGCTGGAGGCGATGGAGGAGCGGCAGGTCACCGTCGACGGCCGGCCCCGCCCGCTGCCCGACCCCTTCGTCGTGGCCGCCACCCAGAACCCGGTCGAGTACGAGGGCACCTACCCGCTGCCCGAGGCCCAGCTCGACCGTTTCCTGCTCAAGGTGACGATGCATCTGCCGCCCCGCGACGTCGAGCTGGAGGTACTGGCCCGGCACGCCGCCGGTTTCGACCCGCGGGATCTGGCTGCCGCCGGGGTGAGTGCCGTGGCCGGACCGGCCGACCTGGCCGCCGCCACCCGCGCCGTCCGCACCGTGGACGTGAGCCGCGAGGTGATGGGCTACATCGTCGACGTCGTGCAGGCCACCCGTTCGTCGCCGTCCCTGGCCCTGGGCGTGTCCCCCCGGGGCGCCACCGGCCTGCTCAACACCTCACGAGCCTGGGCCTGGCTGCAGGGCCGGCACTACGTCACCCCCGACGACGTGAAGGCGCTCGCCCCGGCCACGCTGCGGCACCGTATGCAGTTGCGGCCCGAGGCCGAGCTGGAGGGTGTCACCACCGACGGCGTGCTGGACAGCGTGCTCGCCGCCGTCCCCGTCCCCCGCTGACCGGCATGACCATCAGCGGGCGCGCCGTCGTCCTGGCCGCGATCGGCCTGGTGCCGGTCGTACTGTGGCCGGGCTGGGGATCGCTACTGGGCTGGGCTGCCCTGTTCGCCGTGGCGGTGCTGATCGACCTGCTCCTGGCCGGGTCGGCCCGTGCCCTGCGGGTGCACCGGGAGCCGATCGCCACGATCCGGATGGGCACCTCCACCCCGGGTTCGTTCGTGCTGACCAACCCGGGCCGGCGCACCGTGCGGGGGTCCCTGCGCGATGCGTGGCAGCCCTCAGCGGGCGCCACCGGTGAACGGCACCGGGTGAAGCTGCCCGCGGGCCAGAGCCGCCGCATCGTGACCACGCTCACGCCCACCCGGCGAGGTGACCGGCAGGCCGGTGACGTGACCGTGCGCAGCTTCGGACCACTCGGTATCGCCGCCCGCCAGTACTCCCTGCCCGCCCCCGGGCACCTGCGGGTGTTGCCGCCCTTCACCTCCCGCAAGCACCTGCCCAGCAAGCTGGCCCGGCTGCGGGAACTGGACGGCCGTACCTCGCTGCGGATCCGCGGGCAGGGTACGGAATTCGACTCGCTGCGCGACTACGTCGGCGGTGACGACGTGCGCTCGATCGACTGGCGTGCCACGGCCCGGCGCGGCGGGGTGGTCGTGCGCACCTGGCGCCCCGAGCGCGACCGCCGGGTGCTACTCGTGCTCGACACCTCCCGCACCTCTGCGGCCCGGGTCGGCGACGAGCCTCGCCTCGATGCCGCCATGGACGCGGCGCTGCTGCTGGCCGCCCTGGCCTCGCGGGCCGGTGACCGAGTGGACCTGCTGGCCATGGACCGCCGGGTGCGGGCCCGCGTCGAGGGTGCCGGCCGTAGCGACTTACTGCCCCAGCTGGTCTCGGCCATGGCGCCGGTCGAGGCCGACCTGGTGGAGGCCGACTGGGCCGCGATCGTGGCGACAGTGCTGGGCCGGATGTCGCAGCGGGCCCTCGTGGTGCTGCTGACCCCGCTGGAGGGCGCGGCGATCGAGGAGGGCCTGATGCCGGTGATCGCCCGGCTCTGTTCCCGGCACCGGGTGGTCGTCGCGTCGGTCGCCGATCCGCAGGTGGCCGCGATGGCCGACGGACGCGGCGACGCCTACGCCGTCTACGGTGCGGCCGCCGCCGGGCGCGCGGCCCTGGACCGGGCAGCGACCACGGCCGAGCTGCGCCGGATGGGCGTCGACGTGGTTGACGCCTCGCCCGAGGACCTGCCTCCGCAACTGGCCGACCGCTACCTGGCGCTCAAAGCAGCTGGCCTGCTGTAGCACCCGACGGGCGGGCTCTTCCCCCGCCACCTTGGTGACGTGGCTGTGAGCTGCTCTCAGAGCCCGGCGAGGAACTCCAGCACCCGCCCCGTCAGCAGCCCAGCCGCGACCGGGTCGTACTCACTGAAGCTCGAATCGGCGAAAAGGTGCGCGGAACCGGGATAGACGAACAGATCAATGCCGCTCTCGGCCGAGGCGAAGACCTCGGCCGCTGCCAGGTCGCCGGAGTCGGCGAACTCCGGATCGGCAGCCATACCGTGGATCTGCGCCCGAACGCCCGGCCAGGAGCCGAACTCCGACGGCGGGACGAAACCACTCAGGAACAGGGCCCCCTTCGCGCCGGATCGGGTGGCGACGAGCTGCGCTGCCGGCATCACCCCGAGCGAGAAGCCGGCGTAAACGAGCTCTGCAGGCAGCTCCTGGACCGCCTGCACCCCACGGTCGACCACCGTGTCGAAGCCCAGCGAGCGCGCATGGGCCACCCCCACGTCCACCGATGCGAAGGTCTTACCCTCGAAAAGATCTGGGGTGTGCACGATGTGCCCGGCCGCCCGCAGATCTCCGGCGAACTCCCGCACCCCGGCAGTCAACCCCAGGGCATGGTGGAACAGCACAACCTCGGCCATCGTCCGCTCCCCTCGAACAGGTGTCCTATCCCGGCTCAGCCTGCCACAGGCCGGACGTCACCGGCCAGTTCGGCGGCCAGGTCGCCGGTTTCACCGGCGAGTGCTGCCGTCCGGCCGTAGCGCCAGACGTATCCCAGGAAGACCAGCCAGACCACCGCGCCGATCGTGATGCGCGCCCAGGTCGGCAGCGGTGAGGGAGTCACGAAGGCCTCGACCACGCCGGACACCAGCAGCACCACGACCAGCCCGATCGCGATCGTCACCATGGCCCGGCCCTCTTCCCCGACAGCCCGACCACGGCTGCGGGGCCCGGGATCGACCCAGGCCCAGAACACCTTGAGCCCGGCTCCCGCCGCGACGAACACGCAGGTCAGCTCGAGCAGACCGTGCGGCAGGATCAGACCGAAGAAAAGGTCGAGCCGGTCGTTCGCGGCCATCAGGCCGCCCACCAGCCCGAGGTTGAGTGCGTTCTGCGCCAGCACGTAGACCACACCGACCCCGGTGATGCCGAGCACGAAGCAGAGCGCGGCCACCCAGGCATTGTTCGTCCAGACCTGCACGGCGAAGCCGGAGGCCGCGTTCTCCGAGTAGTAGCTCTCGAAGTCGTTCTGCACCAGCTGCTGGATCTGCTGCTCGCTGCCGACCGAGGCCTGCACCCGCGGGGTCACCGCCACCCACCAGCCGAGCGCCAGGGCGACCAGGGCCGAGCCGGCCGCCGCGCCCAGGCTCCACCAGCGCGACCGGTACACCGCCGCGGGGAAGGACACCGTGAACATCCGGGCGAACTCGCGGGCCGGCGGCTCGTTGCCGCCGGAGATGCGGGTGCGGGCCCGGCCCACGGTGCCGGAGAGGCGGGCCACCAGGGCGGGATCATGCGACGAGGAACGGACGACGGACAGGTGCGTCGCGGCGCGCTGGTACAGCAGCACCATCTCGTCCACCTCGGCACCGGTCAGCCGGCGCCGCTTCGTCAGCCGGTCGAGGCTGTTCCAGTCGGCCGAGTGCACGGCGACGAATGCGTCCAGATCCACGGAGCGAGCCTAACCTTGTCGGTGGCACCACGTAGCCTGGCAGTTGTGATCACGGACCCGCTCGCCCCGTTGCCTCCCGGCCAGGACCGGTCGGTCGGTGTCACCGGCCTGGTCGGCGTCGACGAGCTGGATTTCTCGGACGAGCTGATCACCGGTGAGGCGGTGGTGCTGGAGCTGCGCCCCGCCTCGTTCATCACCCGGGCCCTGGCCCTGGTCGCCGATCTCGTGCTCACGGTCACGGTGTTCTTGCTGCTCTACTGGCTGCTCTACGCCACCAGCGGCTCCGTCGACGAGGCCGCCGGCAGCGCGCTCGTGCTGGTCACCGTGCTCGGTGTGGGCGTCGGCATGCCGATCCTGATCGAGACCCTCACCCGAGGTCGTTCGCTGGGCAAGTGGCTGGCCGGTCTGCGGGTGGTGCGCGACGACGGTGGGCCGATCCGCGCCCGGCACGCCCTGATCCGCGGGCTTCTCGCCGTACTGGAGATCTACTGGTCGGCCGGGTCCATCGCCCTGCTCACCTCACTGGTGAACAAACGCGGCAAGCGTCTGGGCGACCTGGTGGCCGGCACCTATGTGATCCGCGAACGCCAGCCCCGTAACCTGCCCCCGCAGGTCGCCATGCCACCGCATCTGGCCCCCTGGGTGCGCAACGCCGACCTGGGCCGCCTGCCCGATCCGCTCGCCCGGGCCAGCCGTCAGTTCCTGGCCCGCGCGCCGCGTCTGGCGCCCGACGCCCGGCACCGTCTGGGGTATTCACTGGCCGCCCAGGTGGGTGATCTGGTGGCGCCGCCGCCCCCGCCGGGCACCCACCCCGAAGACTTCCTGGCCGCGGTCCTGGCCGAGCGGCGCGACCGTGACTACGCCCGCCTCTGGCGCGAGATGGAGCAGCGCCGGGCCCGGAGCAACTCCCGGGCCGCCGCAAGCCCGCTGTCCGCAACCGGTTTCGGGCTGCCAGACGGCGACTGACCCGAGCGAGACCAGACCAGGCGAGACCAGATCGGGCGTAGACCAGACCAGATCGGGCGTAGACCAGACCAGATGGGCCCGAACACGACCTGACCGAACGAGACCAGGCAAGACCCGACGGAACGAGACCGACCCGAACCGAAACCGACCGGACCCGAAGGCGACCGGAACTGAAGTGACCGGACCCGGGGCGGAAGTGCACCCGCGTCCTCCATCAGTGCCGGTGAACCAAAAGCGCAAGGCGCGCCCTCCCCGGCGAGGGGAGGACGCGCCCGGCACTCAGCACATCAGTAGCGGTACTGCTCCGACTTGTACGGGCCCTCGACGTGAACGCCGAGGTACTCCGCCTGACCCTTGGTGAGCTCGGTCAGCTTCACGCCGAGCGCGTCCAGGTGCAGACGGGCGACCTTCTCGTCCAGGTGCTTCGGCAGCACGTAGACCTGGGTCTCGTACTCGTCGCGCTTGGTGAAGATCTCGATCTGCGCGATGACCTGGTTCGAGAACGAGTTCGACATGACGAAGCTCGGGTGACCAGTGGCGTTGCCCAGGTTCAGCAGGCGGCCCTCGGAAAGCACGATGATCGAGGTGCCGTCGGCGAAGGTCCACTCGTGGACCTGCGGCTTGATCTCGGTCTTGGTGATGCCGGGGAGCTTGGCCAGGCCGGCCATGTCGATCTCGTTGTCGAAGTGGCCGATGTTGCCGACCACGGCCTTGTCCTTCATCCCCTGCATGTGCTCCGCCGTGATGACGTCGAAGTTGCCGGTGGTGGTGATGAAGAAGTCACCCTGGGACAGGACGTCCTCGATGGTGGTGACCTGGTAACCGTCCATCGCCGCCTGCAGCGCGCAGATCGGGTCGATCTCGGTGATGATGACGCGCGCGCCCTGGCCGCGCAGCGACTCCGCGGCCCCCTTGCCGACGTCGCCGTAACCGCAGACCACGGCCACCTTGCCACCGATGAGAACGTCGGTGCCGCGGTTGATGCCGTCGATCAGCGAGTGCCGGATGCCGTACTTGTTGTCGAACTTCGACTTGGTGACAGAGTCGTTGACGTTGATCGCCGGGAAGAGCAGCGTGCCGCTGCGCTGCATCTCGTACAGACGCAGGACGCCTGTGGTGGTCTCCTCGGTGACGCCCTTGATGCCGGCGGCGAGCTCGGTGAACCGGGTCTTCGAGGCCGCGACGGACTTGCGCAGCACCTCGAGGATGACCCCGTACTCCTCGGAGTCGTCCTCGGAGGTGGCGGGCACGGCGCCGGCCTTCTCGAACTCGACGCCCTTGTGGATGAGCAGCGTGACGTCGCCACCGTCGTCGAGGATCATGTTCGGACCCTCACCGTCGGGCCAGCTGACGATCTGCTCGGTGCACCACCAGTACTCTTCGAGCGTCTCGCCCTTCCAGGCGAACACCGGCACACCCTGCGGGTTCTCGGGAGTGCCGTTCGGGCCCACGACGACGGCCGCGGCGGCCGCGTCCTGCGTGGAGAAGATGTTGCAGGAGGCCCAGCGGACCTGTGCGCCGAGCGCGGTCAGCGTCTCGATCAGCACCGCGGTCTGCACGGTCATGTGCAGGGAACCGGTGATGCGGGCGCCGGTCAGCGGCTTGCTGTCACCGAACTCGGCCCGCAGGGACATCAGGCCGGGCATCTCGTGCTCGGCGAGGCGCAGCTCGTGGCGGCCGGCCTCGGCCAGGGAGAGGTCAGCGACCTTGTAGTCGAACGTCATTATCGTCCTTCGGCATCGTCGGATGCGGCTGTAGACAGAGAAAGTCCACAGCGCGGTGAGCGGGTCAATGGCATGGCGAAGCAGACCTGGAAAAAACCCGATCAACCTGAAAACCTTGCCAGACCCCGGCGCGGCCCATCTTGGCCGTCGGCATCACCTACGCCGGAACACTCACCACGATAGCAATCAGGTCACGGAATGGGATCCGCCGGTCCGGTGCATTCGGCCTCGTTCGGTGAATGGCACGACCAGGTCGAGGAGACCGGGGAAATGCTCGTCGAACTCCTCACGCCGCAGGCGGATCGTGCGGCGGGCACCCTCGTCGCGCTGTTCCAGCAGGCCGGTCTCGCGCAACACGGAGAAGTGATGGCTGAGTGTCGCCTTGCTCACGCCGACGTCGAGCGAGCCGCAGGGCAGCTCCCAGTCTCTCGCCTGGGCGACACACCGCACGATGGACAGGCGGACCGGGTCGGCCAGGGCGGTGAGCACGGCCTCGATCGTCACGTCACGCGGATGCGTGTGCTGGGGTGGGCG
Organism: Kineosporia sp. NBRC 101731; assembly: GCF_030269305.1. NCBI lineage: Bacteria > Bacillati > Actinomycetota > Actinomycetes > Kineosporiales > Kineosporiaceae > Kineosporia > Kineosporia sp. NBRC 101731. Next base: position 367,139 of record NZ_BSTC01000002.1, read on the forward strand.
GCGACCGGACATCGCCCCGATCTTAGGGCGTGTATCCCGGCAGGTAACCCGGCTCGGCCGTAGTGGTGGGCAGGAGTGGGGCCAGATCGGCCGACCGGCCGTACCGGGCCCCGTCGTTCGTGCTCGCCACGGCCTGCACGGCCTGGGCCGAGCTGATCACCAGGGCCCCGACCAGGGCCAGCGAGACGATGACGACGGCCGCGGCGGTCATCCGGGACCGGCGCGACCACCGGCCGAACCAGCCGAACCTCTCGGGCCGGGAGGGCATGGCGGGCGACCGATCGTGGCTCCTGGCCTGGTGGGGCAGGACAGGTCGCAGCGTGCGGGGTGCGGGGTCAGCGCGCACGACGGCCTCCGGGCGTGAGTGGACAGCGAGCAGGTTCTGGGTGGAGCGGGGTGGAACGAGACTGACGCTACCCACCGAAACCGAATCGACGGTCAAGTGCCTGCTAGGTCAGCGTTATCGCCGTCCACAGAGTTAACGCACTCCTATGTCAGCAGCTACGGAGCGACAAAAGCAGACGCGACGGGTCTATTGATCGATCAAGAGACCCGCCGCGGCGTGGCTGATACCTCAGGTGGCGGGAACCCCGTGCGGCCCCCCGGACCCGTGGGCGATGTCCGGCTCCAGGAAGATCAGCTTGGCCTCGGGCATCGCGGCACGCACCCGGACCTCGGCCTCGTTGATCGCCGCCGCGACCTCGACCGCGGACTCGGTCGGGACCACCGCGATCTTGGCCGCCACCATCAGCTCTTCCGGGCCGACGTACAGCGTGCGGATGTGGATGACGCTGTTGACGCCGTCCCCGACCAGCGCCGTCTTGATCCGCTCCAGGTCGGCCGGGTCGGCGCCCTCACCCACCAGCAGCGAGGACGTCTCCATGGCCAGGATCCCGGCGACGACGATGAGGAGTAGACCGATCATGGCGGTGCCGACCGCGTCCCAGCGACCGTCCCCGGTGATCAGCGTCATCGACACACCGAACAGGGCGAAGACCAGACCGGTCAGAGCCGCCGTGTCTTCCAGCAGGACCACCGGTAGTTCCGGGGACTTGGTCTCACGGATGAACCGCCACCAGTTACGCCCGTCCCGTGTCGGGTTGGCCTCCTGAATGGCCGTGCGCAGGCTGAATCCCTCCATCCCGATCGCGACCAGCAGCACCGCGACGGGCACCCACTGCCAGTTCTCGATCGGCTCCGGGTGGGACCACTTGTGGTACGCCTCGTAGAGCGCGAAGAGCCCGCCGACGCTGAACAGGATCACCGAGACGATGAAGGCGTAGAGGAAGCGTGAACGGCCGTAGCCGAAGGGGTGCTCCTCGTTGGCCTTGCGTTCTGCCCGCCGGCCGCCGACCAGGAGCAGCACCTGGTTACCGGAGTCGGCCAGTGAATGGATGCCCTCGGCCAGCATCGAGCTGGACTGGGTCAACCCGAAGGCGACGAACTTGGTGACAGCGATGCCCAGGTTGGCACTGAGCGCGGCGATGATCGCCTTGGAACCACCCTCGGTGGACATACGTTGACTTCTCTCCCAGTTGTTTCAGACCTTGAGGCGGGAGCAACCTACTACTTGCCTGGGAAAACCGATCTTCGAGCCGTCCTCAGTGAGTGCGATCACGCAGGTCAGCCACGTGCGGCGAGGTCAGCGGGTCGATACCGCCGGCCAGCGCCATGTACACGGACGCGAAGTCGGTGATGGACACCAGGTCGGCGAGTCGTTCCAGAGGGTGACCGGGGTCGGCACCGATCTCGGTCACCCGCACCCCCGCGTCTTCCGCGGTGGCCCGCACGGCGTCGGCGGTGCGGCTGGTCTCCAGCCACGACCCGTCGGGCCGGTCGAGCGTGGGCGCGGCGTCGCGCAGGAGCAGCAGGCGCATCTGGGGTGAGGCCGCAGGTACGTCGTCGAACTCGGGGTCGGCGAAGAGGTCGGCCGCCGGGCGCTTGGCCAGCGGGCCGTCGAAGGTCGCGACCACGTCACCGGCGTCGTCGGGCAGGGCACCCCGCATGGCCGGGACCCGGGCGGTGCGGGCCAGCATGGAGACGGCCCGCAGCGCGGCCACACCGGTCACGTCACCGTCGCCCAGCACCACCGGCACGACCCCGGACAGCTCCAGGGCCAGCGACTTCGCCGGGTTGACGAACGCGTCTGAGGAAGGGCGGTACTTGTCGGCCTGGGCGTCCAGCCGGTCGGCGACGCGCTCCAGCACCTCGCGGGAGGCGTCGGTGAGACCGAGCTCGTGCGCCACCGTGATCACCGGCACGGCCAGCGACCACAGGCCCATACGGGACGCCCGGGCGGCCGCGGTCTCGCTGCGCTGCACGGCGACGTGCACGCCACCGGTGCGCTCCGAGACCTCGGCGAGCGGGGACCTCGGCGCGCCGACGGTGAGCAGACGACACCCACGACGGGCTGCCTCGGCGGCGAGCCCGAGCGGCCCCGGGGCCCGGCCGGACATCGACACCGCGACGACCAGGTCGAGCGGGCCGACCCAGCCCGGCAGCGGGAGACCCCGCCGCACCGACACCGGCACCGGGGCACCACTGCCGGCCAGCAGGATCAGGACGTCACCGACGACGGCCGAGCCGCCGAGGCTGGCCACGACCACCGCACGCGGACGACCGTCGGAGACGATCTTCTGGATACCGGCCTCGGCCGTGGCCGACAGGGCCATCCGGACCTGGGCCCCGGCCATCGCCAGCGCCCGCAGGCTGCCGGAAGGGTCTGCCGAGGCCAGGCCGTCGGGGTCGTCGAGCAACTGTTCGTCGAGTGCCATCGTGCCGTTTCTTCGTAGCGGACGAAACAACAGAGTTTCGGAGCGGACGAAAGGAGCTGTCAGGAGCGGGTTCGCGCCTCGTCGACCAGCAGCACCGGAATGCCGTCGTCGATGCGGTAGGCCAGTGAGCAGCCCGTGCACTGCAGCTCGGGGGTGGATTCGGGCCCCTGGCCGTCGGCCAGGGCCGAACGGCAGCTCGGGCAGCGGAGGATCTCCCGCAGCCAGGATTCGATAGCGGTCACCGGGTCATCCTCGCGCATCCCCGCCTCAACTGGCGAGCTCGGCGACCCGGACCAGGCCGAGCACCTCGTCCCGCAGGCTCTCCATCACCGCCGGGTCAGCGGCCTCGGAGTTCAGTCGCAGCAGCGGCTCGGTGTTGCTGGGGCGCAGGTTGAACCACCACAGACCGGCCGGACTGCCGTCACCGCTGGGCGCGTCGGCCTCGTGGCTGACGGTGAGACCGTCCTGCCGGTCGATCTGCACGCCCGGACGGCCCTCGAAGGCCTTCACGACGCGGTCGGTGGCGAGCTCCACGTCGGACACCACCGAGTTGATCTCGCCACTCGGCGTGTACCGCTCGTACTGCGCGACCAGGCCGGAGAGCGGGCCGTCCTGCTCGCCCAGGGCCGCCAGCACGTGCAGCGCCGCGAGCATGCCGGTGTCGGCGAACCAGAAGTCGCGGAAGTAGTAGTGCGCCGAGTGCTCACCGCCGAACACCGCGTCGTGCTTGGCCATCTCGACCTTGATGAAGGCGTGGCCGACCCGGGTGCGCACGGCGGTGGCGTCGTTCTCGGCGATCACCTCCGGCACCGCCCGGGAGGTGATGAGGTTGTGGATGACGGTGGCCTTGCGGCCGGCCGCGCGCTCCTTGGCGATCTCCCGGGCCGCCACCAGCGCGGTGATGGCGCTCGGGCTGACTGGCTCGCCCCGCTCGTCGATGACGAAGCAGCGGTCGGCGTCGCCGTCGAAGGCCAGTCCCAGGTCGGCGCCGTGTGCGGGCACGGCCTTCTGCAGGTCCCGCAGATTGGCCGGGTCGAGCGGGTTGGCCTCGTGGTTGGGGAACGTGCCGTCGAGCTCGAAATACATCGGCACGATCTCGAGCGGCAGGTCGGGCAGGCCGATCGCGGCACCGAGCACAGCGGGCACGGTCAGGCCGGCCATGCCGTTGCCGGCGTCGACCACGATCTTCAGTGTGCGGCGGGACGGCAGCGGCACCAGGCCGCGCAGGTGCTCGGCGTAACCGCGCAACGTGTCCTGCTCCGAGACGGAACCGCGCAGCGCCGGCTCCGGTGCTTCCTCGCTGCCCCAGGTCGGGTGGTCGAGCAGCGCCTGCGCCAGGTCGCGGATCTCGGCCAGACCACTGTCCAGACCGATCGGGCGGGCGCCGGCGCGGCACATCTTCATGCCGTTGTAGCTGGCCGGGTTGTGACTGGCGGTGAACATCACCCCGGGCGCGTCGAGGGCGCCGCTGGCGTAGTAGAGCCCGTCGGTGCTGCACAGGCCGATCAGGACGACCTCGGCCCCCTCGCCGGTGACGCCGTCGGAGAAGGCCTGGACGAGGGCCTCACCCGTGTCGCGCATGTCGCGACCGAGCAGCACCCGACCGGGCGGGCCGTCGGGGTTGGAGGTGAGCACCGCGCGGGCGAAGGCCGAGCCCAGGGCCCGAGCGATGCGCTCGGTCAGCTGGGTGCCGACGAGGCCACGGATGTCATTGGCTTTGACGATTTCGGTGAGCTGGGCCACCTGCGCAGATTAGCCGAGGCACTGCCCGTGACGTGCCCGGATCCTGGGCGTCGCGACGTGGATAACGCGTTTTGGCTCGTTCGGCGGACCCAAACGCGCTATCCCGTCGCTGCGTGTCGCCGGGTTTCAGTTCTTCCGGGCCTTGTCGAGCACCGTGGAGACGCTCATGGCGTCACCGCCGTGCTCCCAGGTCTTGTGCTCGCAACGGTGGCACGAGGTGAACTCCACCGGGGTGCCGTCGGTCAGGTTCATCGACAACCGGGTCACCCGGGTGCTGCCGCAGGCCTGGCACTGGATCTCGGCACGGTGCTCGCGCTGGGTGAGAGAACCCAGCGGGATGGACGGGCCGGCCACGCGCCCGCGACGGCGGCCACGCGCCGGTGCACCGCTCGTCGAGTCCGCCGTGGAGGTCCGGGACTGAGGAGTCATAGGAGGGGAGATCCTTGCTTCGGACGACAGGGGAAGTGACCCACGGTGAGTTGTCACTCGAACGTGGGCTGCTGCGATGCTCCCTGTCATTCGGCGAGTCACACCGGCACCTTTAGTCACCGGAGCGTCGCGGCATCCGGGCTCTACCAGAGCGATCCGGACAGAATTCCTACCACCTACGACCACCTACGACTCAGGTGAGGGGCTCGCCGAGGATCGGGTCGCGCAGGACGCGCAGGTGCCCACGACGGCCGACCTCGACGGTGGAGAGCTCGGCGTCCACATCCGGCGGGAGTTCCGCGGGAGCGGGGCGCGCGGCCTCACGGACGGCATCAGCCAGCGCCAGGAGATCGTCGTGCGAGGGCGGCGGGGGCGCGAACTCACCCGGCGAGAGCCGCACGACCTCCCAGCCGCGGGGAGCTGTCAGGCGCTCGGCGTGCACGGCGCAGAGGTCGTAGCAATGCGGCTCGGCATAGGTGGCCAGGGGCCCCAGCACCGCTGTCGAGTCGGAATAGACATAGGTGAGGGTGGCGACCGCTACCCGCTGGCAAGCGGTCCGGGAACAACGGCGCACTCCACTCACGATTGAGAAGTTACTCCCTCATCAGGCGTACCGGCTGCACCGGCACGCCAACCCAATGCGCGTCGTCACCGGTACCGGCCCGGAACTGTCGACCGGGGTGACGTCTCACATCTTGCCCGATCCGTCCCCGGACGTCACGGATGACGGGCATCCCGTCGCAGGCCGGGGCGAATTTCGCAGCCGTCCGGCCCGCCTCCAGTAGGCTCGGATCTGTGGCCCGACCTCGCGCGATCCCGGATCCGGTGCCCCTTCCCGGCAGCGGCGGTCACCGCCCGAAACGCCGGGACCGGCGTGGGCGCGGCATGCGCGGGCAACTCCTTCCCCGCACTGTCCCGGCCTGGCGCAGCCGGGCCGACCGCTTCGACGACCTGGTGCTCGACGCCGTCGAGCGCCTGGAGGCCCGCTGGGCCCGCGAACTGGACGGCGTGGAGTTCGCCGTGGAAGACGTGCCCCCGAGCGATCCCTCCCCGTGGGAGCACGGCGAGGTGCCGTTGGGGCGGTTCTTCCCCGCCGACGGCGCCCTGCCGCCACGCATCGTGGTCTACCGGCGCCCGGTCGAGACCCGGGCCGCCGACTCCCAGGACATCGGCGAGCTGGCCCAGAGCGTGGTGGTCGAGCAGGTGGCCCACCTGCTCAACCTGACCCCCGAAGAGGTCGACCCGCGTTACAACCGGGACAGCTGACCCCGGCGACTGTCAGCCGACCGTCAATGCAGTCCCAGCCGGGCGTCGGCCACGGCCGTGGACGGCGCCCGGTCGGCCCGGGGTGGCTCGACCCCGAGCACCGTGATCACCGGGCCGTAGTCGTCGGCGGCGGTGGAGACCACCGAGGCCGCGACCGGCCCACCCCCGAACGCCGACACGTAGAACGCCGCAGCCTGCTCGTCCAGCGCGAACGCCGCGGCGGTACCGGCCCTCATCTCCACGTCGATCGGGTCGAGCCGCGACCCCCCGGCGTCGTACGGCGTGATCGTCAGCGAAGCGGCCTTGCCCGGGGCGGCCAGCGAGACCGTGGAGCGGGTGCCCGGCGGAAGCATCGTGTAACCGTTCCCCGTCAGGATCTTCGTGGCCGGCGCCGAGCCGAACTCGGTGGCGTGGTGTCCGGCCGCCGACGGACGACCGATCTGCGCACCCGCCACCACCGGCACGTCCGAGTCGATCACCGCCGTGTAGGTGCCGGAGGCGATGCCGTACACCGGAATGTCGGCCACTCCCCCTGCCGGCACGTTCACCACACCGGCCGTGGGCATCTCGACCGCCCCGGTAGAGCCGAGCAGCCGCAGGCGCACCACGGCCTCCTCGCTGCCGGGCACGGCCACCCGGATCGACGTGGAACCCGGTGCGGTGGTGTCGTCCGCGGTCTTGGAGTAGCCGTTGACCAGCGAGATGCCGGGCACGAGCTGACGCCGGGCGGCCTCGGCGGAGGGTGACACGACATCCACCCCCCCGGCGACCAGGCCACGCAGCACCGAGTCGTGCATCCGGGCCAGCACCCGGCCGGTGCGGGCCACCACGTGCACGGCCACGCTCTGCTTTCCGGGGGCCAGCGCGTCGACGAACACCGGGCTCTGACCGCCCGCGGGCACCACCACCCCGGTACCGGAGGGCGCCTCGGCCCGGCCGTCCTCACTGAGCACCGACACGTCGACCACCGAGGCGGTGGACGTCGGGTTCGACAGCACCAGCCGCAACCGCTCGCCGGAGACCGTTCCTCCGCCGACCAGCCAGGCCTCGGCCGCGGGCTGGTCGCAGCGACTCGCCGAGAGTCCCCGCAGATCACCCCGGGCCGTGACCGTCGACTGCACCGCGGACAGTTCCGGCGGGCTCTGCGGAGTGTCGTCGACCGCGGACATCACGACCGGTCCCAGGCTCCAGGTGGACAGCCCGCCCAGTGACCTCTCCCCCGCCTTCACCGGCAGCTCGAGCTCGGTGCCGGTGTGTACCGGAACATCGCTCACCGGAACGTTCTGACTGAGCCCTCGAACGGTTCCGGACAGATCGCCCCCGGCCTTCACCGTCGCCTCTCCGTCGCTGCCCGAGGCCAGCAGGGCACTGACCAGCACCCCGGCACCGGGACTGACCGCCGTGCCACCGTCCGGCACCACCAGGGTCTCCGGACCGGTGCAGGCCAGTGTCGGCGCCGAGATCACCGCGGGCAGGGTGCTCGAGACAGTACGGACCCCGATCTGCTCGGGCAGCATCGCGGCCCCGACCGCGATCCCCCCGGCGACCGTCAGCACTCCCGTTACCGAAAGAACTTCACGTGCGCGCTGATTCACGAACTCTCTTCCTCCCCGGAGCCGGCGGGAGCGTCAGTTCCCGCTTCCTGGCCGCGCTCACGGTTGGTTCCCCGATCCGATTCACCTCCAGTCTCCCGTGCCTCGAGGGGCCTTGCCGTGTCCCCATTTAGGGGCTCAGGGACTGCGGAATCAGTGAGACCCGCCGTTTTCGGAGAGTTTTCAGACGGTCGTGAATCGCCCGGTTCAGCAGGGGTTTCGTCGGCGGCGATTTTTTCGTTCTCCCGGGAGACCCTCGGGCCCGGCGGCAGAGAACGCACCGAGCCACCCCGCAGCGGCCGGAGGACCGGGGCCGCTGCTTCGGGGGCGGGGTTTCCGGTCGGCGGGGTTCCGGCCAGTGGATCCCCGGTCGGCGGGGTTCCCATCGGCCGGACTTCGGCCGAATGGTCCTCCGCGCAGGAGGCTTCGGTCCCCGGAACTCCCGACTGCGGGACATCGGTCGGCGCGACGTCGATCTGCCGGGATTCGTTCCTGGTCGCCTCGTCCCCGGCCCTGTCCACCCCCGGAGCTGCGGCCGCAGATGCCTCGGTTCCGGAGCTCCTGGCTTCCGATCCTTCGGCCGGCGACGCCTCCGGCGCCTGCGCTTCCCGGGTCCCGGGTCCTGCGGCCACGGATTCCGGGCCCGCCCCGGCCCCGTCCTTCACGCTTCTCCCGCCCGGCGTCTCCCCCGCCGAATCATGTTTCACAACGGGCCACTTCCGGTCGGGAACAGGCATGACCCGGCCCTCCCGGACTCCGGTGGCGGCTTCATCGGCAACCCCGGCTCCAGGTGCGGAACCGACCCCGGAGCCAGTCCCGGTTCCGGCTGCGGTCCCGATGATGGAGGACGCGTCCACCGACGGTTCGGGGTCGGTTCCGGCAGCCGCCACGGCCGCCGCCGGATCCGAAGTCCCAGCTTCAGCGGCGGTCCCGACACCACTCACGCCCCCGACCGAGGTCACGGGCCCGATGATGGAGGACGCGTCTGCCGACGGTTCGGCTGGTGGTCGCCGGCCGGTGGGCTTCACGGAGCGGGTGAGCCGCTGCCGTTTCTCGTCAGCAACCGTTCCCCTGGCGGCCGACCCCTGGTCGGCCCTTCCTCCGGACACCGTTGCCCCGGACACCGTTGCCCCGGACACCGTTGCCCCGGACACCGTTGCCCCGGACACCCTGCCCTCGGCCGCCAATGCCTCCGCGGCTTGGCGGGCTGCCCGGCGGCGGCGACGGGAGGGCCGGTCGGCCATCGCATCGTCCGCATCGGCCGCCTCGAGGGCCAGGCTGCGGGCCAGGTCGGCCATCCGGGCCTGGTGCTGGGCGTAGGACTGACCCGATCCGTCCGGACGAACCACACCCGAACGAGTTTCGGTTCCACGCGGGTGGTCCAGAGCGTCGCCGGGCCGGCGGACACGGCGGCCGGTACTGCCCGCCGGCATCGGCACGGGCTGTTGCGAGCGCCACGACTTGGGCGGGGGCAGCAGTCTCGGACGGCGACGGGGCAGTGGCACCGCGGCGAGCAGGGCCAGGCCCAGCACACCGAGCCGGGTCAGGTCGAGCGCTTGGCCGCCGGTGCCGTCGGTGCCGTCGTGCCGCACGACCAGCGTGCCGCCGTTCCGGGGCAGCTCGAACGCCTGCGCCCAGCCGGCGTGGTGGGTCGGCACCAGTGGGGTGCCGTCGAGCGTGGCGGTCCAGCCGGCATCGGCCCGCTCGCTGAGCACCAGCTGCCGGGCGGCCTCACCCTCACCGAGCCGAGCGGTGAAGTCGACCCCCGGGGCGGGGACGGTCGCGAGCAGATCGCCGCTCCCCGACAGGACCCGGACCCGGGCCGGGCGATTCGGCGGCGGGACCGCACCCGATGCGTCCTCGGCAACGGCGTCCCCGGAGACCGGCTCGCCCCCGGACTCCGGCTCGCCCCCGGACTCCGGCTCGCCCCCGGACTCCGGCTCGTCCCCGGGCTCCGACGCTGCCAGTTCGACCCGCCACAGCACCTTGCCGCCGGAGTTGCTGACCCGCACCAGACCGGGCGCGACGTCGAGCGCGTCGACGGCGGCGTCAGCCGCGGCCGGGTCGGCGGGCCGGCCCGTGAGCAGGAGCACCGAACCGATGTCGAGATCGGCGAAGCGCGAACGCTGGTCGGCCCCGGAACCGGACAGCAGGCCACCGATCGCCTTCAGCACCGGTTCGTCGGCGGCCGCCCGGGCGGCCGAGGCGGAGGGGGTCAAAGAGGCAGCGGACTCCTGCCCGGTCTCGGGACCGCCCGTCCGGTAGAGGGCCCAGCGCACGCCGTCGCGGGTGGGCTGGACGGTGAGGGTGCGGGTCGCGGCCGGGCCGTTCGCCTCGGCGGCGGCCACGGCGGGCAGCACCACCGGGTCGGCCCGGTGCACCCAGCGGTTCGTGCTGCCGGTCCAGCCGTCGGCGGCCCACGAGGTCAGCACCAGCAACGGCGTGATCACGGCCAGCGTGCCCACGGCGACGGCGCTCCAGTGCCGCACCCCGATGCTGCGCCGGCGCAGTCGCCCGGCCGCACCGTCCAGATGCGACAGCGCGGCGACCAGCAGCGCCAGTAGGAGCAGCGAGACGGCGGGACCGGACCAGCCGTGCAGCAGCCCTTCGGAACTGCGCCGGGTGTCGGCGACCGGGATCACCACGGCGGTGCCGAGCGCGGCCAGGGCCACCAGCCAGGACCGGACGGCGGTCCGGCGACGCCGCCGGCCGAGGAGGGCCATGAGGCCGAGCAGGAGCGGCGGCACGACCACGACCACCGCGAGACCCCGCAGCCACAGGCCGGCGTCACCGGCACCGGTGAGATCGGCGACGAGGACGGCCAGCCGGTGCACCGGGCCGTGATTGATGACGGCCGGGTCGGCGGGCCACAGCAGGGCGGCCCAGCCGGGCGAGCCGGGTAACACCGCGCTCGCACCCCCGGGCTCGGCGAGCAGCAGCCGCGCGTCGTTCGCCACGGCCATCCACCAGGGCATGAGCAGCGTGACCGGAACAGCAACTGTCCACACCAGCAGACGACGCCCGTGCCGGGCCGTCAGCGCCAGCAGGAGCACCGCGAACAAGGCCGGTGGCGCCAGGGCCGGCGAGGCGGCGATCAGGACGGTGAGAGTGAGCCCAGCACCCGACGCCGCCGCCAGTGAGGCTCGTCGGCGTACCGGTGCCCCGGGGAGGGGGTCGGCCGGCCGCAGCCCGACGGCCCGGGACAGTGCCAGGGCGGTCAGCGGCAGCATCAGGTGCGCGACGATCGCGGCCAGGCGCCCGGCGGTGACCGCGAGGACGAGCGACGGCGCGGCGGCCCAGACCAGCGCGGCCCAGGCCCGCAACGCGCGGGACCGGGTCACCGCGGCAGCCGCCCACCAGGCTGCCAGCGAAGCCAGGGGCAGGGCCGCGAGCAGCAGGAACTCGGTGGCGACCCGGGTGGAGCCGGCGAACGGCCAGGAGAGCAGCGCCAGCACCAGGTCGAACGGGTCGGCGACCGCGGACAGCCCGAGCCCGGTGGGACGCCAGTCCGACAGCCCCCGTGACCAGAGTTCGGCCGCCGTGGCGGGGGCGGGGATCAGCGCGTCGGCGACCGGGGTGCCCGTGCCGCGCAGCAGCACCCGCAACGCCACCAGCCCGGCGGCACCGGTCAGGGCCGCGACGCTCAGGCCGATACGCAGACCGGCCGGGCGCCGGGGCCGATCCCGTTCGTCGTCGAACCGGACCTCGTCGGCGACGTCGGCGGGAACGGCCGGAACCAGGTGTTCGCGCACGTCGACGACCAGGTCGTCCGGCCCTCCGCCGGACGTGCCCGATCGGGCAGCGGAACCTGTTCGCCCGGCGCGGGCGGCGACCGAACCCGGCGCGGGCCGGGCCCAGGCCTCCTCCTGCGCCAGCAGGTACGACGACAACCGGTCGCGCCGCTGACGCAGCGCCGGGCGGGTGCCGGCGAGCAGGCTGCGGTACTCCCGGCGAGACATCCGGCGGCCCTTACGGGCCCGTCGGCGGGCCCGTACCCAGGCGATCGGGCGGCCGGCCGCCAGCACGTACGCGGCGAGCTCGGCCATCGCCCGGTCGGGCTGGCGGAGGGCGAGCCGGGCCAGGGCCCGCATCACCGCGGCCGCGCCGAGCCAGACCAGCAGGAAGGGCAGCAGGAGCAGCGGGGCCGAGGCCAGCCGCAGGTGCACGGCGGCCCTCCGGTCCCGCCGGGCCCAGGCCGCAGCACCGGCGCCATCCGCGCGCAGGCCCGACGCCGTCGCCTCGGCGTGCGCCATCACGGCCTGCGGCACCACCACCACGCGCTCGCCGGCCAGGTGCGCCCGGCGGCACAGATCGAGGTCGATCCGGGCGTCGGCCAGCGCCGGGTCAGGACCTCCGAGCCGGTCCCAGAGATCGCGCCGGACAAGCATTCCCGGGGTCGCGACGGCCAGCACGTCACTACGGTGGTCGAGCTGCCCCTGGTCGTAGTCGTCGACGTCCACCCCGGTGACCCGGGTGCCGAGCACCGACGTGGTGAAGCCGACGTCGAGCAGGCGACGACCGTCGGTCCAGCTGACCTGCTTGCAGCCGGCGATGCCGATCGAGGGGCCGGAGTCGATCGTCTCCACGAGGCGCCGCAGGGCGTCCGGGGCCGGGGCGCTGTCGTCGTGCAGCAGCCAGACCCATTCCGTCGGCGTCCCGGAAATACCCGCCGGTTGCCGATTTTCCCCGGCCGCCGTCAAGGCAGCCGCAACCGCGTCGCCGAAGCCGGTCCGGGCATCGACCCGCACCACGTCGGGGGTGGCGATGGCCAGCATGTCGGCGGAGTTGTCGCAGGAGCCCGCATCGACCGCGACGAGACGGTCAGGACGCCGGGTCTGCGCCTCGAGGGCATCCAGGGTGCGGGGCAGGAAGGCCGCCCCGTCGTGAGCGACCAGCACAGCCGTCACGGCGAGGGCCGGACCGGGTTCGGCGGGTGGCTGCCAGTTCGACCAGTCGACCTCGTCGCCCGGCTGCTCCAGCTCTGGTTCGACGAAAAGCAGTTCCGGACGCCGGATTTCGACGCCGGACCCGGCCTTGGTTAACGGTGCCTGGCCATCAAGGCTCACAGCGAACGTCTCATGAGAAAACTCTTGAGGGGGTCTTCAGACCGCCTGCTTCTTCACCCGGCGGCGCTCACGCTCGGAGAGCCCGCCCCAGATGCCGAACCTCTCGTCCTTGGCGAGTGCATACTCCAGGCACTCCGCCCGCACCTCGCACGACATACAGACCCGCTTGGCCTCACGGGTGGAGCCGCCCTTCTCCGGGAAGAACGCCTCCGGATCGGTCTGCGCACAGAGTGCCCGCTCCTGCCATGCCAGTTCTGGCGGCAGGCCGTCGGAACTCGTGGCAACCAGGGTGAGAACATCCAGCTCGGCCGAATTATCGCTCTGCTCTGCGTCGTTCGCGCTGTCGCTGATGATGATGTCACCTGCCGCCATGAGCTCGTGCACTTGGCGCCTCCCTCGAACCAGGCCCCTTTGACAGGGCGTTCCCCCCACTAAGCGTGATGGCGCGCATACGTTAGGTGATTTCATGCTGTCGACACCAATGAAATTACACGCGTGTCGTGCCACGTGCGTCAAGCTGGAATCTGGTAGATGCTTCCGTTTGACACGTGCATCATCCCGTGTAATACGCGGATTTTCACCCGTACCGATCGGGTGAAGACAGGACATACCGAGCCGTGACGTCTGGGGCCGATGCGCCCCTTGCGATCATCGTCACGGCATGCGTTCCACAGCGGCCGGAAATGGGCCGAGAAAATGTCATCCTGCCGCCCTACACACCCCTCCCCCGTTCGTCGGGGCGAAATCCTCCGTTGCAGGTGCCAACTCCCGGTTGCGTGCCTTCGGTTCCCTGTGATGAGCACCGATGGGTCCCGAATGATGCTCCTCCCGCCGATCCGCGACCAGTGCACTGCCGTATGTATAGGTAGGTGCACCCCCGCACCCCTACGGCGGGCATCGTGCTCGCGATGTCCGGAGCCAAGCCCCGTTCGGGCGTCTGAAAGGATCACGGCATGCGCATCACGGCTTTGGCCGGCGGGGTCGGCGGCGCACGCTTCCTCCGCGGTCTTCTGCACCATCTCGACTCCCGTCCGGACTCGGGCGACGGACCCCACGAGGTCACCGTCATCGGGAACACTGCCGACGACGTCACCCTGCACGGGCTCCGGATCTGCCCCGACCTCGACACCGTCATGTACACCCTCGGTGGCGGCATCCATCCCGAGCAGGGCTGGGGCCGGGCCGGGGAGACCTTCGGCGTGGCGGCCGAGCTCGAGGCCTACGGCGCCGAGCCGCAGTGGTTCACCCTCGGCGACCGCGACATCGCCACGCACCTGGTGCGCACCCGCATGCTCGGCCTGGGCTACCCGCTCTCCGCCGTGACCGAGGCGCTGTGCGCCCGGTGGCAACCGGGCGTCCGTCTGCTGCCCATGAGCGACGACCCGATCGAGACCCACGTGGTGATCGACGACCCGGACGCCGATCCGGCGCCCGACGGCTCCCCCGCGGTGAAGGCGGTGCACTTCCAGGAGTGGTGGGTGCGCCTGCACGCCGCCGCCCCGGCCCGGCAGATCCTCGCGGTCGGCATCGACCAGGCCAAGCCCGCCCCCGGTGTGCTCGACGCGATCGCCGACGCCGACGTGGTGGTGCTGCCCCCGAGCAACCCGGTGGTCTCCATCGGCACGATCCTGGCCGTGCCCGGCATCCGCGACGCGATCCGCGCGACCAAGGCCCCCGTGGTCGGAGTCTCCCCGATCATCGGTGGCGCCCCGGTGCGCGGCATGGCCGATGCCTGTCTCACCGCGATCGGGGTCGAGACCTCGGCCGCGGCGGTGGCCGACCTGTACGCCGACTTCCTCGGCGGGTGGCTGGTTGCTCCCGGTGACCACGGCAGCGTGATGCCCGACGAGGTCACCCTGCGGGCGGTGCCGTTGCTGATGACCGACCTGGAGGCCACCGCGGCCATCGCCGGTGCGGCCCTCGATCTGGCGCAAGAGCTGGCCGGAGAGTCGGCAGGCCGATGACCGGCGAGCTCCTGGTGGTCCCGGTCCGGGGCATCGGTGAGGTCGGGATGGAGGACGACGTGGCCGCCCTGGTCGTGTCGGCTCTCGACACGAACGGGCAGAAGCTGACAGACGGTGACGTTCTCGTCGTCTCCAGCAAGATTGTCTCGAAGGCCGAGGGACGCACCGTTCCCGCGACCGACCGGGACGAGCAGATCACCGCCGAGTCCCGGCGTCTGGTCGCGGCCCGGCGAACTCCCGGGGGCCTGGCCCGCATCGTCGAGGCGGCAGCCGGGCCGGTCATGGCGGCGGCCGGGGTGGACAACTCCAACGTCGCCCCGGGCACCGTCCTGCTGCTGCCCGTCGACCCGGACGCCTCCGCCCGCGTCCTTCGTTCCGCCCTGCACACCCTGACCGGTGCGAACGTGGCCGTGATCGTCACCGACACGGCCGGGCGGGCCTGGCGGGACGGGCAGACCGACTTCGCCCTGGGCTGCGCCGGGCTGGCACCCACCGAAGACCTGCGCGGTACCGCCGACACGCACGGTCAGCGGATGGAGGTCACGGTCCGCGCCGTCGCCGACGAGCTGGCCGCGGCGGCCGACCTGGTCAAGGGCAAGCTGCAGGGCGTCCCGGCAGCACTGGTGCGAGGTTTCGGCTCCCACGTCCTGGCGGTGGACGCGCACGGTCCCGGGGCCGCGATCATGTTGCGGCCCGCGGCGACCGACTGGTTCCGGTACGGCCAGGTGGAGGCCGTGCGCTGGTCACTGGGGGTGGATCCGGCCGCGGTGGAACCCCCGGCCGTGCCCCCGAGCCCGGTGCTGGACCGGCTGCTGCGCGCGGTCGAGGTGGCCCTGGCCGCACCCTCACCACTGACCGGGGTGCCCGCCCCGGTCTGCGTCACCACCGTCGACGACGAAGGCCTGCTCGTCGTTCCTGAGCTGCCCGCCGACCCGATCGCCCTCGGTGCGCTCGCCCAGCGGCTGTCGGCGGCGGCCTGGTCGGAAGACCTGACCGTGACGATCACTCTGGAGCCGCGCGGGCTGCGCGTGCTGGCGCGGTAGGTGGGAGCCGGCGTGCTCAGCGCGGTAGGTGGGTCGGGAGCGTCATCCGCGGTGCCCGGCGGGGACGGGTGACGGCGTCGAGCTCCAGCAGTTTCTGCACCCGGTAGCGGTGCCCGCGGTAACACTCGATCACCTCGGCGCAGCCCGCGTCGTCCATCACCGTGCCGGTCAGGGCCCAGGAGACGTTGCGGGACACGTGGTAATCGGCCCAGGAGAACGCGTCGGGGTCACCGTGCGCCCGCTGCCGGACCTCCGCCGCCGTCCAGATACCGATGCCCGGCACGGTACGCAGCATTCTCGCCGCCTCGTCGTGCGGCAGGTCCACCGTCGCCTCCAGGCGGCCGGCCACCTGCGCGGCCGCCAGCACGGCACGGCGCCGGGCCTCGTCCACCCCGGCCTTGAGCCAGACCCACGACGGGATCTGGCGCCAGGTCGCGGCGTCGGGCGGCACGTACAGGCCGGTCGCCTCCGGTGCCGGTCCCGGAGCCGGCTCGCCGAACTTGACCACCAGGATGCGCCAGGCCCGCCGCGCCTCCAGCCCCGTGACCCGCTGTTCCAGGGCCGCCGGCACCAGTGCCTCGAACACGGCCCGGCTGCGTGGTACCCGGTAGCCGGGCCGCGAACGCCAGGCCTGCACCAGCTTGGCGTGCTCGGGCCGGGGCACGAACCCCGAGGCGTCATCACCCTCCCCGAGCAGCTCCGGCACCCCGTCGAGCACCCACTGCGCGCCCGCCCCCCAGGCCGTGGCCTCCACCTCACCGCCGGTGATGCGCACGACCAGACGCACGAGCGCCGGACCGTCGGGGGTGCGGGTGGCACGCCAGATCGGGTCGCCCGGCTGCGTGCGGAAACACGGGTCGGATCCGCCCCGCCGAAGACCGGACAGAATGTGGTGCACCGAGATCGGGGCCGCAGGACGGTAGGTGCGGCTCGCCGAACGCACCGGGGTGACGGTGCGGGCCGCCGTGAGCCGGGCCGGCTCCTTCCGGGACCGGGGCGCACGGGCCGCGGTCGCCGGTTCCGCGCAGTGCCCGCCCAGCCCCGAGACTCCCGAGAACTGGCCGCGGGTAACGATCCCGCCCGTCCGGGCGGGGTTGCGCCGGGTGGGTCCGTCGCTGATGGTCACCTGCACATCCTGCACCGGGCAAGGGATCGGCGCGCGGAACCCACGCGGATTCAGGTCCTGTCGGGCGACACTCCTTGGTGACAGAACCGGGCGCTTCGGTCAGATGATGGGATGTTCGGGTGACTCGGCGGCCGGCTGGGTCCGACGGGCGGCCAGGATGCCGGCGCCCGCCGCGAGCAGGTCGACGGCGGTGAAGAGGACCCGGGAGATCAGCACCACCACGACCACCTTGCCGTGGTCGTCGAGCACCGTCGACAGCACGGCGGCGAGGGCGACCTCGCGGGCCCCCGCGCCCGCCGGGGCGATGATGATGACGAAGCCGACCGCCCAGGCCAGGGCGTAGCCACCGATCAGCAGGAGGGCGGTGGAGGCATTGGCGTCGGCGCCCAGCGGCACGCTGAGGGCCCAGACCTGCAGGCCCGCACCGACCCAGGAGCCGATGGCCCACAGCGTGGAGACGACGGTGCCACGGCCGGAGGTGCGCTCGGGCAGCCCTTCCTTGCTGACGATGCGCAGGGCCCGGTCGACGAGGCGCCCCATCACGGCGGGGTGCAGCACGACGGCCAGGGGAACCACCAGCAGCACGGCCCAGCCGAAACCGTCGGGCAGGGCGTCGGGGGCGAACGGCACGGCGATCAGCACCACCAGCAGGGCGCTGAGCACCGACAACAGCATGCTGACGACCGTGGCGGTAGCCGTGCGGCGGCGGGGCACGTGGTGATCGCGGCCCAGCTCGGTCTGCATGACCACCGGCCAGACGCTGCCGGGCAGGTACTTGCCGAGCTGGCCGACGAAGAAGATGCGGGCCGCGACCGGCAGTCTCAGCCGGGAGCCGAGGTCGGCCAGGAGGGTGCGCCAGACCATGCCGGCGAGCGCCACGTTGAGCACCGTGGCCAGGGCCGCGAAGGCCAGCCAGCCCGGGCTGAGCTGGGTGACGGCGTCGGCCACCTCCTCGCGGCGGCTGAACACGGCCCAGACCGCGAGCGCCACGAGCAGCAGGCCGAAGGCGACCCGGAACGAGCGGCGGCGGCTGAGCTCACTGGCCCGGCCCGCGAGCGCGCCGATCCGCCCGATCAGGGCCTGACCGGAACCGTTGCCGGTAGCGGGAGGCGACGTCGCCTCGTCCTTCGTTCTGGTTGGCTCGTCGGCGCCACCCACCGACTCGATGTCAGCCTCTGACTTCCCACCGGTGTCGTCCTCAACAGCCGGGAACTCGTTCGCTCCGCCGGTGTCCGGACCCGAGGGCGCGCTCACGGCTGCCGCGACTCGACCGGGACAACCCCGGTCAGTGCCTCGACATAGCGGTCCCAGGGGCCGGCCAGGTCGATGTCGGGAAGGCCGGCGCGCAGGCGGTCGAGCTCACCGGGGGCCGTGAGCTGCTTGAGCGCGGTGACCAGGGCGGGCACGTCGGCGGATGGCACCAGCAGGCCGTCGACGCCGTCGTGCACGTCGTCGGGGAAGGTGCCGACGCTCGTGGCGAGCACCGGCAGGCCGTGGGCGTGGCCGAGCAGCACGTTCTGCGAGGCGGTGGCGTGCCGGTAGGGCAGGGCCAGCACGTCGTGCGAGGCCATCAGGGCGGGGATGTCGACGCCGGCGACGTAGCCGGGCATCACGTGCACCCTCGCGGCGAGCGCCGGGTCGGCGGCCAGTTCGCGCACCCGCTCACCGGCCGCGCCCCACTGCTCACCGGCGACGGTGACGGTCACCTCGGGCACACCCTTCGCGGCCTCGAGCAGCAGGTCGTAGCCCTTGTACTCACGCACCATGCCGAGGGTGAGAACACGCAGCGGGTCACCGGCGGACCGCGGGGCGCGCCCGGCGGCGAGCTGACGGCCGGCCGGCTCGGGCAGGCCCCCGGGCAGGTGCGGGGCCAGCGGCACAGTCACCACGGGACGCCGGTCGAGGCCGAGTTCGTGGGCCAGCCGGGCCTGTTCGGCGGAGTGCACGACGATGCCGTCGACCGAGCGCAGCATCTGGCGGATCAGGAACTCGCCGCCCGGGTGGGTCTCGTGCGGCACCACGTTGTGGGCGATGGCGATGATGCGGGGCTTGGCCGCCCCGACCCGGCGACCGCGGGAGGCCATCCGGATCGAGCGCACGAGCGCCAGCAGCGACGGCACCTGCACCGGCACGACCACGACGATGACGACCAGGTCGACGTCGCGCAGGGCCTTGCCGGTGCTCCACCAGGAGTTCGGGCGGTCCCAGCGCAGCGGGCGGGTGGTGTTCGGGAACGGCGGAAGATCCGGGCCACCGTCGGGCACGGCCTGCTCACCCGGGTAGAGCGCGTGCGGGTAGAGCCGGGACCAGGAGACCAGTTCCACGTCGTGACCGGCGGCGGCCAGGGCGTGCGCGGTCTGCGTGGTGTGCGCCGCCACGCCGCCCTTGAACGGGTGCGACGGACCGACGACCGCGACCCGCAGGGGCCCGGGGGGCTCGATCGGGTCGGGCCGGTCAGGCGGGTCAGGTAGATCAGGCACCACGAACAACTCCGCCATCAGTAGATCCATCCCCGGCAGCCTCGACGGACCGACCGGTACACCAGGTAACGGCAGGTGCGCGAGTGCCTCGTGGAGCGAGGACTGATGAGTCGCGGCGCGGTACAGCGTGCTGAACGAGGCGCCATGCCTCAGCCCTCGTGGACGCCGGGGTCGAGCGCGCTGTCACCGCGCGACCGGACGATGAGGTCGGCCAGCAGACCCATGCTCGCGATCAGCAGACCGGCGATGAGCAGCAGCATGGTGTTGGCCGGGATGTAGAACGGCTGCCGCACGTTGTCGACGATCGCCTTCACCGCGCCGATGCCGAGCAACCACAGCGCCAGCGGCATGAGCACCTTCAGCGGGTCGAAGTACATGATCATCCGCAGCACCTGGAGGATGTACCGGTAGGCGTCACGGACGAAGTGGAACTTCGACGTGCCGGCCCGCTTGGCGTAGTCGATCTCCATGTAGTGGATGTCGTGCTGGTTCTGCAGGAACGACAGCGTGATGGTGGTGACGCAGGAGAACCCGGGCGGCAGCAGACGCAGGTAGGGCAGCGACACCGAGCGCCGGAACGCGCGCAGACCGGAGTTCAGGTCCGGGATCTTCTGGTTGCTCAGCCGCTCGGCGATCTTACGGATCAGCCACTTCGCCGGCACGCGCAGCCACTTGTGCGTGCCCTCCTCGGTGAGGCGGGCGCCGACGACCTGGTCGTAGCTCGGGTCGGTGAGCAGCACCTGGATCAGCTCGGGGATACGCTCGTTCGGGTAGGTCATGTCGGCGTCGGTCCACACCACGATCTCGCCGCGGGCCCGCAGGGTGCCGATGCGCCGGGCCGTGCCCGAGCCACCGTTGCGGCGGAATGCCAGCACCTGAAGGTGCGGCATGCGCAGGGAAGCCTCGCGCAGCACGGCGAGCGTGCCGTCGGTGCTCGCGTCGTCGATCGCCAGGATCTCGTAGCTGTGGCCCGACGCGTCCATCGACGCGGTGATGCGCTCCAGCTCGGCGAGCACGTGGTCCTGCTCGTTGTAGCAGGGCAGCACGATCGTCGCGGTCACCCCACCGCGTTCGGGCACGACCGGTTGCCCGGTCGGCTGGGGTGACGTCGGGGTCTGCGGGGCCAGCGGTGATGCACTCATCGAGGGTGAGGTTACCGGCTGCCGAAGGACGTTTCGGACGCCGGACTCCAGCTGTGGATAACAGTTGGGGTTCAGGACACCCCGGCGGCCCGGGCGAGCCAGACCTGCACCGGCAGGGGTGCTTCCCCGTCCGGCACCTTCGTCAGGTACCGCTGGTCCTCGTTCGACGTCAGGTTCACCACCGGTTCGGACGTCAGACCCAGGGCCTGGATCACGGCCTCACCCTCGGGCGTCGCGGCGAGCAGCACCGGGGTGTTCCCCGCCGCTGTGATTCTCGCGACGATCGGTTTCACCACGGCGGCCACCGCGGCGGTGTCGGTGATGTCGGTGATCCGCACGGACGCCGCCGGACGGTCGCACGATCCGCGCACGACCTGGGGCCACTCGTTCGCGGCCCGGTTGTCCAGGGCCAGCACCACGTCGTTCGCCCCGAGCGCGGCACAGACCGCCTCGACCGCGGCCACCTCCCCGGTCTCGGTGCGCTGCCCGGCGACCGGCCGGGTCGCCAGCCCCGGCGGCAGCACCATCACCACCACGGCGACGGCCACCACCCCGGTCAGCGCGGTGGCCGGCCAGCGGTGCAGGGCCCGGCGGCTGACCCAGGCGGCAGCCGCGGTGGCAGCGATCACGAAGGCCGGGATGACCACCGGCACCATGCGCCGGTCGGCCCAGGGGTGGTCGGGCGTGATGCCCGGGCGGTACAGCGTGAGCAGGATGCTGCCGAAGGCGATCACCGCCGGTCCGAGCCAGAACGGCACGCCGGTGGTACGGCCCTCGGTCCCGCCCGCACCACAGGTGCCGCGGGCGGTCGAGTTCAGCCACCACCGTCCGGTCGCCGCCGCGAGCACCATGAACACCAGCCAGGCCGCGACCAGCATCGCCGGACCGGTGTACCAGCTGATCCAGTTCAGGCTGTGCTCGGCGTAGGTGCGGCCGCCGTCGACGGTCAGGCCCTGCTCCAGCTGCAGCCCGGCGACCACCCGCGACCCCGGGTCGTTCGGGTCCTGCCGGGTGGTCATCCACAGTGGCCGGGTCGCCAGCCCGACGCCGATCAGGCCCACCGCCCCGGCGAGCAGCCACGGCCAGCGGTTCTGCCAGACGTCCGTGGTCAGTCTCCGGTACAGCGCACCGGTCCGACCCTCCCGGCGCCGGGCGATCGCCACCGCCGCCCAGCTGCCCAGACCGAGCACCACGCCACCCGCGATCAGCGGCACCAGGCTGGCCGAGATCGTGCCGAGATAGGGCCGCGACAGCCAGACCGCGGGGATCACCGCGATCGCGGTACCGCCCAGGGCCCCGGTCACCAGCGGCCGGGCCGCCGGGTGCCGGCGCAGCGCCAGCACCGCTACGACCGGCAGCAGCAGCGAGACCTCACGCAGACCGTCCACCCGGAACAACCCGGCCAGGCCGAAGGCCAGACCGGCGGCGAGGCCAAGCCACCTCCCCGCCCTCGGGTCGTCCGTCCCGTGTACTCCCGGGATCGCGAAACCGTTCGCCCGCAGCGGGTTCCCGGCGACCACGGCATCGACGAGCAGCGCGGCCGCGACCGCGACGAAGAGCAGGGCGATGGGCTCGGAGTAGGTCGAGCGGGCCGCGTGCAGCACCGGCTGAATCATGGCCAGCGACAGCGTGGCCAAGACCGCCCAGCGGGGCCCGAGCAGCCGTGTCACCAGCCCGGCGAAACCCAGCAGGGCCAGCGCCGAGCAGATCGCGGGCACGATCAGCAGGCCGTTCCAGCCCGCCGCCCACCAGCCCAGCGAGTACACCGCCGGGGCACCGAGCAGGAACTGCGGCACGATGTCGACGGTCGTCCCCGCCGCCCCCGCGCTGCCGTGCACCACCTGGTAGTAGGCCGGGCTGGACAGCCGGAAGGCCGGGTCGGTCAGAGCCTGGCTCCCGCCGAAGGCCTCCAGCCAGGACGGGATCGGCAGGCCGTGCCGGGTCGCGATCCACTGGCTGTAGAGAGCGTAAGAACCGGCGTCGCGGCGCAGCACCACGTGCTCGGCGTGGGTCAGCGCAGCCCAGACGCCGTGACCGGCCGCGATCGCGATCACCGCCGGGGCGCTCCAGCGCGGCGCCGTCCGGGCCGGGACGAAGCGCACCACCCAGACCGAGAACACCAGCCCGGCCACCAGCAACGGCACGACCAGCCCCGGCAGCCAGCCCCCGAAGGGCACCAGCAGGGCCGCGAGCAGGCCGGCGATCGCCAGGAAGCAGGCGGCCAGCGGGCCGGACCGGGCCAACACGACGCCGGAGAGCCGCTCCCCCCGCATACCGGGAAGTGAATCGGCAGGAGGTTCCGTGCTCGTCCGCTGGCTCACGGCTCTCAACTTTCGGTGGGTGCGGGTCACCACCGGCAGCAATGAGCCGGCAGGGGTGCCAGCGGCTCTACCGGCTCGGGCGCAAACCTACGAGACGCCCGCAGCAGGCTCCAATCCGCCGCCCCACCCCCAAGAGTTCTAGAACTCCGGGGAGGTTTTGCATGATCACGAACAAAGGGGGGGGTGGTGAGGCGCCCACGCCCACGCGCCCGCACCGGGTGGGCAGGCAACCGCCGACCGGCCCCTCTACGCTGGCGCCGTGACCACCCAAGCCCCGGCTGACGTCGCCGCGCTGTTGTCGTCCCTGATGTCCACCGATCCGGGCCGGCCCCGGGTGACCTGGTACGGGCCGAACTCCGAGCGGGTCGAGTTCTCCGCCAAGACGCTGGGCAACTGGGTGGCCAAGACCGCGAACCTGCTGGTCGAGGAGCTCGACTGCGAGCCCGGGTCGACGGTCGCGATCGCCCTGCCCGTGCACTGGCGCAGTGTGTCCTGGCTGCTGGCGGCCTGGGCGGTGGGCGTGCATGTGGTGGTGTTCGACGAGAACCTCGGGCCGGCCCGCACCGACCTGAGCTTCGACGTGCTGGTCACTGACCGGCCGAGTTCACCACCGGTGGGAAGCACCCAGGCCGCGCTGGTCGTGGTGGCTCTGCCGTCGCTGGCCACCCGCTGGACCGGCGACGTACCCCCCGGCGCGATCGACGCCGCCTCCGAGATCCGGCTGCAGCCCGACGCGTTCAACCCCTACGCGGCGCCCACCCCGGACAGCCCGGCCCTCACCATCGGCGAACTCACCGTCTCCTACGGCGATCTCTTCACCCAGGCCCGGACCGCGGCCGGCGAG
Source organism: Kineosporia sp. NBRC 101731 (assembly GCF_030269305.1). Lineage (NCBI taxonomy): Bacteria > Bacillati > Actinomycetota > Actinomycetes > Kineosporiales > Kineosporiaceae > Kineosporia > Kineosporia sp. NBRC 101731. The sequence goes on from NZ_BSTC01000002.1 coordinate 390,929, forward strand.
GTGAGCACCCGTCTGCTGACCGGAGCCGGGCCGTCCCGCGCCGTCGAGGCCTATCTGGCCCCGCTCGTCACCGGTGGTTCGGTGGTTCTGCACCACGACCTGACCGGCCTGGGCACCGAAGAGCGGGAGCATCTCGAACAGCAGGAGCAGGTCACGGCCACCGACCTGGGGCCCGCCCTCTAGAGCCGACAGACCGAAGCCGGACACCCGCGTCCACCATAAAAAGGTGCGCCGCCCCCACGACTGTGGGGACGACGCACCTCGAAAGAACTGTCAGCCGAAGGTGAACCCCGGCGACTTGAGCCCGAGACGGTAACGGGCCTGCGCACCGGTGAAGGTCTTGGTGACCTTCCTGCCGTCGATCTTGCCGGTGATCTTCACCCCGTTCACCCGGGCGGCGCTGCCGCGGGCGGCGACCGAGTAGGAGCTCACCGAGTCGAAGCCGAACTTCTTGGCGAAAGCGGCCCTCGTCATCCCGACGCTCCAGGAGCGATAGGGATTGTCGGAGGCCTCGTCCCAGCGGCTGTCGTTCACCGGCTTGAGGTAGCTGATCTCGTAATTGCCCCAGACATATTCGCGGTTCTCGGTGTAGCCGCCCATCGAGGACGAGTAGAGCGCCTCGATGGTGCGCCCGGAACCGTCGACGATCACCTGGTTCGCGGTGGCGATGACGGCTTTTCGCCAGTTGCCGCCGTAGGCGGCGTCCACCGACTCGACCGCGTAGCCCCGGTAGACCTGGTCGGCGGTGCCCGCGCTGAGCACGTACGCCTTCAGGTCCGCGTTGTACTTGGTACTGAGATACGTGCGGGCGGCCACGGTCTGGGCCTTCAGGGCCTCGATCGGCCAGGACACCGGCACCTCACCCAGACCCATCAGATACTTCTGCACGGCGGTGTAACCGCCCGAAGCGGTGATGGTCTCGGTGACCTTGATACCCGCGCCGGAGCCGATGTAAGCGGCCCGGTCGTAGCGCGTCGAGAGGGCCGAACTACCGCCGTACGGATAGACGTTCACCACCTTGCCGGTGTGCGCGGCCGACATCACCGAGGCGTTCTGCACGAACATGCGGCGCTTGCCGGCCTGGTCGAACAACGCGATGCCCTGACGTCCACCGATGGTCTTGCGGGCGACGGTCCAGGTCGAGCCGGTGGGCTGGACGACGTGGCGGGTGGGACTGGCCCATCGCACCGTGCCGGTCACCGCCTGCAGCTTCGACGACGAGGCACCCGAGGCCAGGTTCAGCACGACCGGGGCGTCGAGACTCTTCCTGGAGAGCGAGGCGTCGTAGTAGTACGTCTTCAGAATGGTCTTGTACCCACAACCGAGGCGGGCGGCGCCCTGGGCCCCGTACTGACTCATACCCATACCGTGGCCCCAGCCGCCACCGTAGATCTTGACGGCGCCCTTCGGGACGCCGGCCTGGGAGATCCGGCTGCCGCCCGGTGAGGGGCAGCCCTTGGCGGCGGAAACAGGTGCTACTGCGGCATTAGCGACGGTCGGGCCCGCCAGTACGGCGAGTGCAGTTCCCAGGACGGTCGCAGCGATCGAGCGGGGACGGCGCATCGGGTAGGGCTCCCTCGAGTTACGGACACAAGGGTGGCCGGCTCGATCTGCCTCCGCCGGCCACGCAAAATCCATCGGCCGCATCCCTGCCCTGGTGAGGTACCGCCCGGGGGCTCCCCTGAAGGGAGCAGTCCGTCGCTCCCCCACACTTCTCAGAACTCCTCGGAGCTACTGAAGGGGAACTTGATCTTTTCCCGGAGAAGACCTGACCGGGTGACCCAGAACGGTGCGTGACCGTCACCGCACGTACCCCACGACGTCGACCCGCACCCGGGCGCTTCCCACACTGCTGACCAGGCTGATCGCCCCGGCGTCACCGATCGGGACGAGCACCTGGTTGGAACGGGTGTCGCCCTTCGCCACCCGCAGCGCCACCGCGTTGGAGGCCGGGGCACCCCAGGCGTACGCGCCCAGAGCGGTCGTGGAACCGGGGTCGATCGCGGCCAGGGTGAGGATCACGCCGGTCGCATCGCCCGGAACGGCGCTCTTCGCCCCGGTCACCGTGATCTTCTTCGGCGTCCGCGGCGCGAGCGTGGCGTCGGTGAGGAGAACCGGCTTGACCGCTGTCACCGTTCCCGGTGCCTGAGCGGTGACGATCCCCCGCACGTCGATGGTCGCGCTGGTCGCTGCGCCGGTGTTCCTCAACGTGAACTGCCCGCCGGTGACCGGCACGATCGCCAGGTTGTCGATGGTCTCGTCGCGGCGGTAGGTCAGGACCGGCAGGGTGTTCACGGTCAGGGTCCCGGCCCCGTACGGGCCCATCGCCGAGACGTCGACGATCACAGCACTGATCTGCGTCGAGGCGATCCCGGCGACGGTGCCGGGCAGGATCACCGAGCGCGGCTGACCGTCCTTGAGCTGCCCTCCCTGATCGCGGCTGTCGAAGATCCGCAGGCCGTCGACCGGCTGCACCGGCGACCCGGTGGCGCTGTAGTACCCGACCACGTCGACGGTCAGTTCGGTCACGCCCTGGGCGTTCCCCACCGTGATCGAGCCGTCGGCGCCGACCCTCGTGGTCACCAGGGTGGAACGGGTGACGCCCCGCGGCACGGTGCTCACGGGACGCGCGGACACGCGGCCGGTCGGGTAGGCGGTGAGGGAGGTGTCTGCCGTGGAGCAGGAGGCCGTCAGGTTGAGTACGACCGAGGTGACGCCGGTGGCCGGGATCCCGGCCTGTCCGAGCACGGGCACCCGGGCGTAACCGGCCGGCCCGAGACCGATGTTCGTTCCGCTGCGGGTGTTGTAGAGGCGGGTCGGGGCTACGGGTACATAGCCGCCCGCACCGCCCGACGGGGTGGCCGCCGGCTGCGCCGGTTGCCGGGGCGGGGTCACCAGAACGGTCCGGGCCACGGGTTTCGCCGCCCCGGTGGCCGAGGACGAGGTCAGGGTCAGGATGTAGGTGCCCGGGCGGGCCAGGGCGCCGTCGGCCCGACGACCGTTCCAGGTCGCCTGGATCTCCCGGCCCGCTGCGGCGTTTCCGCTGACGCGGGCGACGGCACCGCCGTTGCAGGGAGCGGTCACGTCGAGCCGCCAGTTCTGCCGGCGCAGGGACCGGGCCGTGATCGTCAGCGAGGCGCCCTGCTGCGCGGTGCTCTTCGGCACACTGGGGTTGATCAGCGCGGCCTGCATCAGGGCGGTGACCTTCGACCGGATCGCCGGTAGGTACGGGTAGAGATACCTACCCGGACAGGCGGTGTAACCGGTGTTGCGGTGTCCCATGATCACCGGCAGGGTCACGGTGCGGCCGGCCGGGTAGCGCGCGGTGCCCCCACCGGCCGAGGTCAGCCGGGTGGAACCGTTCGGATCACGATGGTACTGGTTCAGTTTCCAGGCGAACAGGCGGGCCACGGCATTGACGGACGAGGCGGTCGGCCGGGTCACGTCGTAGTTGCCGATCACCGAGACACCGAAGGTGTTGGTGTTGAAACCGCCCGCGTGGGCGCCGGTCACGGCCCGGTCCAGACCACCGGCGCGCCCTTCCCAGATCCGGCCGTACTTGTCGACGAGGGCGTTGTAACCGATGTCGCACCAGCCGCGGGACAGGTGGTAGGCGTAGTCGCCGCGCAGGATCGAGGGCACCTGGGCCGCGGCGTAACGGTTGTTCCCGGCGGTGTGGTGCATCACCACGGCTTTCACCGTGGTGGTGACGGTGGGCGAGCACTTCACCCGGGACTCGTCGGCTCCCCACTGCGCGCGGGTCATGATCGTCGGCCGGCCGGCCTGGGCCGGGCCGTAACCGGCCGGCTGCACCGCCGCGGCGACCTGGTCGTAGTCCGAGCTCCCGGCGTCGACGAGCTCGAGTCTCATCTCCGACGGCAGCTTTCCCGACTGCGCCGTGACTTTCGCCTGCACGCCGTCACTGGGCCCGACGTAGAGCGGGTCGGTGCCGCCCCGCACGTCTTTCGTCGCCATCACGTCGTCACCGGCGTCGTCGTCCAGACCCTGCCAGGCTCCCCACGCGCCCTGCTGCCGCGTTCGCACCTGAATCGTCACATCCGGTGCGGTTTTACGGCCCTTCCAGGTGACCCCTACGGTCTGGAAAGCGCTGGTTCCGCGCTTCGGGGTGAGAACGCGCGCCTTGCGTTCCGATGCCGAGATTGCCGGGTTCAGAGCAATCTTGGCGATCGATGGACGTACGACGACCGGATCGGTGATGCTGCTCGCCGAGACCGAAGGGTCTTGCGCCCAGGCATTTGCGACCGGCACGAGCGGCACAACCGGCGAGACCGGCAGAACAGGCAGGACGGCGAGACAGGACAGGAAAAGGGCTGGTGCATTACGCATTGGCGGGGGACCCCAGACAGCAGAAAATACGTTCAGTTTCAGACTAGATACTCAACGTAATTTGCCGGGGAACTCGCCATCCCCTGTCCACCTGATGGCACCGGGCGACGCCGCCGACGGCATCGGGCGATCAGCCCAGAGGTTTGCGCAGCACCAGCAGGAAATAGTCGCGCTGCAGATCAGCGCGGGGATAACGGCCCAGAATATCTTCGAAACGGGAGTAGAACTCCTCGTCGATCGGGCTCTGGGTGAACGCCCGGTGCGCCACCTCAAAACCCAGCAGATCGGCGTAATACTCGTAATGCAGCCAGCTGAGCCGGTTCACCCAGGCATGCCCGATCGGCTCGCGCCCGTGCTTCACGTCCCAGGCCCGCACCACCTCGTCGGTGAACAGCAGGTGAGGCCAGGGGAAGAAGATGTCGCGGTAGCGGTGCGAGGCCTGGGGGCCGGCGTGCAGATTGGCCCGGATCCAGGCCAGACCACCCGGCTTCAGCAGGTCGTAGGTGGCCTTGAGCATGGCGTACGGATGCGTGACGTGCTCCCACACGGTGAAACTGAGCACCCGGTCGAACGAGTCGGGCTGGTACGGGCTCTTCACCGAGAGGTCGGCGCACTCGAAGTGCACACGCTCACCGGCGAGCTGGTCCCACGGCCGGTAGTGCGAGACGTCGACACCGTGCGCGTCGCAGCCGAGGTTGTGGGCCAGCGACCAGACCTCGAACCCGTTGCCGCAGCCGATCTCCAGCGTGCGCTTCCCGGCCAGGCCGACCATGTCGTTGACCCAGCCCACGCGCCGCCGGGCCGCCTCGGCCAGGGCCGTGTCACTGTACGAGGGCGGGCTCGGCACGATCCGCCGGTCCTGGTACTCGGCGTTGAGTTGTTCCAGCAGGTCGATGCCGTAGACCTGCCCGCCTCCGTCACCGGTCTCGTAGAGGCTGCTCACCCGGTGCCCGGAGCCGGTGATGCCCTGTGGCAGCTGCCACTGCAGATCGGCCGGCAGGGGCGGCACCTCGGGCAGGCCGGTCGGCGGACGCACGCTACTGGTGCCTGGTTTCGGTTTCGGCACCGGTTTCGGCGGTTTCGCGAAGGGCGCCGGCTGCCTTCCGAGCACCAGGTCGCGCAGGGCGATGGCGGTGCGGATCGCGGCCTCGTCGCGCGGTGCGGGAAGCCGGCGAAGAGCACGGAGAACCACGTCCCGGGGGACGCGGAATCCTCCTCCCCCGGAGGTGGTGGGGAGCCCTCCGTTCCTGTTCGTGATCATGCAATCCCCCAGCCCGTAGGGGGCCGGGAGGAGCCCCCACTTCCCCGGGGAAAGTTTGCATGATCACGCAGGGTTGGTTGGTCGTCGACATAGCTGAGGATTGCCTCGGCGATGCGGGGGCCGGCGGCGCCGTCCCAGAGTGGGGGGCGCTGCTCCGGTGGGGCCGGGCGCGTCGCCCCCGGCCGCGCGAGCACCTCGTCGAGAGCGGCCGGCACCTCCTGAGGCGTCACCAGACGGTTGGTGCCGTGCGTGATCGTCACCGGCCGCTCGGTGTTGGGCCGCATGGTGAGGCAGGGCACCCCGAGCACGGTCGCCTCCTCCTGTACCCCTCCGGAGTCGGTGAGAACGGCGGACGCGCCCCTCACCAGCCCGAGAAAACTCGTGTAGGGCAGGGGTTCGAGGATCTTCACAGCACCGGATGCGTGCAGGCCCGCCTTCTCGAGGCGGTCGCGGCCGCGCGGGTGCAGCGGCACCACCAGCGGCATGCGTTCCGCGACCTGGTGCAGCACCGCGACCAGCCGCTCGACCGCGGCCGGGTCGTCCACGTTCGAGGGCCGGTGCAGCGTGGCGACCAGGTAATCGCCCTCCAGGCCGTGGGTGGCCCGGGCGGCCGCCTCGTCGAAGCGGTCCAGGTGCTTCAGCAGGGTATCGATCATCGGGTTGCCGACGAAGTGGATGCGGTCGGCCGGCACCCCCTCGCGCGCCAGGTGCCCCACCGCGTCGGCGCTGGTGACCAGCAGCAGGTCGGAGAGCTGGTCGGTGACCCGGCGGTTCACCTCTTCCGGCATGGTCATGTCGAAACTCCGCAGCCCGGCCTCGACGTGCGCCACCGGGATCACCAGCTTGGCCGCGACCAGGGCGGCGGCCAGGGTGGAGTTGATGTCGCCGTAGACCACCACCAAGTCGGGCTGGTGCTCGAGGAAGACCTTCTCCAGGCCGGTCATCACCGCGGCGGTCTGCCCCGCGTGACTGCCCGAGCCCACCCCCAGGTCGAGATCCGGCTCGGGCAGGCCGAGCTCGTCGAAGAAGACCCGGCTGAGGCGGTCGTCGTAGTGCTGACCGGTGTGCACCAACACCTGTTCCACCCGGCCGTGCAGTGCCTCCAGCACCGGCGCGGCCTTGGGGAAGTTGGGCCGGGCGCCGGTGACGTGAACGAGCTTCCTCATCCCGGGGCCCCCGGAGGGCTACCGGCCGCCGCCCCGGCGACCACGCCGTCCTGTGCTGGAAGGCTCATGGCCACCGGCGCCTGCGGCACCACCCCGGTGTCGGCCCACGACCGCATGTCGGCGGCGAACCGCTCGGCCACCACCGCCCGGTCGATACGCCGCCCGGCCGCGGCCGCGGCCCGGTCGAGAGCCCCGAGATCGGCTTCCAGACAGGAGAAGACGGCCTCGGTCAGGGCCTCCACGCCGTCGGGTGGGTAGACCAGCGCGGCGCCCCCGTCCACCACCGGCAGCGATCCGGAGTTCGACGGCATCAGCACCGGCCGGCCGAAGCTCAGGGCCAGGGCCAGCACCCCCGAGTTCAGCGAGCGCCGGTAGGGCAGGGCCACCAGGTCGGCGGCGCGCATCAGCACCTGGATGTCGACGTCGGGCACCTGGACGGGCATCAGCCGCACCGCCGGGTGCGCGGCCGCCGCGATCAGGAACTCCCGGGTCTGCGGCGCGTCGTCGGGCTTGCCCGCCACGATCAGCACGATCTCGCCGGGCCGCACCCGGGAGACCCGGTCCACCGCCTCGAGCAGGTCGACGATGCCCTTGTACGGCTTCACCGCGCCGGTGAGCAGCAGCGCCACCGCACCGTCGGGAATGCGCAGCCGGCGCCGGGCGTCGGTGCGGCCGATCCAGTCCGGATACACCCCCTGATAGCCGGGATGGTCGCACTGGTAGACCTTCTCGGGCGGCAACAGGAACCAGTCCCCGACCGCCGCCACGGTGCGGGAGCTCATCACGTGCACCAGGTCGGCCCGCTCCACCACCTGCTCGCGCAGCCGCACCTCCTGCGCCTCGAACTGGGTGTCGTGCGGCAGCACGTTGTGCACCGTCCAGACCAGGCGGGCACCACGGTCTTTCAGCGTGTCGAGCAGGTCGGCGTGCCGGCCCACCGCCTCGTCGGCGCCGCGGTCGTCGGTGCATTTGGCCAGCACCTGGTTCAGCCAGTGCAGATGCACCACGAGCGGCACGTCACCGGGCCAGTTGCGGGTGGTGGCGAGCAGGTCGGTGGCGCGGAACGTCGGCGCGGCCACCAGCCCCCGCCCGGCGAACCGGCTGTAGAGCACGCTCTGGAAGGGATTTCCGGTGTAGTACGGAGTGAACGGCCAGACCACGGGCTCCGGCCCCTCGACCGGCACCCGGGCCAGGGCCGCGAAGGTCTCACCGATCCAGCCCTCGGCGCTCTGGTCGCGCCCGGGCATCGAGATCAGCATCCGGGGTCCCTTTCCGCATAGCGCTGCTGCGCGAAGGTGTAGACCGCGTCGAAGGCCCGGCCGTTCCCGGCCCAGGTGCGCTCCCGGCGCACCCAGTCGGCCGCCTCCGCAGCACGTTTCGCCATCTCCTCGGGATGGTCGGTCAGCCAGGCCACCGCCCCGGCCAGCGAGCCCGCGTCACCGGCCGCGAAAATGCTGGCGCGCTCCAGGTTCTCCCCGGCGATCTCGACCAGCGCGGGCAGGTCGCTCACCAGCAGCGGCACCTCCATCGCCATCGCCTCGAAGGGCTTCATCGGCGAGACCATCCGGCCCGCGCGCTCCGGCACCCGGGGCACCACGAACAGGTCGACCTGGGCATACCAGTCGGGCACCTCGTCGAAGGGCACCGGCCCGGCGAACACCGCGGCCTCGCCGAGACCGAGCTCGGCGGCCCGGGCCTCCAGCTCGGCCCGGCGGCGCCCCTCCCCCACGAGCAGCACACTGATCGGCAGCCCCTGCCTGCGCAGGAGGGCGGCAGCGGCCAGCAGCACCTCCTGCCCCTCGCGGAAGTGGTCGAGGTTGCTGATGTAGCCGAGCACGAAGGTGCCGTCCAGGCCGAGTTCCGTACGCCGGGCGGCAGAACGGGTGCGCGGCTGGAAACGGTCCAGGTCGACGGCGTTGGGGATGACGAAGACCTTGTCCTCGGGCACCCCGTGGCCGTGCACGATCTCCTCGCGCATCGGCCCGCTCAGGGTGACCACGGCATCGGCCGCGCGCATGGCCCGGGTCTCGGCGGCGAACCGCCGCCGGTAGTACTCGGCGTGCTCGGCGTACCGCTCGTCGGCGGTCCAGGTGGTCTCGAAGAACGAGCGCACCTCGTAGATCCACGGCAGCCCGGCCCACGCCGACAGCGCCTCGCCGACCACGCCCAGGTCGTAGCCCCGGTGGCCCGAGCCGGCGTGCAGCACCTGCGGCCGCACCCGCGCCACCTGCCGGGCGAACGTGGTGGTGGTCAGCTGGACGTACTCCTCCCAGGTCACCGCCGAGAGCTGCCCGGCGCCGGGCATCACGTGGTGGTAGTCGATCGCGTCGACCGTGGAGATCGGGCCGACCCGGACCTCGCCGTCGGCGGCCGGGGGGAATCCGGGCAGGGTCACCGCCACCGGGTCGCGCCCGGCCCCCCGCACCGCCAGGAGCGTCTCGTGGGTGCGGGTGCAGTAACCGTTGTTGCGGTGCGGCATCGACTCCTTGGCCAGGTACAGCACCCGGCCGGGAACCGGTTCGGCGAGCCGCCCCGGTCGATCGGCCGGGCGGGGCCCGGGCACGCTCGGCCGCCAGCCCGCGTCGGTCTCCACCAGCCGGCCCTGCACCGAACGCTGCAACCGCACGTTCTTCCCGCTGGGCGCGGCCATCGCCAGCCGGGAGGCCTCGGCCACCGCGTCGGACAACTGCCCGGTGCGGGCGAGCACCTGGGTGCGCAACCGGGCCACCCGCATGTCGGCGGGACTGCGCCGGGCCGCGTCGTGCAGCAGCCGCAGGGCATCGTCGTGACGCTTGTCCCGGTCCCGGCGCACGGCGGCGCCGATCTCGGCGTAGGTGATCGCGGTGCGCGCGGCCCGGCGGCCGCGGCGGGGTAGCGCTGTCACCTGGCGTCTGAGCTTCCGCCGCCAGCGGGCGAACGCTCCCATGCGGAACCTCTCCTCGAATCCGAACCGACAGCTGCACCAAGATCCCGGCGGGCGGGTCCGGCACGCATCGTCACAGGATGTACCGGATCTGCGACGGCCAAGTCTGCCGTATGTTGGGCCCCACCACGGCGAACGAGGGCCTCCCCCTCCGAACAGCCGAGGTGGCAGCACACTGATGTGTCAGATGAGACGCAGATGAAAATCTCCAGATGCAGATGAGGACGGCGACCTCACTCCATGCGCACCGGACCGCCCACCGTGGTGCTGGCCACCACCAACGGCAAGGGAATGGGACACCTCTCCCGCCAGCTCGCTCTGGCACTCGCCTCTCTGGGCGGGATGGACCCGGTGATCTTCTCGCTGTCGTCCGCCGTCACCGTGGTGAACCAGTACGGCATGCGCGCCGAATGGGCACCCGGCTCGCAGCGCAAACAGGTGCCGCGCCGCCACTGGGACGCCTACCTGGCCGAGCGCATCACCGCCCTGATCACCGAGACCAACGCCAGCGCCTTCGTCTTCGACGGGGTGTACCCCTACGACGGGGTGCTGCGGGCGCTGCGCCGGATGCCCGACGTGCCGTTCATCTGGAGCCGCCGGGCGATGTGGCAGAAGGGCGTCGGGGCCCGTGCTCTGAGGTACCGCCGCCTGTTCGCCGCCGTGCTGGAACCGGGCGACCTGGCCTCCGCCGGTGACGTCGGCCGCACGGTCTACCTGGAGGACGCCCGCCGGGTCGGCCCGATCACGCTGGTCGGGCAGGTGCCGCAGCTGAGCCGCGAACAGGCGATCGAGCAGCTCGAGCTCGACCCCGACCGGCCCCGCCTGCTGCTCACCCTGGGCAGCAGCAAGCGCAGTGACCTGTACTCCGCCTACCAGCGCACGGTCGAGCAGTTCACCGCCGCCGGCTGGCAGGTCGTGGTGACCTCCTCCCCGTTGCGCGGCCGCGCCGCCTCCGCCGCCGGACCGAAGCAGATCTCGGTCTTCCCGCTGGTCAAATATCTGAAGGCGTTCGACGCCGCGGTCTCGGCGAGCGGTTACAACGCCGTGCACGAACTGCTCTACTCGGCCGTGCCCACGCTGCTGGTGCCGAACGCCGACGCGGTGACCGACGACCAGCGCACCCGCGCACGCATCGTCGGCAACAGCGGGCTGGCCCTGGCCGCCGACCCCGACCGCCCGCGCGAGTTCGACGCCGTCCTGGCCCGTCTGCTCGACGCCCGGGTCCGCGACCGGCTCAGCGCGTCCTGTCGCGATCTCGACCCGCCCACCGGCGCCACCGAGGCCGCGCGCACCGTCATCGGCCTGGCCGCCGTCGGTGTGCCCAGCGGCGAGCGGATCGAGGCCGCCTCACTGCACGCCCAGCGGTTCGCCCGGCGCACCATCGGCCGGGTACTGCCGCCCGCCATCGCCAACCAGCTGGGCCGCCCGCCCCGCCTGGCCCGGCCGGGCGACCTGCGCGGCCCGCTCTCGGTCCGCCCGGTGCTGGCGCCCGGCCTGCAGGGCGTCCCGCACATCACCCGCGACCAGCTGCTGGTCACCGACGCCCTGACACCCGGGCTGTTCGACGGGCGCTTCGTCGAGCATCTGATCCCGGGCGCCGGCGACGACTACGTGCGCGCCCGGGCGGAAATCGCCGGGCGCTACTACCGACTCGGGGCACCCTCGTCCGTGGAGACTGAGTCCGGCGAGGCAATCCGGACAAAGAGTGACGAACGAGACTGGTCCACCCTCGGCTGGCCTGCTGGTTAGGCCGCCATTGATGACTCTGCGCCCCATCAATGCGCACAGCGTGTCACAATTCAACCCGGGCGCCATGGACTGAACGACGGTCGAGGTCTCACGTAGACCCCCTCCGGCGTCCTTCAACCACACCGATCGGTGCGCGGAAGGATTCGCTGGAGATGTCGCAGCATGTGCCGGTCCGATCCGCAGGGTTCGACCTCGTGGTCGTCGGACTGGGCTACGTCGGCCTGCCTCTGGCCCAGGAGGCCTGCCGCAGTGGCCTGCAGGTGGCCGGGCTCGACCTCGACATCACCGTGGTCGACGCCCTGAACGCCGGGCACTCCCACGTCGACGATCTGTCCGCCGCCGACCTCGCCGCCATGCGGGAGGCCGGTTTCGCCGCCCACACCGACGCATCGATCGTGGCCGACGCGCGCACCGTGGTGATCTGCGTGCCGACCCCCCTGGCGCAGGACGGTGGGCCGGACCTGAGCATGGTGCTGGCCGCCGCCGCGTCCGTCGCCGCGTTCGCGCAGCCCGACACCCTCGTCGTGCTGGAGTCGACGACCTATCCGGGCACCACCGACGAACTGCTGCGCCCGATGCTGGAGGAGGGCGGGCTGCGGGTCGGCCGCGACATCTTCCTGGCCTTCTCCCCCGAGCGCATCGATCCGGGCAACGCCCGCTGGCACTTCCGCAACACCCCGAAGGTGGTCGGCGGCCTCACCCCGGCGTGCACCGAGCGGGCGGCTGCCTTCTACCGGAAAATTGTGGACGAGGTGGTCACGGCCCGCGGGGCCCGCGAGGCGGAGATGTCCAAACTGCTGGAGAACACCTATCGCCACGTCAACATCGCCATGGTGAACGAGATGGCCCGGTTCTGTCACGAACTCGGCATCGACCTGTGGGACGTGATCCGCTGCGCGGCCACCAAGCCGTTCGGGTTCCATGCCTTCTACCCCGGGCCCGGCGTGGGCGGGCACTGCATCCCGATCGATCCCAACTACCTCTCCTACCGGGTGCAGGCCGCGCTCGGATACCCGTTCCGGTTCGTCGAGCTGGCGCAAGAGATCAACAACGCCATGCCGACTTACGTGGTTCAGCGGGTCCAGGACAGCCTCAACGACGTCGCCAAGCCGTTGCGGGGGTCGAAGGTGCTCCTGCTCGGGGTGACCTACAAGGCCGACATCTCGGACCAGCGTGAGTCGCCCGCCCTCCCGATTGCGATCCGGTTGCGATCGGCCGGTGCCGAGGTGGTCTTCCACGACCCGTTCGTCACGTCCTGGGAACTCGGAGGTCACCGGGACGCACCTTCGGGTGACGAGGTTGGTCACGATTTCGCACCAGATGGTGAAACTATAGGTAGCGGTGCCTCGGGCGGAGCCCTCCAGCGGGTGCCGGAGCTCGCCGGAGCGCTCGCCGGGGCCGACATCGCCGTTCTGCTGCAACGCCACTCAAGCTACGATCTCGACGAGATCGCCCGGCTCGCACCTCTGGTGCTCGACACCCGTGGCGCCATCACCGACAGCGCAACCGTGGAGCGACTTTGACCAGCATCCTGCCGATCCGGCCCGAGACGGGCGCGTCGCAGCGGGCAGCGGCGAGAGCCGCTGAGTACGGTCTGGTCCAGCTCGGGGGCCGGCCCCCGCTGGGCAGATATATCAAGGACCTGTGGGCGCGACGGCACTTCGCCTTGGAGTTCGCGAAGTCACGCTTCCGGGCGGCGAACGAGGCCAACCGGCTCGGCATGGCCTGGGTGGTGCTCAACCCCCTGATCCAGGCCGCCGTGTACGGCCTGATCTTCGGTGTGATCCTGCCCAGCAGTACCAAGCCGCACAACTACACGGCGTTCCTGGTCTGCGGTGTCTTCACCATCGGCCTGTTCTCCGGCTGCTTCACCGACGGCGCCAAGTCGCTCGTCACCAACCGGGGTCTGGTACGCACCCTGCACTTCCCCCGCGCGGTGCTGCCGATCGCGACGCTGCTCAACAAGCTGATGGAGCTCGTCGCGACCACGGTCGTGCTGTGCGTCATCGTCATGCTGACCGGTGAGATGCCGCAGCTGGACTGGCTGCTGCTCATCCCGGCCTACTTCTTCCTGGCCCTGTTCAGCGGCGGGGTCGCCTTCATCGCGGCCCGGCTCACGGTGCACCTGCGGGACATCAGCCAGCTGATCCCGTTCATCAACCGGCTGATCTTCTACCTGTCGGGTGTCTTCTACGTCGTCGGCAACCGGTTCGCGGACAAGGGCATCCTCGGCAAGGTGATCGAGGCGAACCCGCTCAACGTTTACCTGAGCCTGGTGCGGTACGCGATGCTGGAAGGTATCCGGGGCACCGGTCCCAACCAGATCAACATCGACGCCACCACCTGGATCATGGCGGCCGGCTACGGCGTAGTGATGTTCGTGGCCGGTTTCATCTTCTTCTGGCAAGCCGAGGGGCTGTACGGACGTGACTGAGCAGACCTCTTCCCAGAACGGTTCGGTGGCCACCGACCACAGCGGGGAAGACGTGGAGACCATCAGGCAGGATGCCCCTGCGGTCGAGGAGCAGGCCGCTCCGAAACCGCCGGCCAAGAAGGCCGCTGCGAAAAAGGGTCTGGGCCCCACCGGCCTGAAGAAGATCAAGACCCGGGTGCCGGTCGGCCCGCGCGAGCGGCCGACGGTGATCGTCGACAACCTGCACGTCACCTACAAGGTCTACGCAACCGGCAAGCGCGCCTCCGGCCGCAACGCGGAGAAGAAGGGCCTGCTGGCCCGCACTCCCGGCGTGCGCCGCGCCCACGAGGTGCACGCGGTGCGGGGCATCAGCTTCACGGCCTACGAGGGCGACGCGATCGGCCTGGTCGGCACCAACGGCTCCGGCAAGTCCACGCTCTGCCAGGCCATCGCCGGCCTGGTGCCCGCCAAGCGGGGTGCCGTCTACTCCGAGGCCAACCCCACCATGCTGGGTGTCGGCGCGGCGCTGATGAACGACCTGTCGGGTGAGCGCAACGTGATCCTCGGTGGGCTGGCCCTGGGCATGAGCCTCGACGAGGTCAAGGCCAAGTACGACGACATCGTCGACTTCTCCGGTCTGAAGCCGGAGTTCCTCGACTACCCGATGCGTACCTACTCGCAGGGCATGGGAGCCCGGCTGCGGTTCTCCATCGCCGCCTCGGTCTCCCACCAGGTGCTGCTGATCGACGAGGCGCTCTCGGTCGGTGACCGGCTCTTCGGTCAGCGCAGCGAGGCGCGCATCCGCGAACTGCGCGAGTCCGCCGGTACCGTCTTCGTGGTGAGCCACGCCCTGCCGACGATCACCAAGACCTGTAACCGGGTGCTGTGGATCGACCAGGGCCAGCTGATCATGGACGGCGGCGTCGACGAGGTCATCGAGGCGTACACCGAGGCCGAAGGCGCGTAAACCCCGGATGAGGCCGTCGTGACTCAGGAAAGCTCCACTCCCCTGACCACGACGGCCTCTTCCACTTTCCCGCCAGTAACAAGAGCACCCCGCGTGCTCATCGTGACCGTGGTGCACGACCCGGACGACGCCCGCATCCGCTACCGCCAGCTCACCGCACTGCTGGCCGCCGGGATCGAGGTCACCTATGCCGCACCGTTCGAGGCCACGCACCGCCGGCCCCCCGACGGGGTGACGGCGCTCGAACTCCCCCGGGCCGCGGGACGGCAGCGCTTCACCGCGATAGCCGCCGCCCGCCGGCTCCTGCACCGCATCGGCCCCGAGCACGACCTGGTGCTGCTGCACGATCCCGAGCTCCTGCTCGCCGTTCCGGGCCTCGACCGGCACCGCCCACCGCTGGTGGTGTGGGACGTGCACGAAGACACCGCAGCAGCCCTGCGGATGAAGTCGTGGCTGCCCCGTCCGGCGCGCCCGGTGGCGGGTCTGGCCGTGCGGGCCGCTGAGCGCTGGGCCGAGAGCCGCTGTCGGCTGCTGCTGGCCGAGGAGGGCTACCGCGCCCGGTTCCGACGGGAACACCCGGTGGTGCCGAACAGTGTTCCGGTGCCGGACCGCCGGCCTCCGCCGCCGGGTGACGATCGTGTGGTCTACCTGGGCCGGATCACCCGGGCCCGGGGAGCGCTGGAGATGATTGAGCTGGGCCGTCGTCTGGCCCCGCAGATGCGGCTGGAGCTGATCGGCCCGGCCGACGGTGACGTGGCCGGACCGATCGCCCACGCCCACGCCGAGGGCTGGATCGTGCACCACGGTTTCGTGCCGAACCGACGGGCCCTCGGGTTGCTGCCCGGAGCGCTGGCCGGGCTGGCGCTGCTGCACGACGAGCCGAACTACGCGGTGTCGCGGCCGACCAAGGTGATGGAGTACATGGCCTGCGGCGTGCCGGTGGTGACCACCCCGAACGCGGCCGCGGCCGAGCTGGTGGGCCGCTACCGCAGTGGCACGGTGGTGCCGTTCGGCGACATCGACGCGGCCGAGACGATGATCCGGACCCTGCACGTCGACGGGGAGCGCCGTGAGCGCCTGGGCTCGGCCGGATGGAACGCGGCACGGGCCGATCTGGACTGGCGTGCCGACGGCCGGCAGTTCGCGGAGCTGATCCGGAGCTGGAGCCTCAAACCCCAGAAGTGAAGACGCCCGCCCGCACTTTGGCGTGCGAGCGGGCGTCTTCCATTAGAAGATGATCAGGGTGCAGACGCGTCGGGCATCGTGAGCCCGCCGATCTGGCTGGGCAGCTCGGCCAATTTGCGCGGGCTGAGGATGAAGCCCGCACCCCAGCTGAGGTGCATGGCGGCGGTGACCACCGGCAGGCGCACCCAGGCCCCGGCCGGCAGACCCCGGCCCTCGAAGGCCGAGCCGGCGCAGATCGCGACCATGTAACCGGCGGGCAGGATCGCGGCGGGCTTGATACCGGCGGCGGCCAGCCCGAGCCCACCCACCACACCGGCCAGCGCCAGCGGCGGGGCCAGGTAGCGGAAGTTGACGGTGCCCTCGTGGCGGCGCATGACCACGCGACGCCAGCGCCCGTAGAAGAAGTACTGTCGGCTGAGCGCCTTGACCGTGGGCCGGGGACGATAGGAGACACGGAGTTTCGGCTGGAACCAGACCCGGCCGCCGGTGCGGCGGATGCGCAGGTTCATCTCCCAGTCCTGCGCGCGCAGGAAGGTCTCGTCGTAACCGCCGACGCGCTCCAGGGCCGAGCGGCGGAACACCCCGAGGTAGACCGTGTCGGCCTCGCCGGCCGTGCCGCCGGTGTGGAACGAGGCGTTGCCGACACCCAGCTTGCTGGTCATGGCCCGGGCCACGGCCTGCTCGAACGGGGTCTCCCCCTCGGCGGCCATCACCCCGCCCACGTTGTCAGCGCCGGTCTCGCGCATCGTCTCGACGGCGATGCGGACGTAGTCGCGCGGAAGCATCGCGTGCCCGTCGATCCGGACCACGACCGGGTGCTTGGTCTCCGCGATCGCCGCGTTCAGCCCGGCCGGGGTGCTGCCGTGCGGATCGGGGTTACGCACCAGCGTGATCCGGGAGTCAGAGGCGGCCAGCTTGGCCGCGATCTGATCGGTGTGATCCTTCGAGGGCCCGAGCGCGATCACCATCTGCAGCTGACCGAGGTGATCCTGGTCGAGCGCATGGTGCACGGCCTGCTCGAGATGCCGCTGCTCGTTGAGCACGCAGAGCACGATGCTGACCGGGGCGTCAGCGGGCAGCTGATCGTTGGCTGAGTGGGCGCCGAGCGCCTCAGGCAGGTGGCCGTCCATGTCCGTGCCAGCCTATCTGGGGTGAAGGAGTGCTTCGCGCGGTGATTGCCGTGCCGTCTCGACCGAATTCGCCTCAGACGCCCCTGATCAGGCATGTCCGAAGCCGGGCGGCCAAGAATCTCACAGCAAATTTATTCGCGTAAGGGTGAGTGCGACGGCGGTGTTCGTCGTCCATCATCAGATTTTCCTTTTCCCGGAACCGAACTCAGGCCGAGGCACACACGGAACGCACATTCACGGCCGCGCTGCGTGACGATTCCGATGACATGGCATCGGCTTCGGACGACCCCTGGCCCGTCGTGGATGTCGCCGCGGCAGACGGTGTCACGACCGGGGTGCTCGCCCTCTTCTCCGGGTCGCCCTCCAGAATCCCGATCGTCGACGTCACCTGACGCCGGACCTCGGAGTAGTCAGGGTTTTTCGGCACGATCAGCGGGGGCACGAACTGCACGCTCTCGATCTCGTTGCCCTTCGCCTTCCGGGCCAGCTCCAGGAACATCGGCAGCCGCCGGGCCGGGATGTCCGTGGACACCACCTGGGTGCTCGCCGAGGCAATGGTCCGGAAGTGCTCCAGCACGGTTGCCGGATCGAGCTGATTGACCATCGACGTCATCACACAGCGCTGGCGGGCCATCCGGTCGTAGTCGCTCGTGGTCTCGCGGGACCGGGCATACCAGAGGGAGTGGTAGCCGTCGAGGTGCTGCCGCCCGGCCTCGATCCAGCCGTGGATCTTCGAGGTACCACCGCCGATCGGGGTGCGGGCCACCACGTCGACATCGATGCCACCGACCGCGTCGACCAGGTCCTGAAAACCCTGCAGATCGATGATCACGTAGTAGTTGACCTTGAGGCCGGTGATCCCCTGGACTGCCTGCATCATCGCCTCGGCGCCCGGGTCCTGCGTTCCCGGGAACAGAGCGGGATGGTCGTTGCCGTAGGTGTAGATCGCGTTGAGCAGACAGTCGTCGCCGCAGTCGTAACCTTCCGGCCACCGCTGGGCGGCCGGGGTGCCCGCCGGGAAGGGCACGTTCTGCAGGTTGCGCGGCATGCTGAACAGGGCCGTCCGGCCGGTCTTCTCGTCGATGCTCGCGAGGTTCACGCTGTCCGGCCGGGTGCCCACCCGGGTCGGCCCGGTGTCACCACCGAGGAGCAGCACGTTGTACCGGCCGTCCACCGCGGCCGAGTGCTTGCCCGAGCCGAAAACCCCGGACAACAGGTCGGCCGCCGCCCACACCCGCTGTCCCAGGGCCAGCGGGACGACGAACGTCAGCATCATCAGCACGGCACTCAGCAGAGCGATCCACCGGCGCGACCGGCGGGTCAGCTCGGGCGCCTGCCCGATACGCCAGGCGTCCAGCAGCAACAGCGGCCAGATCACCGCACCGCCCAGGAGTGCGAGAGCCAGCGGCCGGATCACCCACGGGTGGGTCAACAGGCCGAGCACGCGGTCGCGGTCGATGACGGCGACGCCGGCCAGCACCCCGGCCACGAGCAACGCGCAGGCCCACAGGCATAAGGACGCACGCGCGACCGCCAGGCGCGCACGGCTCAGTTTCTCCGAATGTCGTGAGGACGAACCGGCAACCAGCTGAGCCGAACCTGGGGCCATCAGCGTGAGCGCGAGAAAGGAAAGACACCGACGCATCCGCAGAGCGCTGAGGGCCGGGTCGGGCGGGTTCGGCCGACGAGGCCCCCGCGGACCTCCGCCACCGCCCAGCGGCTCGACGACTTCCTCATCCAGGTGCGCCACCCGGAGTCTCGGGAGTGCATGACCCGTTCCCGTTTCCGGGCGCGCCGAACGCCTCGCGGCCGGCGATCGGGAAACGGACATCACCTCAGTATCGCCCTGCCACCTGCCCAGACCCGTGGATTACGGCGCGCCGTGTCGCGGTTTCGCCGCCCGCCGCCACCCGCCCGTCGTCCGTTGTAGCGCTGAGCAACGGGATGACCACCGGCAGAGGCCAGATCTGGGCCCGCCCAACACGAATGGAGCGCAAAAGGTGTGTGCCCCCGACGGGGGGCGGGGGCACACACGGGCAATCGTAGCCGTCACGGACGGACAGGGACAGGGCGGGCCAGAGGTAACCAGCCGCTCATCCCACCTTGCGGGAGGGGTTGTTCACCCTCCTTCAACACTGAACCTGATTCGCATCTTTACGGAGGCGGGAGTCGACCTTGGTCAGACTCGGGGGCGTCCCAGGGCGCGGTAGGTCCAGCCGGCGTTGCGCCAGGCCTGCGGGTCGAGGGCGTTGCGGCCGTCGAGCACGTTGCGCTGGCGCACGATGCCGGCGAGCTGGGCCGGGTCGATGGCCTTGTACTGCTCCCACTCGGTCAGGAGCAGCACCACGTCGGCGCCGTCGGCCGCCACCTCGACCTTGTCCTCGTAGTGCAGGTCGGGCCAGGCGCGGCGGGCGTTCTCCAGGGCGGCGGGGTCGGTCACCACGACCTCGGCACCCTGCAGTCGGATCTGGGCGGCCACGTTGAGCGCGGGCGAGTCGCGGATGTCGTCGCTCTCGGGCTTGAACGCGGCCCCGAGCACGACCACCTTGCGGCCGAGGAAGGACCCCTGCAGCACCTCGCGGGCCAGATCGACCATCCGGGTCCGGCGGCGCATGTTGATCGCGTCGACCTCCCGCAGGAAGGTCAGGGCCTGGTCGGCACCGAGCTCACCGGCGCGGGCCATGAACGCGCGGATGTCCTTGGGCAGGCAGCCGCCGCCGAAGCCGAGACCGGCGCCGAGGAACTTCGGGCCGATGCGCTCGTCGTGCCCGATGGCCGCGGCCAGGACCGACACGTCTGCACCGGCCGCCTCACAGACCTCGGACATCGCGTTGATGAACGAGATCTTGGTGGCCAGGAAGGCATTGGCCGCGGCCTTGACCAGTTCGGCGGTGGCGTAGTCGGACGTCAGCAGCGGGATGTTCTCGGCGATCGGGCTGGCGTAGACCTCGTCGAGCAGGGCCTTGGCCCGCGCCGCGTCATCCGGGTCGGAGGGCAGGCCGTACACGATGCGGTCCGGGTGCTGCGTGTCGTTGACCGCGTGACCCTCGCGCAGGAACTCGGGGTTCCAGGCCAGCAGGGCGCCGGGCACCGCCTCGGATATCATCGCCGCGAGACGGGCCGCGGTGCCGACGGGAACGGTGGACTTGCCCACGACCAGGTCGCCCGGCTGCAGGTGGGGCAGGAGCGCCCGCACCGCGGCGTCGACATAGGTGGTGTCGGCGGCGAACTCACCGGCCCGCTGCGGCGTACCCACACAGACGAAGTGGACCGTGGGTTCCTGGGGGTCGTGAGCCACCTGGGACACGTCGGTGGTGAACGAGAGACGGCCGGACTCGGTGGCCCGCTGCAGTAACTCGGGCAGCCCCGGCTCGAAGAACGGGGCCTTCGCCTGGGTCAGATTGGCGATCTTCCGCTCGTCGACATCGACACCGACGACCTCGTGGCCAAAGTCCGCCATGCACGCCGCGTGCACAGCGCCCAGGTAACCGCACCCCATCACTGATAAGCGCATGATCCGACAGTATCGGCACCGCACGACCCTCACGCGTCCAACTGCATGCGATACGGTGTACGTATGAGATCTACGCACACCTTCTGGTGGCCCGCCTGACCGGCGGCCATCTCGCGTAGCTCCATTCCCATTCGCGGCCGCCTCGTCGAGGCGGCCGTCGGCTTTTGTGCCGGGGTCGGTCCCCGGCGGGCGCCCTGACCGAAGCAGGTCGTCCGATGAGCCACCAGCAACAGCCGAATCTTCCGTCTGTCGAGTCCATCCAGTCCGTCCAGTCCGTTCTGGCCCGACTGGAAGCGGCCCCCGCCTTCGCGGTGATCCATCGCCCCGGCGAAAACCCCTCCCGAGCAGAGATCCTCATCGGTGAGGGGACCGAGGTCAGGCGCATCCGGGACCTTCCGCAGGCCCCCGACGACGCCCACCCCGTGCTCGCCGCCATCGGCTTCCGACAGATCACCGAACGCGGTTTCGACGTGGTCGACGACGGCACACCGATCCTCGCGCTCCAGGTGTCCGAGCGGATCACCGTCGATCTGGGGCACCTGGTGGACGCCCTTCCGGACGGCCCGAACAGCTTTCGGGAAACCGGTTTCGACGTCGGCGACGGCGCCTACGAGCGGATGGTGCGGGATGTTCTCTCCCAGGAGATCGCCGCCGGCGAGGGTTCCAACTTCGTCATTCACCGCAGCATCACCGGCCGCATCGAGACCGAACGCGAGCCGCGCGCGCGAGCCGCCCTCGGCGTCCTCAAACGACTGCTCGAAGGTGAGCGCAACGCCTACTGGACCTTCCTGCTGCACACCCCGGCGACCACCCTGGTCGGCGCCACCCCGGAACGCCACGTCAGCCTGAATGCCGGTGTGGTGACGATGAATCCGATCTCCGGGACGCTCCGGCACCCGGCCGGTGGCGGCCCCGACGAGGCGGCCCTGGAGGCCTTCCTCAACGATGCGAAGGAACGCGACGAGCTGGCGATGGTGGTGGACGAGGAGCTCAAGATGATGGCGGCGATCACCGAGAACGGTGGACGCGTTCGGGGCCCCTTCCTGAAGCCGATGTCCCACCTCACCCACACCGAGTACGTCATCGAGGGGCGGACGACCGCGGACGTGCGGGAGATCCTCACCGCCACGATGTTCGCCCCCACGGTCAGCGGCAGCCCGATCCGCAACGCCTGCCGGGTGATCGCGCGTCACGAGAAGCGTGGAAGAGGTTATTACGGTGGTGTACTCGCCCTGATCGACCGGGACGACGAGGCCCGTCAGCGGCTCGACGCGCCGATCCTGATCCGGACCGCCGAGATCACCCCGGACGGGAGCGTGCGGGTGGCCGCCGGGGCGACCCTGGTGCGAGGTTCCCGGCCGGAGGCCGAACTCGCCGAGACCCGGGCCAAATCGGCCGGGATCATGGCTGCCCTGACCGGTGCCCCGCGTCCGTCGGTGACTCCCCGCCCCATGGAGAAGCTCCTCGCAGAACGCAACCAGACCCTCTCCAGCTTCTGGTTGCAGCCCTCCGCCGCGGCCACACCGGTGGCGCAGATCGGCCGGGTGCGCGTGGTGAACGCCGAGGACGACTTCACCGCGATGCTCGGTCACCTGTTGCGTTCCCAGGGTTTTGCCGTGACGGAGTACTCGTGGGAAGACCTCTCCGGCCCGATCGGCGACGACCTCACCACCACGGCCGACACGGTCGTGATCGGCCCGGGCCCGGGCGACCCGCGCGACATCATGAACCGCCGCATGCGGGCCCTGCGTTCCCTCGCCCAGGGCCGACTGGCCGTCAGCCTGCCCACCCTGGGCATCTGCCTGGGCCACCAGATCCTTTCCCTGTCACTGGGACTCGGCGTCTCCCGGCTCCCCTTCCCGGACCAGGGCCGGCAGCGGCAGATCGACCTGTTCGGCCGGCCGCACCACGTCGGCTTCTACAACAGCTTCGCCGTGCCGGCCCCGGACGGGCCGATCGACGGGCTGACCCTCGCGGTGGACGACACGGGCACCTTCGTCAACGCCCTGCGTGGGCGGAATCTGGCCGGTTTCCAGTTCCATCCGGAGTCGGTCCTCACCACGCAGGGCAACCTGATCCTCGCCGCCGAACTGGCCCGGTTGTCCGGAAGGGTGGACTCCGGCGTACCCGCTTGAAGACACACACTGAAGGGGAACGCCCCAGTGTCGCCTCTGCTTCTCGCATGCGCCTGGGGCTCCTTTCTTCTTGCCCAGGTCCAGCACCGGAGCCATCAGAGACCGGCCGCGACGAAGTGCGCCCGCCGCCCCTGCGTCGCCCCCCGTTGCACGATCCCCTCGCTTTCCATCCGGGTCAGCATGTTCAACGCTCCCTGAGTGGTCAGGCCCGTGATCCCGGCCAGTTCGCCACTCGAGATCCGCCCGGCGGCAGCCACATATGCGCGAACGAGATTCTCTGCGGCCCGCTGGTTCGGCCGGTACCAACCCAGCAGACCTCGGCGCTGAGCCTGCTCCAACGACCGAGCGTCTCCCGTGGCCCGCCTGACGATGCCTCGAGCCGGTAGCCACGGATCTCCCGTGGTGGAGCGAATCAGGGGCTCGTCGTCCACGGTGCAGGTGGCGAGGACATCAAGCGCTTCCTCCGCCTCGTCCCTGGGCACCTGCAGGAGCACAGCGAGCGTCGCGGCCGTCAGAAAGCCGTCGCGCAACATCGCGTACAGGCCCATGGCCACCCGAAGGTCTCGCTGGCACCCGATCGGCATGACTGCCCCGACCGAGGAGATCACGGCCGGCAGCGGCTGACCGCCCACCAGACGAGTACGCACCTGCGGCCCCGGCTCTTGCCGGATCATCGGTGGCCGGTGACCGAGAGACACCATCTCCCGATACATCCGGTCCACCCCGATGCCTTGACGCTCGACCAGGCCCATGGCCCGAGCCAGATCGGCCAATGCGGGATTGCGCGAATAGCGTCCCGAGAGAACGGATTCGCTTGTCACGCCGCCTGCGAATCCCCCCGGGGAAATAACGTCGAGGCTGGCATCGGCAGCAACCCACGTCAGATGAACCGGTTCGCGAGGCAGCCAGTCGCGGTGGACGATCGCATTGAGCAAGGCCTCACGCACTGCAGGCCAGGGAATCCGGCGTACCGGGTCGAGCTGCAGGCCCGATTGAAGAACGACAGAGCTGTCCAGAACGTCGAGCCGAGCCTCGATCTCACCCAATTGTTCGACCAGACTCAGGCCCGACAGATCCGGCGGCCCGGAAATAACGTCTCCGCCAACAACATCAAGGACGGCCAGCTCGAGAACCGTCCGAGAGGCGGAGCAGAACATGTGGATCCCAAGCAGCAGTCAATCGGCCGCTGGGAAGAAGGACGCCGAGGCGGGTGAGGTACTCGCGATCGCTGTGATCTTGCAGATCGCTCTTGACCGCATCTCGGAGAAGACGCTTCGCGGCCGCCATGGCGCCCGGACTGATGTCGGCCATCGTTCTGGATGTCTCAGCGGCCAGAGGATCACTGCCCTGTCGCCTCAGACGATTCGCCCACCATTCGGATCGGTCAACCGGAGCGCAGCTGGTACCGACTCGCCACCGCAGTTGGTCCTAGGTGTTCTCAGCCGGTTCGCGCGACTCGGCGACCAGGATGACCAGCAGACGAGTGCCGTCCGGAAGCAAACGCTCTTCGACCGCCGGGGCGAGATCGACCCGTTCATGGATTCGGTGCCTGAGCCAGTCGCGTTCCGACACAGCCCCGATGGTTCTGCCATCGTCCGCGACTCCGACGACCAACGCTCCCCCGCCCGGCGTGTTGGCAAGGCAGGCCACCTCATCAGCCAGCTGCGAGGCCACCGCCTCACTCCTGGGCTGGCCGGGCAGAACGATGCCTCCACGGGCACGGCGCCCAGCCTCTTCCTTGAAGTCGACGCCTTCGACTTCAGCGGCGTCGGCGGTGGAGCCCGCGACCAGAAGCTCCAGAGCTCGATCCACCGCAGCCATGAGCTTGGGTCGGTCCTCCCAGACCTCTCCGCCGGGCTGAACAGCCAAGTCATGTCCTCTGTAAGCCAGGTACTTGTGGTTTAGCAGACAGTAAACCCCAAGTGGTTACCGTATGACAGCAGAAACTCACGCTCAGGCGACACCACTGCACCCCGAAAGGCCTCAATCGGGCCGTAGTGTGGCCGTATGCGCTTCGGATTGTTCATCCCGCAGGGCTGGCGACTCGACCTGGTGGGCGTCGACGTCAGCGATCATTGGCCGACGATGCTCCGGGTGGCCCAGCTGGCCGAGGCCGGCCCCTGGGAGTCGATATGGGTCTACGACCACTTCCATACGACACCGATTCCCACGCCCGAGGCCACCCACGAGGCCTGGACGCTGATGTCGGCCCTGGCCGCCACCACGAGCCGGGTACGGCTCGGGCAGATGTGCACGTGCATGGGCTATCGCAACCCGATGTACCTGGCCAAGGTCGCGGCCACCGTCGACATCATCTCGGCCGGTCGCATCGAGATGGGCATCGGCGCGGGCTGGTACGAACACGAGTGGAACGCCTACGGTTACGGCTTCCCGAGTGCCGGTGACCGGCTCGGTCAGCTGGCCGACGGCGTCGAGATCATGCAGCAGGCCTGGCAGAACGGGATCGCCACCCACTCCGGCGAGCACTATCAGGTAGACGGCGCGCTGTGCTACCCCCAGCCGCTGCAGAGCGGCGGTATCCCGTTCTGGATCGCGGGCGGCGGGGAGAAGAAGACCCTGCGCATTGCCGCGAAGTACGCCTCTTACACCAACTTCGGCGGTGACACCGAGACCTTCACCCACAAGTCGGGGATCCTCGAGAACCACTGCCGCGATCTGGGCCGTGACTTCGGTGAGATCACCCGCAGCAGCAACTACAACGTCATCATCGGGCGCGACGAGTCCGAGGTGGCACAGCGGGTGGCGCAGCTGGAAGAGCGCTACGCGAAGTTCCTGGCGCCGGACGGCGTCACGCGCACCGTCGAGAACGTGACGTCGGCCGGGCTGGTCGGCACGCCGGAGCAGATCATCGAGAAGCTGCAGGCGATGAAGCAGCTCGGCATGACCTACGCGATCACCTACTTCCCCGAGGCCGCCACCGATTTCAGCGGTGTCGAACTCTTCCAGAAGGAAGTCGTCCCGGCCCTGTCGTAGCTAACGACCGGTCACGCCGTCCAGCGATTCCCGGATCAGGTCGGCGTGACCGTTGTGCCGCTGGTACTCCCCGATCAGGTGCACGTAGATCATGCGCAGCGACAGCACCTCGCCGCGCACCTCCACGGTGTGCTCGAACGACACGTCCCGGGCCGCCTCCGAGGCCAGCGCGCATTCCTGCACGTACGCCTCCAGCTCGGCCTGGGCGTTCTCCGCGCGGGCCTCGTCGAAGTCCTCGTCCACCACCGTGAACGGATTGGCCACGTCCTGGGCCGCGGCCCGCTGCCGGAGCCAGACCCGCTCCACCTTGGTCAGGTGGCGCACCAGCCCGAGCAGGGAGATCGAGGTCGGCAGCGGACGGGTGGCGAGCTGCTCGGCCGTGAGCCCGCCACAGATGTTCAGCAGGGTGCTGCGGCAGAAGTCCAGATAGCCCTCCAGCATCGGACGGTCCGGCCCCACCAGGGGGCCGTCCTTGATCTCGACCGGGGGAGCTGTCCAGGTAGTCACGGGGTGACTTTCCCAGCACCGTAGGGGCAGCGCGACTCAATATCCGTGACTACCCTCGAAGCCATGAGCAACGTTGCTGACTTCCCGTACTTCGCGTTGTCCGACGATCATCGTGAGCTCCAGGCCGCGGTACGAGAGCTCTGCACCGACAAGATCGCCCCGCACGCCGCCGAGGCCGACCAGAACAGTGAGTTCCCCCGGGCCTCGTACGAGGCCCTGAAGGCGGGTGACTTCCACGCCCCGCACATCCCCGAGGCCTACGAGGGGGTCGGCGCCGACGCCCTGGCCACCTGCCTGGTGATCGAGGAGATCGCCCGGGCCTGCGCCTCCACCTCGCTGATCCCGGCCGTCAACAAGCTCGGCACGCTGCCCCTGATGCTCGGGGCCAGTGAAGAGCTGAAGAAGAAGTACCTGACGCCGGTCGCCACCGGTGAGGCGATGTTCTCCTACGGCCTGTCCGAACGCGAGGCCGGCAGTGACACCGCGAGCATGCGCACCCGGGCCGTGCGCGAGGGTGACGACTGGATCCTCAACGGCCAGAAGAGCTGGATCACCAACGCGGGTGAGAGCAAGTACTACACGGTGCTCGCCGTGACCGACCCGGACGGGCGCCGGGGACGCAACATCGGTGCGTTCGTGGTCGAGACCGGCGACGAGGGTTTCGACTGGGGCAGTAAGGAACGCAAGCTCGGTATCAAGGGCAGTCCCACCCGTGAACTGCACTTCGACAACGTCCGGCTGCCCGGCGACCGGCTGGTCGGGCAGCCCGACGAAGGTCTGCAACTGGCCCTGCGCACCCTCGACCACACCCGTGTCACCATCGGCGCGCAGGCCGTCGGCATCGCCCAGGGCGCCCTCGACTACGCCGTCGGATACATCAAGGAGCGCAAGCAGTTCGGTAAGCACCTGGCCGAGTTCCAGGGGCTCCAGTTCATGCTGGCCGACATGGCGATGGCGGTGGAGTCGGCCCGCCAGATGGTCTACGCGGCCGCGGCCAAGAGCGAGCGGAACGACCCTGATCTGGGGTTCTTCGGGGCCGCCGCGAAGTGCCACGCCTCCGACGTGGCCATGAAGGTCACGGTGGACGCCGTACAGCTGCTGGGTGGCGCGGGTTACGTCTCGGATCATCCGGTGGAGCGGATGATGCGCGACGCGAAGATCACCCAGATCTACGAGGGCACCAACCAGATCCAGCGGCTGGTGATGGCGCGGGCGTTGTTGCGGTAAAGGGGTCGATGGTGGACGAGGGTGCGCACCGGAAGTTTGCCGGTTCGCCTCCCGGATGTCGGTCGGGTTTGAGATGTTTGAGCGAATTGCGCACCATCTTCATCGCCCCCGGAGGCCTTGCATGACCCTGCGCCGAAACCGCCGTCCGTTCACCACACGGGTGGGAACGGTCTCGCTGCTGGCGGTGGGCCTGTCCCCGTTGCTGCTCGCAAGCCCTGCGAACGCCGCGGACGGGCGGGCCACCGCCGCCGTGGTCGGCAACGGCGGCCATCACTACGGCCTCCGGTACAGCGTGGGCGCCGGTGAGCAGAGCACGGTGAACGTGACGCTGCAAGAGGCCGCCGATCACTCAGTCTTCACGTACACGCTCGACGACGTGCTGGAGATCGACGCCGGGCCGTACTGCGCCTACCCCGACCCGGCCGACCTCACCAAGGTCACCTGCGAGCTCGAGAACTTCCTGGGCGATGACCGGGTGGCCAACGACCCGGAGGGCGTGCTGTCGCTCGATGACGGGAACGACTCGGTGACGTTCACCAACCTCACCACCTACGACTTCTCCAGCATCAACCTCGGCAGCGGCGACAACACTTACACCGCAGCCCGTCCCGGCGCGCCCGACGCCTACGTCAGCAGTGAGGCCGGCCAGGACACGATCACGCTCGGCACCGGTGGCTTCACCTCCTCGGGCGGAGGTAACGACGACATCCGGCTGATCGGTGGCGCCGCCACCGTGTACGCGAGTGCGGGCGCCGACGAGGTCCAGGGCGGCACCGGCAACGACGACCTGGACGGCGGCCCGGGAGACGACCTCATCTACGGGAACGACGGGAACGACCACATCACCGGAGCCCAGGACAACGACACCCTGTACGGCGGCCGGGGTGACGACGTCATCTACGGAAACAGCGGAGACGACGTGATCTACGGCAACAGCGGGAACGACGTCATCTCCGGAGGGCCGGGTACGGACACGATTGCGGGCGGCCCGGGCAACAACACGATCACGGACTGACCGCGATCGTCGTCAGCAGCTCTTCCAGGGCAGCCTCGTCCCACAGGTCCACGGGGCGCACGGTCCGGCCGGTCGAGGCGTAGAAGAACGCCGCGCTGACCTGGTCGAGGGGCACCCGGTGCAGCTTCGACCAGGCCAGCCGGTAGACCGCGAGCTGTACCGAGAGCGCCCGCATCTGCTCGTGACCGGGCGGGCGGCCGGTCTTCCAGTCGACCACGTCCCAGCCGCCGTCCGGCCGGCGGAAGACCGCGTCGATCCGGCCTCGCAGCACCACCCCCGCGACCGGTGTCTCGATGTTGACCTCGACCGCCTCGGCCGTGCGCTCGGCCCATTCCGAGGCCAGGAAGTTCGCCTGCAGCGTCTCCAGTTTCGCGTCTTCCAGATCGGCGTCACCGGCGCCGGGCAGGTCATCGATGTCGACCAGGGCCGCCGACCCGAAGCGTCGCTCCAGCCAGGCGTGGAAGGCGCTGCCCCGTCGGGCGTGCGGGCTGGGCTGCTGGGGCATCGGGCGCCGCAGACGCTCCGCCAGGGCCTGGCGGTCGGCGGCCAGGGCCACGGCCCGGGATGCGGACAGGTGCGTGGGCAGCCGCACGGTCAGCTCGCCACTCGCCTGGGCGTCCCGTTCGGCCAGCAGCACCTCGACCTCCCGCGCCCATTCGGCCTCTTCGGTGGTGCGGGGCTCGAGGACGGACGCGCGACGGGAGGCAGCCCGGGGGCCGGGGGCGACGGGCTCACCGGCGCTCAGCGCCCCGGGCTCGCCGTCAGACCGCGAGCTTCCATCGGCCCCCCTCTTCCCACCAGGCCGCTTCCCACCAGGCCGCTCCCCACCATCGACTCGTGCGTCGTCACCCACGCGGCTCCCGGCACCGGCCGCAGCATCCCGAGCATCGAACGGTACGAAATCGTCCGGCGGGGGTTCGAACTCGTCGTCCGGCGCCCAGCTGTCCAGCGGTAGCCACTCCTCCCCCGGGGCCCAGCCGACCTCGGCGCCCCCGAACTCGGTCACCTGGATCCCCGCCGTGCCCAACCCCGACGCATCCACATCGACCGCACCGCGATCGCCCTGATCCGCGTCTACCATTCGGCTCGTGCCGTAGGCCGCCCGGCGCTCGCCGGTCAGTTCCTCGATCGCCAGGCGCACGAGTTCGGCTCCGTCCTCGACGGTTTCGCGCCGACCCTCGAGCGGATCGGGCCAGATCGCCATCCGGCCCTCGATCTCGCGCGGGTTCTCGGCACCCTCGTCGGGCTGGTCGCTCCACAGTCCGATCGCGATCGGCAGTTCACCATTCGGGTTCTGCTGCAGCAGTTCCCGGATCTCCACCAGGAACCGCGAGGGTTCGCGGGGCTTCTTCCCGTCGCCCCAGACCGCCCCGGTGAGCAACAGAGAGTCCTTGGCGCGGGTGGCGGCCACGTAGGCCAGGCGCCGTTCCTCGGCGACCTCGTGCTCACCGCAGTGGTCCATGAAGTGCTTGAGCTCGGTCTCCAGCTCGTCCTGGGTGGTGGCGGCCTGGTAGTTCCATTGCGGCAGCCCGGCGGCGTCGCCCCGCAGCGGGAACGGCACCGCACCGATGTCGGTCAGCCAGCCCTTCGACCGTTTCGGCGCGTTGCCCGACTGCCCGGCCGGAAAGGTGCCCTCGACCATGCCGCAGACCGCGACCACATCCCACTCCAGGCCTTTGGAGCCGTGCACGGTGAGTAGCTGGATCGCGTCCTCATGCTGTTCGACCACCCCGGTGTCGAGGCCGCGCTCGCGGTCTTCGGCGGCGGTGAGCCAGCCCAGGAACGTGCCCAGGGTGGGCCGGTCACCCCCGTCCGCGAACTGCGCCGCGACATCGGCGAAGGCGTCGAGATGGGCGCGGGCGGCCGCCGGGGAGCGGTTCGGCTGGGCCGCCACCTCCACATCGAGCAGCAGGGCACGCTCGGCCTCCAGCACCAGGTCGGGCAGCGGCAGGGCGAGCCGCCCGCGCAGACCCCGCAGCAATCCGGCCAGGCGTTCCAGGCGGCGTCTGCCCTCAGCCGAGATCTGCTGTCCCTGAGGGCCTTCCCATCCGGGCTCGGGCAGCGCGTCGACCGCGTCGACGATGGACTGGTCATCAACGACGTCGACCTGCAAGGTCACCCCGGTCAGCCCGGCCGGAACGTCGATGCGCCCGTTCTCACCCCGCCAGCTCGCGGCCAGCTCACGCGACCAGGCGCCCAGGCCGTCCAGGTCGCGAGGGCCGATGCGCCAGGCCGGGCCGGTGAGCAACCGCATCAGGGCGTCACCGCGGGTCGGGTCGTGCACCACCTCGAGCGCTGCTCGCAGGTCGGCAATCTCGGGCACGTGCAGGAGACCGCCCAGGCCGATCACCTCGACCGGCAGATCGCGGCCCCGCAGCGCGGCCTCGATCAGCGGGAACTGCGCCCGGGCCCGGCAGAGCACGGCCACGGACTGGCGGGAGCCGTCGTCCTTGGGGTGCAGCCAGGCGTACTGGGCGATGTCGGCGATCGCCTTGGCCTCTTCCTCCAGCGTGCCGTGCCATTCCAGGCGCACCCGACCGGGCCCGGCGCCGGGCCGGGCCGTCAGGGGCTGAACGTCGACGGTGAGGTCCGGGTCGCCCCAGATCGGTGTGCGACGCAGAGGATCGGCAAGCTGGTTGGCCACGGCGAGGATGGCCAGGTCGTTGCGCCAGCTGGTGGACAGGTGACGCGTAGCCGCCCGGCCCCCGTCGGCGGCGGGGAAGTCCAGGCCGAAACGCTGCAGGTTGCCGGCCGAGGCACCCCGCCAGGCGTAGATCGACTGGTGCGGGTCACCGACCGCGATCACCGGGTGCCCACCGCCGAACAGTTCCTGCAGGAGCACCACCTGAGCGTGGCTGGTGTCCTGGTACTCGTCGAGCAACACCACCCGGAACCGCTGCCGCTCCACCTCGCCGACCTCAGGCACCGTGCGCGCCAGCTGCGCCGCGAGCGCCACCTGGTCGCCGAAGTCGAGCACCTCCTGCTCGCGCTTGCGGCGCTGGTACGCGTCGACCAGCGGGATCAGGGCGCGGCGGGCCTGCATGCGCTGCCCGATCGCCTTGACGTCGGCCTTCGGCTTGCCCGGCAGCGGGTCGCCCGGGTTCTTCGGCAGCTCACCGATGCGTTCCACGATGCTCTCGGCCACCGCGTCGATCCGGCCGGGATCGAGCAGATGCTCGGCGATCTCCCCGGCCAGCGCCAGCACGGCGTCGACCACGGTGCTGCGCGTGAGCTCGACGCCGGTCATGTCGCCGTCCCAGCGCTCCACCAGTTCGTCGACCAGTTGCCAGCTGCCGGCCTCACCGAGAAGCCTTGCCCCCGGCTCAATCCCGAGCCGCAGAGCGTGGTCGCCGAGCACCGCGGCGGCGTAGGCGTGATAAGTGGAGACCGTGACCGGCCGGGACTCCGGGGTGAGGCCCTTGCGGTGCAGGGCCCGCAGCCGGGCCCGGATGCGCTCGGCCAGCTCTCCGGCGGCCTTGCGGGTGAACGTCAGACCCAGCACCTCGTCGGGCTCGACCATGCCGTTGGCCACCAGCCACACCACCCGCGCGGCCATGGTTTCGGTCTTGCCCGACCCGGCGCCGGCCACGACCAGCATCGGCTCGAGCGGCGCCTCGATGACGGCCACCTGCTCGGGGGTGGGTTCGGGACGCTCGAGAACGCGGGCGATCTCGGACGCCGAGATCAACCGTCGCGGAGCGGTTCTGGCACTCCCGACCGGACGCCGGCCCGAGGGCGGAGGGGACTCCAGAACCGGGATGTCGAAGTCGAACCCGAGTTGCTCATCGGACGGAGCCGGCGACGACGGACGGGAGGACGAGATTGACCGGGAGGACGAGGGCGGCCCGGTCGGCTCAGTCGACTCCGTCGGCCTCTCCTCTGCCCCGTCATCCGGCTCTCCGGAACCGAACAGACCCTCCTGTTCGTCGTTCACCGCCCGACCTGCCGGCCCTCGTTCTGCACGGGGCAGGCCCGGCGCAGGGCGCACACCCGGCACATGCTGTTGCTCTTGGCCGGGAACTGCCCGGCCGACATACCCTCGGCCGCCCCCTGCACGAGGTTCGAGGCCCACTGCGGATCAGTGTCTTTCGACAGCGGAAGCTGCTGCTGCACGGGCACGCTCTTGTTACCCGACCCCAGCTGCACCAGGGCCGCACCCCCCGATGCCGTGCCCTCGGGCAGTTTCAGCCCGGCCCGGGCGGCGGCCCGCGCCAGGCCGCCCTCCTCGATGGCCACCTGATAGACCCCGAGCTGCGCGTGCCGCTCCACCTCGGCCTTGGTCGGCGCCGACTTCCCCGTCTTCAGGTCGATGACGACGAGCCGGCCCTCCGCGTCCTGCTCGAGCCGGTCGACCTTGCCGCGGATCAGCGCGCGGCCCACCTCGACCTGCAGGGTCTGCTCGGTGGCCACCAGTGTGCGCCCGGCCGCGCGGGCCTGCGCGGCGTACTGAGCCATGTGCGCGACCATCTTCTCCGCGCGCCGGCGCTCGGTGTCGGCCACCCAGCCCTGCCCGAGGCCGAGCCGGTCGAAGCGCTCCGCCAGCAGGGTCTTCAGCTTGACCAGGTTGCCGTCGGGCACTTCCTCGGCCAGCTCGTGCACCAGTTCGCCGAGCCCCTGGGCGGTGGACGACGTGCGCCGACCGCCGGAGGCGTCGAGCAGCCAGCGCAGCGAGCAGCGGTCGAACGAGTCAACCTGCGACGGCGAGACCTTCACCAGCGCATGGGATTCCCGCAGCGGGGCGGAGACCGAGACCGGGGCCAGGCCGTACCAGTCCGCCGGGTCGGCCCCGGGCACACCGGCGAGCGCGAGCCGGGCCAGCTGGCGGGCAGCACCCTCCCGCCGGGACGTCTTCGCGAGCGGGTCGACGACCACGGCCCGCAGCTGTGCGACCAGAGCGGGCAGCGTCATCATGCGCGGCACCTCGGCCAGGGGCCGCACCTCCTGGTCGCCGCTGACCCCGTCCGGGTCGACCAGGTCGAGGAACGTCGAGGGCATGACCTCGTCGGAGCGCACCGCCGTGACCAGGAGGTGAGTGCGCGCCCGGCTCACCGCGACGTGGAAGAGCCGCAGCTCGTCGTCGTGGATCGCCTTGCGCTGGGCCACGAATCCCTGGTCGCCGCGACCGTCCACCACCTCGGCCAGACGCTGGCCGCCGAGCAGCGAGTCACGCAGCCGCAGGTCGGGCCAGGCCCCTTCCTGCACCCCGGCGACGGCGACGACGTCCCACTCCAGCCCCGCCGCCGCCGTCGCCGTGACCAGCGCGACCGCCTCGTCGGAGGGGGCCCGCTCGGCCAGGGTGTCGGCGGGTACGTCCTGGGCCTCGAGATGGTCGAGGAAGGCCTGCGCGTCGGCCCCCGGAAAGCGGTCGGTGAAGCGTGCCGCCGCCTCGAAAAGAGCCATCACAGCGTCTAGGTCGCGGTCGGCGCGAATACCGGCCGCGCCACCGGAGAGAGCGGCCCGGCGCCAGGAGATGGCCAGGCCGGTACGGTCCCAGATCTCCCAGAGCACGGTCTCCGGGCTGGCGTTCGGATCCGCAGCGGCTTCCCGCCCGGCGTTGAGCACCGAGGCGACGCGCCGGGCCGGGGCGGAAACCCGCGGGTCCAGGGCGGCCAGGAGCGACGGCTCGGCGAGGGCCTCGACCAGCAGGGCGTCGCTGGCCCGACCGCCTCCACCGGAGATCTCCTCGGTGCGCAGGGCCTGGCGCAGCCTCCGCACAGCAATCGCGTCGGCGCCCCCGATGGCGCTGGTGAGCAGGTCGGAGGCAACCTCGGGGGTGAGCTCCCAGGCCCGCAGCACGCAGCGCAGGGCCAGACGCAGCGGCACCACGGCGATCTCGTCACGCACCGGAACCTCGGCCGTCGGGATCGCTACCGGCACACCGGCCGCACCCAGTGAACGACGCAGAGGCGCCGTGGCCTTCGTGGACCGCACGATCACGGCCATACGCTGCCAGGGCACCTGCTGCTCCAGGTGCAGACGCCGCAGGTACTGGGCGATGTACGCGCCCTCGCGGGCGGGCGAGGCAAAGACCTGGACTGCGACAGAGGCCGGCTCCGGAGCTGCGCTCGTGGTCACCAGGCGATGAGAAGCCTTGCCCGCCGCCCCGATCCGCTCGGCGATCCGGCCCGCGACCGCCCTCAGCTCCGGGCCGTGCCGGTAAACCGTGCCGAACGTGATGACCGGGGCGGACAAACCGTCGACCCGCCGGAACTGCTCCACCGCGTCGGCCAGCGCGGTCGGCCGGGCCCCCCGGAAGGTCTGGGTGGCCGAGTCCGGGTCGCCGGCCAGGAGGATGTCGCGCCCACCCCCCGCGATCAGCCGCAGCAGGTGCTCGGCGGCCACGGTGAGCTCGTGCGCGTCGTCCACCACCACCAGGCGGTACCGGTCGCGCTCGGCCCCGAGCAGTTCCTCGTCGTCGAGCAGCAGTTCGGTGGCGGCGTCGACGATGCCCGCCGGGTCGTAGGCGCCCGGGGACGACAACGCCGTGACGTCGAGATACTCGGCCATCACCTCGGCGGCGGCGAGCCAGTCGGGCCGGTCGTTCAGCTCGCCCAGCCGCCGCAGGTCGCCCGGCGTCAGACCGCGCTCGACCGCTCGCATCAGCAGGTCACGCAGTTCATCGCGAAACCCGCGCAGCTGCCGGATCTCATCACCGGTGGAGGTGGGCCAGACCGGCGCCCGGCCCAGCCCCTCGGCGTGCCCGGCGAGCAGGTCGGCCAGCATGCGGTCCTGCTCGGGGCCGGAGATCAGCCGCGGTGAGGGCGAACCATCGAGCGCCATCACCCGGTGCAGCAGCCCGAACGCATAGGAGTGCGGGGTGCGCGACATCGGCTCTTGCACCGTGCCGCCGATGCGCGCCGACAGCCGCTCCCGCAGCCGCGCCGAGGCCACCCGGGTCGGGGCGATCGCCAGCACCGAGCCCGGCGACAACCCGTCGCGTTCCACCCGGGCCGCGACCGCCTCGATCAGCATGGTGGTCTTGCCCGTGCCCGGCGCCCCGAACACCACGACGGGCCCGCTGCCCTGCCGCAGCCCGGTCAGCGGGGCCTGAGACCGGTCCGGCTCGACGCGATCCCGACCGTGCACCCCGGGACCGACCAGCCGGACGGAGGGCCCGGCCGGACGACGCTCACGGGTAGCGGTGCTCATGGCCCCACATCAGACCACAAGCCACCGACAAGTAGGACCGCGGCCGAACCAGCCCCTCCGGTCGATGTGACCGCCGTCGCCATTCCCCGGCAGTCACATCCGCGCGCCCCTCCTCACCGACCACACCCGGCGCTCCACACCTGCTCCCCCCGGGGGACCGAGAGCGATGTGTACACCTGGTACACCCGGTACCGGGTGTACCAGGTGTACACATCGCGCACCGTTCCGTGCCCAGGCCCGGGATTCTCCGAGAATCACCACAACCACAACCCCGCAAAAGTGAGGACGAGTGCAGCGGGGAGGTTTTGCATGATCACGAACGAAGAAGGGGAAGGAAGGACGAGGGTGACAGGGACGGGAGCAGAGGCTGCGGCACGGGCAGCAACGGCAGAGGCCCAGGGGGCAGGCGCTCACAGCGGACATACACAGCGGTCACAGACAGCGGAGCGCGTCCTTGCCCGATACGACTCA
Organism: Kineosporia sp. NBRC 101731; assembly: GCF_030269305.1. NCBI lineage: Bacteria > Bacillati > Actinomycetota > Actinomycetes > Kineosporiales > Kineosporiaceae > Kineosporia > Kineosporia sp. NBRC 101731. The sequence continues at coordinate 427,082 of NZ_BSTC01000002.1, forward strand.
TCGGTGGACGTCTACGCGCAGGTGCGCAACCGCGTCCTCAATTCTCGTCGTCATCGTCGGGAGACCAGCGCGCCCGGCGCATGTCCACCCGGTCGCCGCCCGGTCGCATCGGCGTGCCCTCCGACCGGTACTGCGCCAGCGCCCGGGCCTCGTGCCCGGAGGGTGGCATCCCGCCCGCCCGCAACACCCGCCACCAGGGCGCCAGACTGCCCCACTGGGACATCACCTTGCCGACCTGGCGGGGACCGCCCCGCCCGATCAGCGCGGCCACGTCCCCATAGGTCAGCACCTGCCCCGGCGGGATGGCGTTCACCACATCCAGCACGTCGGCGACGAAGGTCTCGGCGGTGGAGGCGCTTTCATCTTCCGAATCATCAGTATCACCAGTCACGGGGTCCTGCGGAAATGGCATGTCCGACCTCTCTCACGATCCCTGTGACCCGCTGTGCCGCAGACTCATCCGTTCGACCGATGCCCGATGAGTAGGACGCCGGAAGGCCCTAAGCTTCCCTGACCCGCCACCGCCTCTCCAAGCCGCCAACCCCTCGGACACTCCCGCCGACAGATCGCGGACATGGTCTTCTCCTCGCCGACGTTCCTGTTCCTCTTCCTGCCGCTGACCCTTCTGGCCTACCTCCTGGTGCCGCGGTCGGGGCGGAACGCCTGCCTCCTGCTGGCCAGCATCGCGTTCTACGTCTGGGGCGCGGGCGGCCACGTGTTCGTGCTGCTCTACGTGGCCGTCGTCAGCTTCTACGGCGCCCGCGCGGCCGGGCGGGCGAGAACACGGGCCCTCGAACCCACAACAGTGGACGGGAAACCCCTTCCGGGCGCTCCCCGCCGCGAGATCGCCGCCCTGATCGCCCTCGTCCTGGTACCGATCGCGCTGTACAAATACCTGCCCCCGGTGACGCAGTTCGTCGCGTCCACGGCCTGGCCGGGCGCGCCCCAGGTCCACTGGGCGCTCCCCCTCGGCATCTCCTTCTTCACGTTCCACGCGATCTCCTACGTGGTCGACGCCGGACGCGGCGACCTGCCCCCGGAACAGTCCCCGCGCGACTACCTGCTCTACCTGTTCCTCTTCCCGCACCAGATCGCCGGGCCGATCGTGCGGTACTCCGAGATCGTCCACGAGCTGAAGGACAGCCGGGAGGTCACGCTGGGCAACGCCACCTACGGCCTGACCCGGTTCGCCTGGGGGCTGACGAAGAAGGCCTACATCGCCGACTCGGCCGGCATCGTGGCGGATGCGGCCTTCGGCACCCCGGGCGGCAGTTTCAGTTCCAGTACCGCCTGGATCGGGGCACTGGCCTACGCGATCCAGATCTATTTCGACTTCAGCGGCTATTCGGACATGGCCATCGGCCTGGCCGCAATCTTCGGATTCCGGTTTCCCGAGAACTTCCGTTCGCCCTATACCGCCGCCGGGCCGGCCGAATTCTGGCGACGCTGGCACATGACCCTGTCGCGCTGGTTCCGGGATTACGTCTATATTCCCCTGGGTGGCAACCGTCACGGAATACGCCGTGAGTACGCCGCCCTGCTGATCACCTTCCTGCTCACCAGCCTCTGGCACGGAGCGACCTGGGGATTTCTGGTCTGGGGCGGGCTCCACAGCCTGGCCCTGCTCGCCGAGCGCGTCACGGGCCTGCACCGCAAGACCCCGGGCATGCTTCTCACGGCACTGCGACGTGCGGCGATGGCGACGTTCGTGGTGTTCAGCTGGGTACCGTTCCGGGCCCCGACGCTGACCGGGGCGGTCGACGTCTGGCAGGCGATGTTCACGTTCCAGGGAGGCGAACCATCACCAGACGTCTACATCACCCTGACCCCCTGGAACGAGCTCGCTCTGATGCTGGGGTTACTGGTGTTTCTGTTGCCGCGAAATGCCACAGGTTTTCAACTGATTCACGGTGGACATTCCGGAGGATTGACTTTTCGCTATCCCCTGGCCGCGGTCACCGCACCGGCCCTGCTGGCAGTTGCGGTGATCTCGGTACTCTGGCTGGATTTCAGCCCGTTCCTGTACTTCCAGTTCTGATTGTTCTGCCATGCTGTTCTTCGTGGGCCGAACCATCATCCTTCCCGACGACGACGAGCCCGGGCATTCGTCAGGTCAGGGCGACCGGGCAGCCGGGCCGGCCGGTTCGTTCAGTGGGTTCGGCTCCCGCGACGGCGTGTCCCCCTCCCTCTTCGCCGTCGCTGTGCGTCACGCCGAGCACCCCGACCGGCTGGAAGTCATCCATCACCCGGCACCGGAGGCCGGTGTGGATGACGAACCCGGTTCCTCCGCCGCGCAGGAGCTCGAAGAGCTGCTGGCCCGGTTCCGCGCCGAACGTCAGCGCAGGCGCAGCGTGAGGGCAGCCCGGGTCCTGGTGGCCCTGTTCGCCGTCACGCTGCTCGCCGTCTGGCTGCTCGACCCGCCGTTGCCATGGGGCGAGGAGAACCGCAGCCCGACGTCGTTCCCGCACGTCTCGCCCTCGGGCATCCTCAGCGGCGCCGACTCCCAGCAGACCGACGCCGCCCTGCGCGACCGCCTGGCCCTGCGTCAGTACGTCACCGAGGCGATCGGCGAGGCCTCGCGCGACCGGCTCGGCACCAGCCTGAACCCGGCCGTGGTGCTGGGCGAGAACCGCACGCCGTTCCTCTCCGAAGACTTCACGCTGCCCTGCCGGTACCCGTTCGACGCCGCCGCGACCCGGGCCGGGCTCGCCAAGCTCACCCAGATCGCCTCCGGCACCGGTAAGTCCGTCATGGTGGCGATCGCTCCGGACAAGTCGGCGATCATGAGCGACATCCTCGGCCCGCGCGCCGACGCCCTGCTGGCCTGCGCCGACCAGGTGCGCAGCACGACCGAGCAGACCTGGCCGGTCACCGGCGGCCTGGCGACCGGGCCGGTCGTGACCAGCTGGGACCAGCTCCAGGCGGCGCAGGACGCGGCCCCGGGCTCGGTGTTCCAGAAGGGCGACAGCCACTGGACCAGCCAGGGCGCCCTGGTCTGGTCGAAGACCGTGATCGACGCCCTGATCGCCCGGGGCGAGGCGCCGGGTTCCCTGTCCGGGGCCCCCGACGCGGTGCAGGTACAGGACGAGCAGGCCGACAACGATCTGTACCGGCTGATGGGCATCTCGAAGAAGGCGATGGTGCCCGTCTACCAGGTGACCCGCAAAGACGTGACGATTCGCGCCCGCACCGTGAAATCGCCCTCCGGCCGGGGTATTGCCGTGTTCCGGGCCTGGTCGACCGACGCGCCGATGATCGACGGCCGCACGCTGGTGGTGAACGACTCGTTCATCTCCCGCGCCGAGGGCCTGCTCGCCCCGTACTTCACCGATCTCGAGGTGATGCACTGGTCCGACTTCCTCACCGCGGTGCAGGACGACGACCTACCGGAGTTCGACCGGATCATCATCGAGACGGTGCAGCGCGGCTGGCCCCAGCGCGCGGGCTGGCTGCAGGAGGGCCAGCCGATGTACGAGTCCCTGGCCGCCGAGCTGGGAACCCCCAGAGAAGACGAAACCAGCTCGTCGGACAAGTGATTCAGGAGGCTCGGGAGCGCGGGGCGATCATCACGAGAGCGCACGCCAGCACCGCGAAGAGGCCCGCGCCACCACCGTACGTCGCCACCAGGTAGGGCAGGCTCTGCGTGCCGGGACGGGTCAGGGCCGCCCACAGCCCGATCGACGAACCGGCGCCCGTGCACAGCAGCACGATGGCCACGACCCAGGCCGAAACCGCTCGGGACACAGGCCTGATCCGCGACGGCACCGACCGGGGCGGGGTCTGCGACCACCAGCGCCACAGCGCCCAGCCGATGAGCAACAGCCCGACGACGCTGCTGGCGAACTGCGCCCAGCGGGCCCCCAGCATGCTGCCGTGCTGCTGCGCGAGCCAGGACATGTGCGCGGTACCCCAGCGGTCCGGATGCGTGAACTCGTCCCAGAAGACATGTGTCACCGCGCCGACGAGCAGGGAGAGCACCACGAGCGCGGCCGCCCGGAGGGTGCCCAGGTTCTGCCGCAGCGGTACCGGCAGCCCCCCCACCCGGTCGCGCACCGGCCGCGGCGAGACCGCCACGGCCAGCGGCGCGATCAGGGCCTGCCAGACCACGAACGCGAAAAGGCCCATCAGCAGGTCCAGTCCGACGATTCCGGTGACCGTGTGACTGGCGTGCGAGACGGGCCAGCGGGCTTCCTGCGGCAGCGGCACGTAGTAGACCAGGTCGGGGGTCATGCTGCCGATCACCAGCGCCGACGGCACCAGGCCGGTGCGCAGGAACGGCAGCACGGCGGCCGGGTGACTCCCGGTGAAGGGCATGTAGTACTCCGAATCGTTACATCGCAGACGGTTCCCTCGAAATGCGCGCTTCCGGCGCTGCCCTCAAGATCGTCTCATCGCCCGGTGATCATCGGGCAGTAACCGTCCCTTCCCCCTCGGGGACCTACCCAGGAGGTAACCGTGCTCGCGATTGCTGCCGCCGTGGCCTTTGGCCTTGCCCTGCTTCTTGACTTCGCGAACGCCGATCTGGGCGACGCGTTCACCAACACCACGCTGATGACGCTGGGTCTGTTCCTGCTGGCTCTGCACTTCGCCGGCGTCGGTACCCGTGGCCGGAGCCACCGCTGACCTCTCGGCTCCGGTAGTTCAGCCGACAGTCGTTCCAGCAGTGGACGACGTGGCTCAGTAGCGCGGTTGCGTGGGATCGATCTCGTCGATCCATCTCAAGACGCCTCCGGGTACGTGGGCCACGTCGTCCAGCCCTGCGTCACGGGCCATTTCGAGAACCTGAGCAGACCGTCCACCGCTCTTGCAGTGCAGCACCACCGGACGCCCCTGGGCGATCTGCGCGAGCAGAGCACCCGCGTCCCCCGTTCGCAGCACCGACATCGGCAGCCCGACCGCACCGGGGATCGACGCGATCAGCCGTTCTTCGGGTTCCCGCACGTCGACCAGCACGAAATCGTCGTCGCCGCGCCCACGCCGCTCCAGGCGCCGGGCCAGTTCGCCGACGCTGACGTCACTGGCATCACTGGCCTGGTCACCCGACCCGTCGGGCGCCGGGATGCCGCAGAAGGCCTCGTAATCCGCGGCCAGTTCACTGATCGGCACAGCGTCGGGGGCAGGCCGCACCCGAATCGTCTGCCAGGTCATCCCGGCCGCGTCGAACAGCATGATCCGGCCCAGAAGTGGCTCTCCGACACCGGTGATCAGCTTGATCGCCTCGGTCGCCATGACTGAACCGATGGCCGCGCACGTCACCCCCAGCACGCCCCCCTCGGCGCACGACGGCACCGACCCGGGCGGCGGGGGCGTGGGATGAAGGTCGCGATAGGTCACCGGCGCATGCCCCTGCGGCGGCCGCGACCAGAACACCGAGACCTGCCCGTCGAACCGGAACACCGAGCCCCAGACCAGCGGCACCCCGGCTATCGAACAGGCATCGCCGACCAGGTACCGCGTGGCGAAATTGTCGGTACCGTCGAGCACCACGTCGTGCCCCTCGATGATCTCCAGGGCGTTGTCACGGGTGATCCGGTTCTGCCGCGACTCCACCTTCACGAGGGGGTTCAGCTCGGCCAGGGCCCGCACCGCGCTGTCGACCTTGGGCGTTCCCAGCGCCGACCCGGCGTGCAGCACCTGGCGGTGAAGGTTCGACACCTCCACCACGTCGTCGTCGATCACGCTGATCGTGCCGACCCCGGCCGCCGCCAGATAGGTCAGCACCGGGCTGCCCAGTCCTCCGGCGCCGATCACCAGCACCCGGGCGTTCTTCAGCCGTCGCTGCCCCACACTCCCCAGGCCGGGCAGGAGCACCTGCCGCGAGTACCGGGTGAACTCGTCCGCGGTGAGCTCCTCACCGGGCTCGACCAAGGGTTGCATCGGCGGCCTCACGGGTGCGGCCAGGGATTGGGCCTGCAGCCGAGCAGGCCCTTCGTCTGCTGCATCATGAGCGGCGCCCGCTTTCCCCGACCGGCGCAGTACTCGTGACCGTGACCGAGGGCGTGACCCACCTCGTGGTTGACGACATAGTGGCGGTAACCCGTGCGGTCCTTCTTATATTCGGGGATCGCCTTGGTCCACCGGTACGTGGTCAGCACCACCCGCCCGCCGTTGCGGCAGGACAGCTTGCCGAAGGTCTTCAGCGGCAGGCACATCGACGCCGAGGTCTCCGGGCTGGCCAGCGTCACCGTGGTGAAGGCCTCCGAGGCCTTGTCGGTGCGCGCGAAGCGCCGGGTGCCGTCCTCGGTCCAGCTGCGGTCGTCGTTCAGCGTGGCCAGCACGAAGTCGGCGAACTTCTCCCCGTCGATCGCCACGCCCTTCTCGACCTGCACGCGCACCTTGTAGACCTTGCCCTGACCCGGCGCCTTGGCCGTGCCCTTCACCGTCCTCAGCGTGCCCGAGGCCTTCCACTTCACCTTCGCCGAGGTCAGACCGGCCTCCACATCTGCCTCGGTGAGGCCCTTGGGCAGGTCGGCGGTGTCGTCGGCGGTGGACGTCGTGTCGGACTCGCCCGCAGCAGTGCCGGTGGTCGTCGGGGTGGCCGGGGTCGGCGGGGTCGCCGTCGTCGCGCTGTTGGAGGACGATGTGGAGGACGAGGTGGTGGACGCGGTCGCGGAGGTTCCCTCCGACGACCCCGAGCAGCCGGCCAGGGCCAGGGCCATCACGACGAGCACGACCGGCAGAACCGCCGACCGGCCCCGGACCGCCAGATCATGGGCCTGCGCTGCGCACCGGGCGCCCGGAAGTCGCCCGCTCCCGCCGGCTCCGGGCACCGAATCCGGCGCATCCGGCGCATCCGGCGAATCCGGCCTGGTCGAGCTCATTGCGGCTGATCCCTCCTGTACGGCCACTTCCCGTCCGGCACGCTACCGGCCCCGGCGGGTCCTGAGAGCCGGGAGTACAGCCAGGTGACTGACGTGACTTCCGTGGGCGAAGACGGGCAGGCTGGACGCCGGTGTCCTCGACGGAGAGGGTGCAGCAAGAGGATGGTTAAGAACTCGCAGGTATCGGCTATACCCCTTTGAGTGGCGTTGAAACGTGGGAACGATCACCCGAATGGATGTACCTGGTACCGCAGAGTGTCTAGGCGCACCGCGATTTGGTAACGCCTCGTAGCCTTACAATCACTTAAAGCATCGGAATCGCGGGGGCGCAGCCGAAGCGTCTTAGCATCCGCTGACGGGCACTGATGCGGGGAGGCAAGCAATGTCGACACCAGAGGTGCGCTCGCGCGGAACCCGGCTGCCGAGGACGGCACGACGCAGCCAATTGCTCGGAGCAGCGCGAGAGGTATTCGTGGCTCAGGGCTATCACGCGGCTGCGATGGACGAGATCGCCGAGCGGGCCGGGGTCAGCAAGCCGGTCCTCTACCAGCATTTCCCGGGTAAACGGGATCTGTACCTGGCGCTGATCGAACAGCATTCCGCCGAGGTGGTGGAATGCCTGCGCGGGGCGATCGAGGGCACGACCGACAACAAGATGCGGGTCGCCGGGGCGATGGGGGCGTTCTTCGATTTCATCGACCGGGAGAACGAGTCGTTCCGGCTCATCTTCGAGTCCGACCTGACCAACGACCCGGACGTCCGGGCTCGGGTGGAGTCGGTGAACGAGCAGTGCGGGCGAATGGTCGCCGAGCTGATCCACGAGGAGTCCGGGCTGCCCTGGCCGGAGTGTGAGCTCATCGGGATGGGCCTCTCCGGCATGGCCCATGTCGCTGCGCGCTACTGGCTGCAGAAGGGGCGTCAGATGCCCCGGGAGGAAGCGGTGCGCCTGCTCGCCGGGATCACCTGGCGGGGTATCGCGGCCATTCCCCTGCAGGAGAACGAGGACATGCTGCCTGGTCAGCCGGCCACTCCCCGTCCTGTGACCGACCTGACCGACCTGACCGAGCTGGGCGAGAACCAGCCCGCGGCCCACCGGTCCTGAGCCTCGGCGAAGGGTCCGCCGACGGCACGGGCGAGGCGCGACGATTCCGCTGTCGGCTAATCATGCGTGCCGCCCGGTTCAGCGCGCCTTCTGGCGGTTAGGCTTTCGTCGACCAACGACAACGCCACCCCGCGAGGGGGCCGGCAAGGACGGAAGGGGCCACTCGCGTGGAGGTCAAGATCGGCGTCCGGGACATCCCGCGCGACATCGTGCTGGAGTCCGACGACTCGGCCGAGGCGGTCGCGAACGCGGTCGAGGCCGCGATCAGCGGCGGCTCGCTGCTGCGTCTCAAGGACGACAAGGGCCGCACGATCGTCGTTCCGGGCAACCTGATCGGCTACGTCGAGATCGGCGCGGAAGAGACCCGTCGCGTAGGTTTCGGCACGATCTGAGTTCGTGAGTGAAGAAGGCGCCGCTCCCGGTCATCCCGGGACGGCGCCTTCTTCACGTCTGGGTCCTAGAGCGTCCTGGACGGCCTAGGCGGACAGCCCCATCTCGGCCATCCGCTTGGTGTGCTGCTCGGTGATCCGGCTGAACATCGACACGATCCCCACCAGGCCCATGCCCGGGTGCTCGTCCGTGCCGGTCAGCAGCGTGGAGAAGGTGTCCCGGTCAGCCGCGACCCGCTGCCCCTGGCTGAGTGCCTCCCCGACCAGGCGGCGGCCCCACAGCGCCAGCCGGCTGCCCTTGATCGGGTCTTCGCTGATCGCCTGGCGCACCTCCTGCAACACGAATGACATCCGTTGGCCGGCTTCCAGAGTGCCCAGCACCAGATCGCGGGTCTCGTCGTCGACGTAGGTGCTGATCTCCCGGTAGAAGTCGGAGGCGATGCCGTCCCCGACGTAGAACTTGACCAGTCCCTCCAGCCAGTCCGAGGGCCGGGTGCGCTCGTGGAACCCGTCCAGCGCCTCCACGAACGGGGCCATGGCCTGCTCCGGGTCGGCGCCGATCTCCACGAGCCGGGCCCGCAGCCGGTCGTAGTGTGCGAACTCGGTGGCGGCCAGGGCGGCCATGTCCGCCTTGGCCGAAAGGCGTGGGGCAAGGTCCGCATCCGTGGAAAGTCGGATGAACGCGCTCAATTCGCCATAAGCCAGCGTGCCCAGTAGATCAACAACGGCCGCCCGGTATGCCGGATCGGTGAACCTGTCCTCCTGCTGCTCCATGATGAGGAGGGTATCCAGCCCTGGACCAGGTAGGATCAGTTAGTTAGAGGTAACTGTTAGACCCGTAAGTGGATGACCGGTCGCTAACACGGTCGGCTTCCGAATGCCGCAGCGCGGCCCGCCGGAGCGCCTTTTCCTTCGCCACCCCACCGGGGTCGGCGCGATCCGGCCGCAGGCCTGCGCCCCCGAAGAGTTAGGCACTGTGTGTCCGCTTCACCGAACGATTCAGAGATCCAGAATTCTTCCAGCGCCCCGGGCGACACCGTCGACCCGCTCGCGATCGCCGACCCGATCGAGGCCCTCGAGAAGGCCGGCGAGATCGTCGCCGTCGTCGAGAACGAGGCCGGGGCCGCCCCCGTCGTGGGCTGGGCCGAGCTGGGCACCGACCAGCGCATCACCGACGCGCTGATCAGTGCCGGCATGACCGCCCCGTTCCCGATCCAGTCCATGACCCTCCCCGTCGCCGTCAACGGCGGCGACGTGATCGGCCAGGCCAAGACCGGTACCGGTAAGACCCTCGGCTTCGGCATCCCGCTGCTGCACCGGGTCACCGGCCCCAAGGACGAGGGCTTCGCCGAGATGGCCCTGCCGGGCGCCCCGCAGGCCCTGGCGATCGTGCCGACCCGCGAACTCGCCACCCAGGTCGCCGAAGACCTCAAGGTCGCGTCGAAGAACCTCAGCGTGCGGATCCTGACCGTCTACGGCGGCCGGGCCTACGAACCGCAGGTCGAGGCCCTGAAGAAGGGCATCGAGGTGGTCGTGGGAACTCCCGGCCGCCTGCTCGATCTGGCCCAGCAGGGCCTGCTGAACCTGGCCCACGTGCGCACCCTGGTGCTCGACGAGGCCGACGAGATGCTCGACCTGGGCTTCCTGCCCGACGTCGAGAAGCTCATGTCACTCACCCCCGACGGCCGCCAGACCATGCTGTTCTCGGCGACCATGCCGGGCGCCGTGGTGTCGCTGGCCCGTAAGTACATGACCCAGCCCACCCACATCCGCGCCAGTGACCCGGACGACTCCGGCGCCACGGTGCTCGCGACCGCGCAGTTCATCTACCGCGCCCACGCGATGGACAAGGTAGAGATGCTGGCCCGGCTGCTGCAGGCCGAGGGCCGCGGGCTGTCGATCATCTTCACCCGCACCAAGCGCACGGCCGCCAAGGTGGCCGACGATCTGGCCGACCGGGGCTTCGCCGCCGCGGCGATCCACGGTGACCTCGGTCAGGGAGCCCGTGAGCAGGCGCTGCGGGCCTTCCGCAACGGCAAGATCGACGTGCTGGTCGCGACCGACGTGGCCGCCCGCGGCATCGACGTCGACAACGTCACCCACGTGGTCAACTACGCCTGCCCGGAAGACGAGAAGACCTACCTGCACCGCATCGGCCGTACCGGCCGGGCCGGCAACACCGGTGTCGCGGTCACGTTCGTCGACTGGGACGACATCCACCGCTGGGTGATGATCGACAAGGCGCTCGACCTGGGCATCCCGTCCCCGGCCGAGACCTACTCGACCTCACCGCACTTCTCCGAAGACCTGCACATCCCGGCGGGGGTCAAGGGCACACTCCCCCGTGCCTCGCGCACCCGCGCCGGCCTGGCCGCCGAAGAGGTCGAAGACCTGGGCGAGACCGGTAAGCGCGGTGGCGGCGCCAAGGTGTCGTCCCGGCGTGAGGGTGGCAAGGACAGTGGCGGCCGCGACGGCGGACGTGGCCGGGACGGCGGAAGCCGGGACAGCGGCGGTCGGGACAGCGGCGGTGGCCGCTCTCGGAGCCGGGGTCGCGACGAGTCGGGTACCCCCTCCGAAGACTCCGGTCCCGCCGAGGTCACCGGTTCCGACGAGTCGGCCGAGCCCCGTACCCGGCGGCCGCGGGCCCGTCGGCGCATGCGCTCCGGGGTTCCGGTCGACGGTGCGGCTGCCGACGGCACCCAGAGCACGGACACACAGGGCACCGACGCGCAGGGCACGGACGAGGCTCCCGCGGTGACGGCGACATCGGGTACCTCGACCGACGCGGCCGACACCTCCCCGGTCGGCGACGCCGGTGACTCCGCCGAGTCTGGTGACGCGGACGGCGAGGCCGCCCGCAAGCGCCGCCGCCGTCGTCGCGGTGGCCGGGGCTCGGGCTCCGGTGTGTCCGCGGCCGAGAACGCCCCTGCCTCGGCGGGTTCCACCGAGAGCTGAGTTCCCCCAAACACCTGTGGCCCGCACCGAAAGGTGCGGGCCACAGATGTTTTGCCGACCACCGCGAAGAGGTGAGGGGCCGGACCGGGAGTGGTGGGCGTCCTCAATCCGGCTCGGGCCGGTCGACCATCAGCCCCGCTGTTCGCGATCACGAACAGAGAGGGGGCTACAGTGCGCCGGCCTCACCCGGTGGCGGGTTGTGCATGCTGTGTGCGCCACGGGAAGGCCTGGTCGGAGCGACTTTTCGGCCACCGAAGCGCCAGGCCCGCAGCAGGCTGTCGGCGATCCGGAAGTACGCGCGCGCACCCGACGAGCTCGGTGAGGTGGCGATGATCGACGTGCCCACGCTGGGGGCCTCGGCGAACTTCACCGAGCGCGGGATCGGGCTGAGCACCGGCACCCGGTAGCGACGCTTCACGTCGCCGAGCACCGCGCGGGCGTGCGTCGAGCGCTTGTCGTACATGGTGGGCAGCAGACCCCGCACCCGTAGCCGCGGGTTGAGCAGACGGTGCACGTCAGCCACGGTGTCGAGCAACTGCCCGACGCCCCGGTGGCTGAGCATCTCGCACTGCAGGGGCACGATCACCTCGTCGGCCGCGGCGAGCGCGTTGAGCGTGAGCAGACCCAGGCTGGGTGAGCAGTCGAGAAGGATGACGTCGTAGGTGGAGAGCACCTCCTCCAGCCCCCGGCGCACCACGAACTCCCGCTGGGGGGCGGGCAGCAGCATCGCCTCGGCGGCCAGCAGGTCGATGGTGGAGGGCACCAGGTCCATGCCCTCGCTGGTGCGCAGGCGGGCCATCGACAGGTCGACCTCGCCGCGCACCACGTCGGAGATCGAGTACTCGACCACGTCGGGATCGATGCCCAGGCTGAACGTGAGGGACGACTGCGGGTCCAGGTCGATCAGGAGCACCCGGAGCCCGCGCAGCACGAACGCGGCACCGAGCGAAGCCACCGTGGTGGTTTTGGCGACGCCACCCTTCTGGTTGGCGACGGCGATCACGCGGCCCATGCATCTGTTCCCTCCAGGCGACGGGCCGGAAAGACCCGCTTTCAGACTATCGACAGACTGTGTCCGATTGGGCCGACGGAGGGCTCGACAGGCGATCAAGGGTCGAATCCGACAGGCTTGACCCATGGCAGCGAGCGCGACGGACGACAGGTGGGAACGGAGCAGTGTGCTCCTCCCCCTGTCCGGTACTGTCTCGCGGACGGTGGATCATGAATCCGGCCGCAGGCAGCCAGGATCCGACCAGACTGCTGCAGGCAGGGCGCGCAGAGCCTGGGAGCGGCGAGGTCAGATGGAGCAGGCCGAGATGGGTGCGGCGGTGGAGCCCCAGCCGGAGAACTGGGATCAACTGGAGCATCCGGCGGACGCCGGCCTCACCGACGACCAGGAACTCGAGCATGATCCTGATCACGATGCGGTGGGTCAGTGGGGCCTTTTCGGACCGCGCACCGTCACCTGGCGGGTGCACTCCGACCCCCTGATCGGTCTGGCGACACTGCGCGGCCTGGCCCTGCAGGTGCTTCACCCGGAGGGCATGGCGAACGTGTTCGCCACGGCGCGGAGGGTGGACGACCCGTGGGACCGGTTGCAGTGGTCGCAGCGGCACATGGGTGCGGTGATCTTCGGTAACAGCATCGAGGCCGCGATGACCGGCGCCCGGTTGCGTGCGGTGATGGGCCAGGTTCGTGGCTGGGCCGGTGACGGTGACGAGTTCCGCGGCGACGACGAGGAACTCGTGCTGTGGATGCACTGCTGCCAGGTCGCCTCGTTCATCGAGGTCACGCGGCGGGGCGGGCTCGACCTGACCGATGCCGAGCATGAGACCTACATCCAGGAACAAGTGCGCACGGCCGCGGTCTGGGGTCTCGAGCCCGACCAGGTTCCGGCCACGCGGCGTGACCTGGCTCGGTACTTCCGTCAGGTGCGGCCGCGGCTGCGCATGACGCACGAGGCCCGCGCCTTCATCTCGTCGCTGCTGAGCCCGGCCGTGCCGGAGCTGATCGCCATGACCCAGCGCAACCGCCCGTCGTGGGCACCGGTCGCCGGGTTGGCCTGGTCGTCGCTGCCGGGCTGGGCGCGGTCGCTGTACTCGTCGGTTCCCGGTGACGGAGCCGGTTCGCTCGCGCCGTCGGCCGCGACCGTGGCCCTGCACTCATTGCGCGACGAGTTGCTCATCGCACATCACTGAATCTTCTCCGGATCTCCCCCGGATCCTCCCCGGACCATGGTCGAGCCACCGCCCGATCTGGCCGGTCCGGATGCCCGGGTTCGCGCGAAGTAGGCAATCCATCACGGAAAGTTCGTGTTGGAGACCCAAAAGTGGGCGTCAGCCATTACTCTGACTCCTGCCCGGCCGCCCGGTCGGTGGCTCTGACCAGCTCACCGACCCAGACGAGGCGGTCCGTGGATGAACCGAGTGCCAGTTCCCGGCAGCCGGGCCGGGGTCGACCACGACCTGCTCGACCAGATCAGCGGGCAGGTGCGCGCCCTGGCGGCCGACTACCTGATCCAGTCGCCCATCGCGCTGGTGAACCCGGTCTGGCGGCTTCGGCGTGAGGTGTTCGAGCTGCTGGAGAAGCGCCAGCATCCCAGCCTGACGGCACCGCTGTACTCGCTGGCCGGCCGGCTGTGTGCCCTGATCGCCCACGCCAGTGCCGATCTCGGCGATCCGGTGGCGGCCGAGACGAACACCCGCACCGCCTGGCTGTGTGCCGAACTGGCCGACGACGACTCGTTGCGGGCCTTCATCCGCTGGGTCCAGTCCAACGTGGCCTACTGGGGCGGTGACTACCCGGGGGCGGCCCGGATCGCGCTCAGCGGCCGTCGGCACGCCACCAAGGGCAGCAACCTGTTGCGCCTGGCCAGCGCGGAGGCCAGGGCCTGGGCCGCGTGCGGTGAGACCCGCGAGGTGGAGCAGGCCCTCACCGTGGCGCGGGCCGAACGCGACCGGATCACCGGGGAGGACCACCAGGCCGGGGTCTTCCGGTTCGAGCCGGGCAAGGCGGCCTACTACGCCAGCGAGGCCTGGCTGGCCCTGGGCGGCGTGCCCAATGCCCGGCTGGCGGCCCGGGAGGCCACCGAGGCGCTCAGCCTGCTGCAGGCCGTTCCCGCCCAGCGTTCCCCCGAGCTGGTCGCGGCCGCCCGCCTGGACCTGTGCAACGCCCACCTGGCCCTGTCCGACCTCGACGCGGCGGCCGGCGAGCTGCGCGAGGTGCTGTCCCTGCCGACCGACAACCGCACCGGGCCGATCGTGGGCCGGGTGGCCACCGCGGCCGGCACGCTCCAATCGCCCGCATTCACCCGTTCGGCCCTTTCCCGGCAGCTCCTGGATGAGATCGCCTTGTTCCGGGCCTGTCCGGCCCGGCGCGACCTGTCGGACGCCCTGACGTAAACGCCCGACCCCACGGCTCTGCGAAACGGAGATCCGCATCGTGCTGCCCCCTTCCCCCCGGCCGTCGCCCCTGTCCGGCCCGGAACGCACTTTCCAGGTGGCCGTGTGCGGCCCCCGGGACTGCACCGACGAGCAGGCCGAGGCGGCGCGCCGGGTGGGCGAACTGCTCGCCCGGGCCGGGGTGACGGTGATCTGCGGCGGCGGTACCGGGGTGATGGCCGCGGTCGCCGCCGGGGCCAGTGCCCACGGCGGCACGGTGGTCGGCATCCGGCCCGGCCCCGACACCTCCGGCGCCAGCCCCGACCTGTCGGTGACGATCGTGACCAACCTCGGCGAGGCCCGTAACGCCGTCATCGTCTGGAGCGCCGACGCGGTGATCGCCGTGGGCGGGTCGTGGGGCACGCTCAGCGAGGTCGCCCTGGCCCGCCGGCGCGGCGAGGTACCGGTGGTGGTGCTCGACGGCTGGCGCGTGGTCGGGAAGGACGGCGAGCTGGTGGACGCCGGCATCGCCTATGTCGACAGTCCGGAAGAGGCCGTCCAGCAGGCCCTCCAGAACGCCTAGGCCTGTTCGGTCCCAGGGAGCTGCGAGACCCAGGGCACCTTGTCCTCGGAGGCTGCCTTCCCTTCCGGGCAGTGCCGGCGGAAGTCGCAGTACGAGCAGCCCGGTGAGGGTTTCGGCGGGAAGACGTCGCGTCCTTCGGCGTGGGCCCGATCCCCCGTGGCGGCCGCGTCACCCAGCGAGTTTGCCTCGGCCAGGCGGTTTTCCAGGCCCTCGCGGTCATAGCGCGCCACCGCCCGGGTGCCCGAGGGCAGGTGGTGCAGTTCGACCTGCACGCAGGGGCGGCGGTAGGTGCGGGCCGTGCCGACGGCGTACACGGCCAGGGCGAGGCTGGCGAAGGCGTCGGTCTCGTCCGGGGCCCGGCGCCCGGTCTTGTAGTCGACCACCACGAGTTCCCCGCCGCGCTGGTCGATCCGGTCCACCCGGCCGGACAGCGACAGCCGTTCCGTCGTCGCGGTGACCGTCTTCTCCACCCCCGCCGGTACGGCCATCGGGTCCTGCGCCGAGTCGAAGAGATACCTGCGCACCCACTCCACGGCGCGCCGCCCGGCCGCGGCCGACTGCTCACGGTCTGCGAAACCGTCGCTGAGCCAGCGTTTGCGCACCAACCCCTCCGCGCGTTCCGGCGTCCGTTGCGAGACCGGGGTACCCCACCAGTCGGCCAGCGCCGAGTGCACCGCGGCACCGATGCTGGTGTGCGCCCAGGCTCCACCCCGGCCCGGCTGGGGCTTGATCAGGTAGGTGAACCGGTAGCGGCGCGGGCAGTCCTGCCAGGTGGCCAGGCGCGTCGGGGTGCACGGGTAGAGCGGTTCGGGCATGCCGATCAGCTCGAGCTGGTCGTGCTGCTGATCCTCCTGCCGGACGTTCTGCTTCACGGCCGCACCACCCGCTCCGGCGTACCCTTCGCGACGATGGCCTCCAGCACCTCGGGCGCCGTGGTGTGCTCCCCGATCCGGTTGACCTTCCCGGTGCCGTGGTAGTCGCTGGAGCCGGTCATCAGCAGTCCGAGGTCGGCGGCCAGCCCGCGCAACCGCACCCGATCGGCCTCCTCGTGATCGCGGTGCTCCACCTCCAGGCCGGCCATCCCGGCCCGGGCCAGCGTGGCGATGTCGTCGTCGGACACCAGCCGGCCGCGCCGGCCGGCGCGGGGGTGGGCCATCACCGGCACCCCGCCCGCCGCGATCACCAGCCGCACGATGAGGTCGGCCTCGGGCGAGTGGTAGGGCAGGTAGTAGCGCGAGCGGCCGTGCAGCACGGTGGCGAAAGCCTCGTCGCGGCTGGCCACGGCCCCGGCCTCGACCAGGGCGTCGGCGATGTGGGGGCGGCCCACGGCGACGTCGGGCCGGCAGTGACGCTGCACGTCGGCCCAGGTGATGTCGAAGTCTTCCGACAACCTCTGCACCATCCGCTCGGCCCGGGTCAGCCGGTCGATCTTGGTCTGCTCCTCCTCGGCCAGCAGCGCCCGGTCGTCCGGATCGTGCAGGTAGGCCAGCATGTGCACGCCGATGCCGTGCATCTGGCAGGAGATCTCGGCCCCCGGTACCAGGGTCAGCCCCAGCTCACGGGCGGTCTTCGAGGCGGCCGGGATGCCGGCGGTGGTGTCGTGGTCGGTGAGTGCGACGACGTCCAGCCCGGCGGCCGCGGCCGCGGTCATCACCCCGGTCGGGTCGTCGGTTCCGTCCGAGGCGCTGGAGTGGGCGTGGAGATCGATTCGCACGCAGGTCAGCGTAGGCGCGGAGTCAGGGCGCCGCAGGGCAGATCGGGCTCGGAGTCCTCGTTACGGGCATCCACGAGGGAGAACCGGTTGAGCAGGGCCAGGGCGGCAGAGCTCGGCCAGGCCAGGACCCAGAGCCAGACGCCCGAGGCCTCGCCGACGTAGGCCAGGCCGTCGTCCAGCGGGATCGACCACAGCGGCACCTCGTGGTCGTCGGCGTGCAGCTTGATCTCCGCCGGGTCGTGCGCGGCCTTCTCGGCCAGCAGAGGGCCCGGGTCGACGCCGTCCATCCCGGCCAGGTGGGCACCCAGACCGACGCCCGGCTGCTCGGCCACGAAGATCAGGTCGACCGTGGGTTCCTCGTCACCGACCTCGGGCATCGGGTGCGGCCCGGAGACCGCGACCACGACCGCCACCGATCCCCCGGAACCGGCCCACTGCAGACCGGTGACCTGCCAGCCGTCAGGCATCGGGTGCGGTATCCAGACCGGCACCAGCGAGTCCAGCGCGACCTGACGGAGCAGCTTCTGCGTAGGCGCCTGGGCCGGGCCCACCGGCACGACGTCGCCGTGCTGTTCGCAGGTCCAGGCCGGGGCCTGATCGCCCGGTTCCCGGGCCACCGAACCACAGCGCGGGCAGGTTCGCAGAAGGGTCACCCTTTGACGGTTGCGCGCCGCGCGCCACAGGTCAAGCCGCCGCGCGAGGGCGTCTCACCGAAGCGTCACCGCAGGGGCTCCGGCCGGCCCGGCTGATCACCGCCGCGGCTGTCCAGATAGTTCCGTTTCGGCACCATCACCTTGCGCCGGAAGGTGCAGACCACGACGCCGTCCTGCCGGTAGCCGATGGTCTCCACGTGCACGATGCCGCGGTCGTCCTTCGACGTGGACTCCCACTTGCCCAGCACCGTGCTCTCGCCGTAGATCGTGTCGCCGTGAAAGGTCGGGGCCACGTGCCGCAGCGACTCGATCTCCAGGTTGGCGATCGCCCGGCCGGAGACGTCGGGCACCGACATCCCCAGCAGGATCGAGTAGATCAGGTTGCCCACCACCACGTTCGCGCCGAACTGGGTGCTGTGCTGCGCGTAGTGCGCGTCCAGGTGCAGCGGATGGTGGTTCATCGTGATCAGGCAGAACAGGTGGTCGTCCGCCTCGGTCACGGTCTTGCCGGGCCAGTGCCGGTAAACGGCCCCGACCTCGAACTCCTCGTAGCTGCGCCCGAACTGCATCGTGGCCCTCCTCGTCGGCGTCGCCGATCACTCTGCTCACTCTGCCCCGCCGCCCGCCGCAGCGAACCCCTCCCACCGGTGGGCTGACTCACGCGCCCGCCACTGGCAGGCGGCACAATGAGGGGATGAGTGAGAACGAACCCGTCGTGCAGGGCCCCGAGGGCGAGTCGGCGAAGCCGGCGGAGGTCGAGCACCGGGAGCGACCGAACTCCCCGGCGTTCCGTCAGTTCATCGCCTCCGGGTGGGCGCCTCGTCCCGAAGGCCTGCCGGAGCGCTC
This sequence comes from Kineosporia sp. NBRC 101731, assembly GCF_030269305.1. Lineage (NCBI taxonomy): Bacteria > Bacillati > Actinomycetota > Actinomycetes > Kineosporiales > Kineosporiaceae > Kineosporia > Kineosporia sp. NBRC 101731. The sequence continues at coordinate 445,525 of NZ_BSTC01000002.1, forward strand.
CCCCGCCGCCCCCTACGCCGCCGCCCGCCGCGCCGCCCTGGCCGCCGAGCTGCCGGGTGAGCGACTCGTCCTCCCCGCCGGGGTGTTCCGGGTGCGCAGCAACGACACCGACTACCGCTTCCGCCCGCACTCCGCCTTCGCCCATCTGACCGGCCTGGGCACCGACCGGGAGCCGGACGCCGCCCTGGTCCTGGAGCCGTCCGGCGACGGGTTCGACGCGGTGCTCTACTTCCAGCCGCGCGCCGAGCGCGACTCCGAGCAGTTCTACGCCAACCCCCGCTACGGCGAGCTCTGGGTGGGGGTGCGCCCCAGCCTGGAAGAGGTCGCGGCGGAGACCGGCCTGATCTGCCGGCCCCTGGACGAGCTGATCGACGCGGTCACGAAAGACGCCGGCGCGGTCGGCGTCCGGGTGGTGCGCGACGCCGACCCCGCCCTCGACGAGGCGATCGACGAAGCCCGCGCCGCGGCCGGCACCAGCGAGCAGGACGCGCTCGCGGCCGACCGCGACCTGGCCCGCATCCTTTCCGAACTGCGCCTGGTGAAAGACGATTTCGAGATCGCCGAGATGCGCCGGGCGATCGACGGGACGGCCCGCGGGTTCGCCGACATCGTGCGCGCCCTGCCCGAGGCCGTGGCCTCCGTGCGGGGTGAACGCGTGGTGGAGACGGTGTTCGAGAGCCGCGCCCGCCGCGAGGGCAACGGGGTCGGCTACGACACCATCGCCGCCTCCGGCCCGCACGCCTGCACCCTGCACTGGATCCGCAACGACGGCCCGGTGAACGAGTCCGACCTGGTGCTCATCGACGCCGGTATGGAGGTCGACTCGCTCTACACGGCCGACATCACCCGCACCCTGCCGGTGTCGGGCACCTTCACCGACGCCCAGCGCCGGGTGTACCAGGCCGTGCTCGACGCCGCCGACGCCGCGTTCGCCGCCGCCCGCCCGGGTGTGAAGTTCCGGGAGGTGCACGCCGCCGCGATGACGGTGATCGCCGCCCGGCTGGAGGAATGGAACCTGCTGCCGTCGACGGCGCAGGAGTCGCTGAAGAAGGAGAACCAGTTCCACCGCCGCTGGATGGTGCACGGCACCAGCCACCACCTCGGCATCGACGTGCACGACTGCGCCCAGGCCCGCAAGGAGATGTACCTGGACGCCGAGCTGCAGCCGGGCATGATCTTCACCATCGAGCCCGGTCTCTACTTCGGCCCGCACGACCTGCTGGCCCCCGAGGAGTTCCGGGGCATCGGCGTCCGCATCGAGGACGACGTGCTGGTGACCCCCGACGGGGTGGAGAACCTCTCGGCCGGCCTTCCCCGTGAGCCCGCCCAGATCGAGGCCTGGATGGCGTCCCTGCGCGCCTGACACGCAGCGTCACAGCCCGTTCCCGGTGCCCCGGGGGCGGGCTGTAACGCTTTGGCGCAGGTGCACGATGTACTTCTGGGCGTGAGCCCGGGGCAGACTGATCACGGCGCGTGTTCACACGGGCAAGGCCAATCCGTTACCGGCTCTTCCGGCTGATGTCCAGAGTTTCCGGCGTCGGTCGGGCTACCCAAGGGTTAGCATGAGCGGCGGCCGAACGATGTTCCGGTAACGCCCGGACAGCTGGTCAAGAGCAAGCTCGGGCGACCGATGTTGCAGGTCGACGATAGTTCCCGGATGAGGGAGGTGAGATCGGTGCCGTCCAGAGATGACACCCCTGCCAGTACCGACTCCCCCGCGGAACGCGAGCTCCGCGCTGCCCTCCCGATGATCGCGGGGGTCTGCGGAGCTCTCTGAGGGTTGCGCGCCGATCACGGCGCCACCCTTCCGCGGGGCATGCCTGCCCACCGGAGGTGAAAGACCCATGGCCCGCACCAACCGCACCGGCCTCGCCCGGTCCCTGGCCCTTCCCCGCGCCCAGCTGCGCAACGTCTACCCGGCGCTGCGTTACGGGCCCCTCGACGTGCTCAAGCAGCACATCGACGACACCTCCAGCGCGACCAGCGGGCTCCTCGACGCAGCGGTGGACTGGGGCCTGTACAGCACCGGCCGCCGGGTACCGTCGAACGACTTCCAGCACGCCGTGCGGACCGCCCAGAAGGGTGAGGGTTTCGTCTGGCTGGGTCTGCACGAGCCGTCCTCCGAGCAGCTCGAGCAGCTCGGTGAGGTCTTCTCACTGCACCCCCTCGCCCTCGAGGACGCCTCCGGCGCCCGTCAGCGTCCCAAGCTGGAACGCCACGAGAACGACATGTTCCTGGCCATGCGCACGCTTGCCTACGTGGATTCGGTCGACCGCGACGCCGGTGGTGACGTGGTCGAGACGGGCGCCGTGATGGTGTTCGTCGGCGAGTACTTCGTCATCACCGTGCGCCACGGCAAGCACACCGCGCTGGCCGGGCTGCGGCGTCACCTGGAGGGCAACCCCGAGCAGCTGTCGCTCGGTCCCTCCGCCGTGCTGCACGCCGTCGCCGACAAGGTGGTCGACGAGTACCTGGCCGTCGTCGACGCGGTGCAGCAGGATCTCGAGGAGATCGAGAGCACGGTGTTCGCCCCTCGCGGCAACACCGACATCGAGCGCATCTACCAGCTCAAGCGCGACGTCATCGAGATGAAGCGCACCGTGCAGCCTCTCGCGGCACCCCTGCGCGAACTCTCCGAGCGGCCCCGCCGGCTGGTCCACGCCGAGATCCGGGAGTACTTCCGCGACGTCTCCGATCACCTGGCCCGCGTGCACGAGCAGGTCGCCGGTTTCGACGAGCTGCTCACCTCGATCCTGCAGGCCGGCCTGGCCCGGGTCTCGATCGCCGAGAACGAGGACATGCGCAAGATCTCGGCCTGGGTCGCGATCGCCGCGGTGCCCACGATGATCGCCGGCATCTACGGCATGAACTTCGAGTACATGCCGGAACTGCATCAGACCTGGGGTTATCCGGCCGTACTCGGCCTGATGGGAACGGTCTGTGCCGGGCTGTTCCGGGGCTTCAAGCGAAACGGCTGGTTGTAGGAGGCACCATGGTGGACGTCGACGGGCCCCATCCCCTCTGGGGTTCCCTCACGGACGTGCCCGGCTTCCGGGTCGGGCACGCCCAGCGCATCGGAGACGGCCGGCTGAGCGGGGTCACGGTGGTGGTTCCGCCGCCGGGCACGGTCGGGGCCGTCGACGTGCGCGGAGGCGGCCCGGGCACGCACGAGACCGATGCCCTCGACCCGACCACCCTGGTACCCACGGTGGACGCTGTAGTCCTCACCGGCGGAAGCGCTTTCGGGCTCGCCGCGGCCGGTGGCGTGCAGCAGTGGTGCCTGGAGCAGGGTCTCGGGTTCGCCGCCGGCCCGCCGTCCGACCCGGGATCGATCCTGGTGCCGATCGTGCCCGCCGCCGCCATTTTCGACCTCGGCCGCGGGGGCGACCTGACCGCCCGGCCGGATGCCGCCCTCGGGTACGAGGCCGCCGGCAACCTCGGCACCACCACCCCTCGTGGCGTGATCGGCGCCGGCACAGGCGCTCTGGCCGCGCGAACCACCCTGAAGGGTGGCATCGGCACGGCCTGTGTGCACCTGCCGGACGGGGTTGTCGTCGGCGCCGTCGTCGTGCTCAACGCCCTGGGCTCGCCACTCGATGCGACCACCGGCGCGCTGCTCGGAACCGCCTTCGTACCGCCCGGACTCCCCCGCCCACCGGCCCCCGATCCGGCCGAGTACGCCTCGTACGTGCAGGACGTCACGACCGCAGCCCCCGCCGCCAACACCACCCTCGCCGTCGTGGCCACCAATGCCGCACTCGACCCGGCCCGGTCCCGCCGCACCGCCACCGCGGCCCACGACGGCCTGGCCCGCTCCCTGACCCCCGCCCACACCCTGCTCGACGGCGACACGGTCTTCGTCCTGGCCTCCGGTGAGATCGAGGTGGACCTCCCGGCCGTGGTCGCGATCCAGGCGGCCGCCGCCGACGCGGTGATGCTGGCCGTCATGGACGCCGTCCTGGCCGCGACGAGCATCGACGCGACGTCGACCCAAGGCGTGAAAGCCCCTTCCTACCGAACCCTTTTCCCCTCCGTCAGCAACACCCCCACCCCGCCGTGACCAGGCCGACCTTCCCCAAAAAATACTTGTTCGTGATCATGCAAAACCTCCCCAGAGTTCTAGAACACACGCGGTCAGAGTTCTAGAACACCGGGGAGATTTTGCATGATCACGGAAAGGGGGGGTGGGGCCAAAACGCCGTAGGGGGGCGCCTCCTGGATCGGAGACGCCCCCCTACGCGGAACTACTGCCTACTGCTCCGGGTCGGGCTGGACCGGCTGCGGCTGGGTAGCCTGCGGCTGCTCCTGGGTCGCCCGTGGCTCGGCTGCTCGCCGCTCGGCCGCTTCCCGCTCAGCCTGCTGGCGGCGGTACTTCTCGGCTTCTTCACGCTCGGCTGCCTCGCGCTCCTCGGCCTTCTTGCGGTCGATCATCTCGCTGTAGGTCGGACCGCTGACCGGCGGCGGAGGCTGGTCCTGCGGAGCCGGCTGACCGTACTGCCCCGGCTGGCCGTACTGACCGGGCTGGCCGTACTGACCGGGCTGGCCGTACTGACCGGGCTGACCCGGCGGCGGCGAGCTCACGGGCGGCTGGCCCCAGGGCTGACCCCACGGCTGGCCCTGCGGCGGCTGCTGGGGATACGGCGGCTGCTGCGGGTAGGACTGCGGGTAAGGCTGGGGGGCCGGGGCTGTCTGGGTGACAGGGCGCGCGGGCTGGCTACGCGGGCCACCCTCTTCGGCCAGCTTGTTCAGCAGCTGACGGGCGGGGCCGGCCTGCTCGGTGAGACAGAGCACCCGGTACTCGCCGGCGACGATCTGGCTGGTGCTGGTGAAGTCGCGCCGCCCACCGGTGAAGGCGTAGGAGATGAGCCCGAACAGCCCACCGAACGCCGCGCCGATCAGCATGGCCGCGAAAATGCTGAAGCTCTCGGCGGTACCGAAGAGCGAGATCAGCAAACCCACGAAGAGACCGAACCAGGCACCCGAGAGCAGCCCGGCCACGGCCACGCGGGAGTAGGTCAGACGACCGGTGACCCGTTCGACCATCTGCAGGTCGACTCCGACGATGGTCACGGCCTGCACGGGAAAGTGGTTGTCGGAGAGGTAGTCGACCGCACGCTGGGCCTCGGCGTAGGTGGCGTACTGCGCGATGGTGTCGCCACGCGGCGGTGTGGGCAGGCCCGGCTGGGACTGGGCCCGGAGCGGGCTGAGGTTCGACATACGATCATTCTCCCTGATCCCGGGCCCCCGGCGCATCCGCGCCGAGGGACTGCCGGGATCTGTTCACGTAGCTCTCAGCGTTGAACGTACGGGGTCACCGCGGGAGTTTCCGCCATCGCCGAGAGCTGAACTTCAGGAGGTGGCGGCCTTCGCGGCACCCTTCTCGGTCTTCACGCCCTGGGTGCTCAGCTGGCCGCCGGCGTTCTCCAGGTGCGCCCGCACGAACCAGTGGAACTGCTCGATCTCGTGCAGGTGACCGATCAGCAGGTCGTTGGTGACGTCGTCGAGCTCCTCGGTGTCCTCAGCAGCCTGACGGATGCTGGTGATCACCCCGACGTACACGGCGTCGAGGGCGGCCAGGTGCTCGATCGCACCGGCGCGGCCGATCGAGTAGTCGTCCCAGTCACGCTGCTCGACGAGCGCACCCGGAGTGCCCTGGGGCGAGCTGCCCAGCGTGGCGATCCGCTCGGCGACGTCGTCGGCGTAACCCCGCACGGCCTCGACCTGCGGGTCGATCATCTGGTGCACCGAGATGAAGTTCGGGCCGACCACGTTCCAGTGCACGTGCTTGAGCGTGAGGTGCAGATCGTTGTACGTGTTCAGGATCTTCTGCAGCACGGCGGCGGTCGCGGAACCCTCGTCGAGCGTCAGCCCGGGCACCGTGAACGTCGGCGTGCCCTCGAAGGCGTCCGGCGTGTTCGGGCTGACCTGGGTGGTCGAGAGCTGTTCCTTGCTGTTCGTGGAAGAAGTCGCAGTAGCCATGCGCTCACGGTAGGTCGGTGGATCGGCCGCCGCAGGTCGAGACGACGCTGTCCCGACAGCCGAATCCGCACATGATCACGAGGATTTGACGCCGTACTCCTCCAGCAGGCGGCGGCCGATGATCATGCGCTGGATATCGGCCGTCCCCTCGCCGATCAGGAGCATCGGGGCCTCGCGGTACAGCCGCTCGATCTCGTACTCCTTCGAGTAGCCGTAGCCGCCGTGGATCCGGAACGAGTCCTCCACCACCTGTGAGCAGTACTCACTGGCCAGGTACTTGGCCATCCCGGCCTCCAGGTCGTTACGGGCCCCGGAGTCCTTCACCCGGGCCGCCATCACCATCATCTGGTGCGCGGCCTCGACCTTCACGGCCATCTCCGCCAGCCGGAACTGAACGGCCTGGTGCTCGGCGATCTTCTTGCCGAAAGTCTCGCGCATCTGGGCGTACTCGATCCCGATCTGGAACGCGCGCAGGGCCACGCCACAGGCTCGCGCAGCGACGTTGACCCGGCCCACCTCGACACCGTCCATCATCTGGTAGAAGCCGCGCCCGGGCTCCCCACCGAGCACACACGCGTCCTCGATCCTGTACTCGTCGAAGACCAGCTCGGTGGTGTCGACGCCCTTGTACCCCATCTTCTCGATCTTGCCCGGCACCGTGAGACCGGGCGCCACCTCGCCGAAACCGGGCTCCTTCTCGACCAGAAAGGTCGTCATGTTCCGGTAGACGGAGGACGCGCCGGTGTCGGTCTTGGTGAGCACGGCGACGAGGCTCGAGGAGCCTCCGTTGGTGAGCCACATCTTCTGCCCGGTGATCACCCAGCCGCCACCCTCCTGGACCACGGCTCGCGTCCGGATCGCCGCGACGTCCGACCCGCAGTGCGGTTCGGACATCGAGAAGGCCCCCCGCAGGTCCCCCGTCGCCATCCGCGGCAGGTAGCGCTGCTTCTGCTCCGGCGTGCCGTGCTGCACCAGCATCCAGGCCACGATGAAGTGGGTGTTGACGATGCCGGAGACGCTCATCCAGCCGCGGGAGATCTCCTCCACGACCAGGGCGTAGGTGAGCAGCGACTCCCCCAGGCCGCCGTACTCCTCGGGGATCATCAGACCGAAGATCCCCATCTCCTTCATCCCCTCGACGATCTTCGCCGGGTACTCGTCGCGGTGCTCCAGCTCGGTGGCGACGGGGAGGATCTGCTCGTCCACGAAGACCCGAACCGCCTTCAGGATCTCCTTCTGGTCGTCGGTCAGGCCCTCGGTGCTCTGCAGACGCCCCATCGCGCGCTCCTTGATCAGTCCTGATCGGTCCTGGATCGGTCCTGGATCAGTCCGGCCGAACTCGGGTCTCCGCCGAGCATGAGCCGAGTATGAGCCGGGCCCCCAGGTCACACACCTGTCCCACATGTGAGCGACACCACTGCGTAACCCGGTGGGCCCTCACCGTGATCGGCGCCGATCAGGGAATCAGGCCCGCAGGCTGCTGGTTCTTCCTGAGCGCGGGCACCCCGTGAACGCGGCCGTCAGACCAAAGGGATGCTTGGGTCGTCCCAAATCCTGGACTTGCTCATTGACGATCGCGTTATGTGAACGTACGGTCAAGAAAACCATCCAGAGCGGCTGAGAGACCTGGCTCGACGAAGCCGCAGCAACCACCCCACCCCAGAGGGTGCAGGGCCCGGTGCTACCGCCAGGACCGATGGAGGAGAAACATGCGAGTCAACGGTGCAACGAGGCAGAACCTGACGAAGCGCACCTACGTCGACCTGCTCAGGACCGCGAGCGCGACCTGTCGGTGATCCATCAGATCCACCGGATCCGCCGATCAGCACCCGCGCTCGTCGCCATCGACTACTGATCCGTCACCTTCCCGGAATGTTCGCGCCCATGGCGGCGCCGGCCGGGTGACGGCTGCGGTCCTGGGACACCACAGCTATTGAAAGCCACCTGTCATTACTCGGAGGAACCGCACGTGAGCACCGACACCGAACCGTCCGGCGCCGGTATCGCCTTCCCGCCCAGGCCGAAGCGCTCGGAGGGCCAGTGGGCCCTGGGCGAGACCACGCCGCTCACGCCGAACGAGGCGTGGAAGGCGAAGGAAGGCGGCCTGGCCGTCCGCGAGCGGGTCGAGGCCTACGCCAAGGGCGGTTTCGACAGCATCCCCGGTGACGACCTGCGGGGCCGGATGCGCTGGTGGGGCCTGTACACCCAGCGGCGGCCCGGCATCCACGGCGGCCGCACTGCCTCCCTGGAGCCGCACGAGCTGGACGACGAGTACTTCATGCTGCGCGTGCGCACCGACGGCGGTGCGGTCGATCTGCACCAGCTGCGCACGCTGGCCGGCATCTCCACCGAGTTCGCCCGGGACACGGCGGATGTCACCGACCGGCAGAACATCCAGTTCCACTGGATCCGGATCGAGGACATGCCGCGGATCTGGGCCACGCTCGAGGATGCCGGGCTCATCACCATCGACGCCTGCGGAGACACCCCGCGCGTGATCCTGGGCTCGCCGGTCGCCGGAGTGGCTGCCGACGAGATCATCGACGGCACGCCGGCGATGCTCAAGATCCGCGAGATGTACGTGGGTAACGAGGATCTCCAGAACCTGCCGCGGAAGTTCAAGACCGCGATCAGTGGCAACCCGAACCAGGATGTCGCCCACGAGATCCACGACATCGCCTTCGTCGGGGTGAACCACCCCGAGCACGGGCCGGGTTTCGATCTGTGGGTCGGTGGTGGCCTCTCGACGAACCCGATGCTGGCCAAGCGCCTGGGCGCCTGGATCCCGCTGGACGAGGTGCCCGACGTGTGGCACGGCGTGATCAAGATCTTCCGTGACTACGGCTACCGCCGCCTGCGCAACCGGGCCCGGTTGAAGTTCCTGATGGCCGACTGGGGCCCCGAGGTCTTCCGTCGGGTGCTGGAAGACGAGTACCTGCACCGCAAGCTGATCGACGGCCCGGCGCCGGAACTCCCCGAGGGCCGGCACGACCACGTCGGCGTGCACCGGCAGAAGAACGGCAAGTTCTACGTCGGGGTCGCGCCGATCGTGGGCCGGGTCAGCGGTGACGTGCTGGCCAAGCTGGCCGACGCGGTCGAGGCGGCGGGCAGCGACCGGGTGCGGTTCACCCCGCAGCAGAAGATCGTGATCCTTGACGTGGTGGCTTCCAAGGTGCCCGATCTGCTCGACGCGCTCGACCAAATTGGTCTCACCGCAAGGGCTTCCGCATTCCGTCGGGGCACGATGGCCTGCACCGGCATCGAGTTCTGCAAGCTGGCGATCACGGCCACCAAGAGCACGGCCACCACTCTGGTCGCGGAGTTGGAGAACCGGCTGGCCGACGTGCCGGAGCTGTTCACGCTCGACGGGCCCAGCCTGTCGATCAACATGAACGGCTGCCCGAACTCCTGCGCCCGCGCCCAGATCGCCGACATCGGCCTGAAGGGTGTGCAGCTCCCCAACCCGCAGGATCCGCAGGGCGAGACGGTCGACGGTTTCCAGATCCACCTCGGTGGCGGGCTCGGCGTGCACGCCGGGTTCGGCCGCAAGGTGCGGGGCCTGAAGTCGACGGCCACCGACCTGCCCGACTACGTCGAGCGGATGGTGCGTCGCTGGCTGGCCCAGCGCAAGGACGACGAGACCTTCGCCTCCTGGGTCGTCCGGGCCGAGGAAGCCGATCTTTCATGAGGCCGGCATGAGCGAGACCGCGAGAGCCGTTCCGTACTGCTGCCCGTTCTGCGGCGAGGAAGACCTGCGACCGGTGGCCGGCGGCTCGGTCGAGGGCCTGACCCGCGGAGGCTGGCACTGTCGTAGCTGCCTTCGTGTCTTCAGCCTGAGTTTTCACGGACTGCACCGTCCGGAGCAGCTCGAACCTTCCATCCCTGATACGCATTCCACTCACGCGGGTACCTCCCCCGGCCCCCGCACTGGAGAGTGACAGCCATGATCGGATCGTTGATCAGCCGGCCCGAGGACGTCGCGGCCGCACTGGAGGAAGACGCGCCGGGTTTCGCGGCGGAGGCCTCCCGGGCGCTCGAGGGCGCCGACCCGCTCACCGTTCTGGGCTGGGCCGGGAGGGCTTTCGGCAAGGGCCTGGTGATCACCGCGTCGATGGGCGACACCGCCCTGGCGCACCTGACCTCACGGGCCGTGCCCGGCACCGACATGCTCTTCGTCGACACCGGCTACCACTTCGCCGAGACGATCGGCACCGCGCAGGCCGTGCAGCACTCCTACCCGCTGCGCATGCTCAGCATCCGGCCCAAGGAGTCGGTCGAGGAGCACGAGGCCAAGCGCGGAAAGCTCTGGCAGACCGACCCGGACGCCTGCTGCGCCCTGCGCAAGGTGGCACCGCTGAACAACGCACTGCGCGGATACCGGGCCTGGGCCACGGGTCTTCGCCGGGCCGAGTCGCCGGAGCGGGCGAACACGCCGGTCGTGCAGTGGGACGCCAAGCGCGACCTGCTCAAGCTGGCGCCGATCGCGTCGTGGACCGACGAAGACGTGGAGAACTACCAGGACGCGCACCCCGAGGTACTCAGTAACCCCCTGCTGCAGATGGGCTACCGATCGATCGGCTGCTCCACGTGCACCCGCGCCGTGGCTCCCGGCGAAGACGCCCGCGCCGGCCGCTGGGCGGGCCGGGCCAAGTCCGAGTGCGGTATTCACCAGTGACCCAGCATTGAGGACGAGGTGGGCACCCCAGGTGCTCACCTCGTCTTCAGTCGTGCTGGAGGGCCTTCTCGAATTCTTCGTCGAAACGCTCGAGAATGACCTGGATCTCGGGACGATTCAGGGCCTCCTCGACCCGCTCGGCGCTCTCGCCGACCTCACCGTCGGGCTTCAGTTCAGCGTCACGCACCGGCTCGTCGGCCGACGTGCCGAAGGTCTGACGGGCGAACTTCACCGCGGCGGGCGTGAGCTTGCGACCCTGTGAGAGCCCGTCGCCGATGGCGGCGGACAGCAGACGCAGGTCCATGCCCTTCAGTGCCTCGTCGAACGCGTGGCGCAGCTCCTTGGCCTGCGCCTCGAGCACCTTGCGGTCGGTGCCGTCGCTCAGCCGGCCCTGCACCAGGCTGCGGTGAACGACCCGCGACAGCAGCACCACCTTCATCACGTCGGTCGGAACCCCGCGCACCGCACCGAAGATCGCGACATATTTGCGCACCGGGAAGAGAATCACGCGGCGCGGCACCGAGCGCAGATACTTCATCGCCTCGGCGAACACGCCCCCCTCGGCCCCCTCGTACAGCGGGGCGACCTGCTTGGAGGGGTACTCCCGGTCGCTCGCCCGAAGCGTGCGCACGATGGCGACCTGGGTGGCCCGCAACCGGATCGCGTCGTCCAGCAGGGGCACCGGGACGAACCGGGCCGCGGCAACGGCGATGCCGCAGACCACGGCTTGTCCCACCAGCGCGGCCGGGGGTCTGATCGCGTCAGGATTCATGCGTCGAGGTTACGGGGTGTGCAAGATCCAGCACGTTGCCGCGTCCGGGCGATCACCGGGCCGACGGGGAAACTCCGTGCGGTCCTGGCGCACGGAGTTTCCCCGGTATGGCGGCGGTGAGGCGGCGGTCGGCGCGTTGTGACGCGGTTGAGCTGGACCGGAGGGGCCCGGACCGGGTTGGCTGAGCCCTGTGACCGGTGAAGACGTACTCGCGACCCTCGGCCTGGTACTGATCGTGAGCGGCGTGATCGTGATGATCGTGCCCATGGTGCGCGCCACTGTCGGCAGCTCGGCGATCGGCCAGGTGCCGCCCGAGCTCGACGGGGTGTCGGTGCCGGATCAGGCCGAACTGCGGAAGCGGGTGCAATCCGGCGGCGAAGCACCGGCGCGGGACCTGCCGAAACTGCGGGCCGTGGCCGACGGAATGGTGGCCCGCCGCGTCGGACTGTGGTTCTGCCTGGGCGGGGCGATCGTGGCCCTGGGCCTGGCCGTGACCGACCCCACCGACCCCCCTCGCCTGGTGTTCTGCCTGGTCATCCTGGCCGTGGTGGGATTCGCCGCCCGCGGCATCGCGGTGCGGGCCCAGGCCGGCGCCGCCTTCCTGGCCGCTCATCCACGGTGACGCCGCGCACACGTAGAGCCCTCCCCGCGCGCCGCCGCCCGGCCTAACCTCGTTCCATGCGAAGCCCGAAGGACTTCTACCGTCCCCTGGCTGTCGGGGCGCCCGCACCTCTGCGGGAGATCCCGGCCGCGCCCTCCCGCATGATCCACTTCTTCCCGCCCTCCAACGCCCGGATGGTCGCGAAGGTGCCGGACATCGCGCCCAAGGTCGACGTGCTGCTGGCCAATCTGGAGGACGGGGTGCCCGCGGCCGACAAGGAGGCCGCGCGGGCCGGGCTGGTCGAGGTGGGCCAGAGCTGGAGCACCCCGGGAACGCAGCTGTGGACCCGGGTCAACTCCCTCGACTCGCCCTGGGGTCTGGACGATCTCGTCACCGCCGTGCTGGAGGTCGGGCACGTGGTCGACGTGGTGATGATCCCGAAGGTGGAGGGGCCCGAGGACATCCACTACGTGGACCGGCTGCTGGCTCAACTCGAGGCCAAAGCCGTTCTGAGGAAGCCAATCCTGATCCACGCCATTCTCGAGACGGCGGCCGGTGTGGCCCGGGTGGAGGAGATCTGCGCGGCCAGCCCCCGCCTGCAGGGGCTCTCCCTGGGCCCGGCCGACCTGGCGGCGAACCGGCGGATGAAGACCACCCGGGTCGGCGGTGGTCACCCGGGATACCTGGTGCGGCAAGACCCTTCGTCCGACGGAACCGACCGGGCCACGTACCAGCAAGACCTCTGGCACTACACGATCGCCCGGATGGTCGACGCCTGTGTGATGAACGGCATCCATCCCTACTACGGGCCGTTCGGCGACATCCGCGACACGATGGCCTGCGAAGACCAGTTCCGCAACGCCTTCCTTCTCGGCTGCGTCGGCGCCTGGAGCCTGCACCCGGCCCAGATCCCGATCGCCAAGAAGGTTTTCAGCCCCACCCGGGACGACGTGCGGCATGCCCGGCGAGTGGTCGAGGCGATGGGCGACGGCACCGGCGCGGTGCTGCTCGACGGGCGGATGGAAGACGATGCCTCGGTGAAACAGTGCCACGTGATTCTCTCCACCGCCAGGACCCTCGCCGCGCGCGACCCGGAACTGGCCGACCTCTACGGAATCGCCCCATGACACCCACTCCGCGCCGTTCCGCTCTCTACATCCCCGGGTCCAACGAGCGGGCGCTGGAGAAGGCGAAGAACCTGCCGGCCGACGTGCTGCTGCTCGATCTGGAGGACGCCGTCGCGCCCGAGGCCAAACCGGCCGCCCGGGAACGGGTCTGCGCGCTGGTCGCGACGAAGGCCTACGGGTCTCGGGAAGTGGTGATCCGGGTGAACGCCCCCGGCACCCCGTGGCACACCGACGACCTCGCCGCCGTGGCCTCGGCCGGGCCGTCGGCCGTGCTGGTGCCCAAGGTGTCGTCCCCCGCGACCGTGCACGAGGTCGAGGCAGCCCTGCCGGGCGACCTCCCGATCTGGGCGATGCTCGAGACCCCCGCGGCCCTGTTCTCCGCCGCGCCGATCGCCGCGGCCTCCGAGCGGCTCACCGTGCTCGTGCTGGGCACCAACGACCTGGCGAACGAGCTGCACGCCGAGGCCGTGCCCGGGCGCGCCCCGCTGATCACCGGCATCCAGCTGGCCCTGCTCGGAGGCCGGGCCGCGGGCAAGGTCGTGCTCGACGGCGTCTACAACGACGTGAAAGACCTGGCCGGGTTCGAGGCCGAGTGCGTGCAGGGCCGGCAGTTCGGCTTCGACGGCAAGACCCTGATCCACCCGGCCCAGGTCGAACCGTGCAACCGGGTGTTCTCCCCGTCGGCGGAACAGATCGCGCAGAGCCGGGAGATCCTCGCGGCCTGGGACGAGGCGGTGGCCGCGGGGCGCGGGGTGGCCACGGTGAACGGGCGGCTGATCGAGAACCTGCACGTGGCCAACGCCCGGCGAATCCTGTCCCGGGCCGAAAACCTGGGGTCGTAACCACGACCTGGGCCGAAGGCCCCTCAAGATCCTTTTCGTGATCATGCAAAACCTCCCCGGGGAGGTTTTGCATGATCACGAACGAGGTTGGGGGGCCTCCACACTTTGTTCGTGATCATGCTGTCCCCCAGCCCCTGGGAGGCCAGGAGGTGCCCCCACTTCCCCGACAGGATCTCCCAGGTCACCGGCGCGCGACCGCACCACGACCACCAGCCCCAGCAACATCAGCACGGCGCCGGGCAGGACGGCGAGCGGGGGTGCCTCGCCCAGGTAGGCCCAGGCCAGCAGGGACGCACCGGGCACCTCCAGCAGGATCGCGAGGGCCAGCGGGGTGGCGCCGACGTGCGGCAGCGTGACGTTGAACAGGGTGTGACCGAGCACCTGGGCGGCGATCGTGACCGTGACGATCTCCAGCCAGGTGCGGGTGGAGAAGCCGGTGAGCTGCGTGCCGGAGACCAGGGCCGCGGGCAGCAGCACCGTCGCACAGGCCGCGTAGGCGACGAGCGTGTAGACGGCGGGCGACGTGGTCCGCATGACCTGGGTGCCGGCCAGCATGTAGACGGCCATCGCCGCCGCGGCGAAGAGCGCGAGGCCGTCACCCGCGAGCGCCCGGCCGGAGCGACCGGCGTCCACACCCGTGATCGCCACGACGCCCACCATCGACACCCCCACACCGATCAGCACCGCGCGGGGCACGGGCACGCGCCGGGCCAGGTCGAAGCCCACGGTGAGGATCGGGGTGGTGGAGACCAGGGCCGTGGAGGCGGCCACACTGGTCATCCGCAGACTCGCGAACCAGCTGGTGAAGTGCGCGGCGAGCACCAGTCCGGAGACGACAGCCAGCCAGAACGTCTTGCGCTCCAACCCGGCCAAACCGTGGCGATCACGAAATAGGGCCCAGACGCCACTGATTCCGGCGCCGGCGAGGTTGCGCCAGAACGCGATCGCCACCACCGGCGCCAGCGATCCCGCCGTGATCGGCCCGGACGAGGAGACACCGGCCACGGCAACGGCAACGAGGATCCAGGCGCGAAGGGGAGTCACGGCTCCACTCGTACCAGAGCCCGAAGTCACGGCCACGCGGTGATCAGGTCACGTCCCGGCCACAGCTGGGTCGCAGACCGCCCGGAGCGGGCGGAACTACCAGACACCTGTGGCACGCTCGCAGATGTGACCGCCCAACCCGCTCCCGGCCACGGGCAGCAGCAACTGCGCCGGCCGCTGTCCCCGGTCGAGGCGGCGCTGGTGGCCGAGGCCTGCAGCCGTAGTGACGTGGTCTGGGTCAAGCCCGGGGGCACCGCGCGCTACCAGGCGGTCTGGCACACCTGGCACGACGATGCGGTGGCCCTGGTCTACGGCGCGGGTGAGCAGATGCTCCCGGTGCTGACCGGCGAGGTCGAGGTGATGGCCCGGAGCAAGGACACCGGCGCGGCCGTCATCGGTTTCCTCGCCCACGTGGACACGCTGACCTCGCACACCCCGGAGTGGGACGCGGCGGCGACCGTCCTGTCCACGGCGCGTCTCAACGCTGTCGACGTGGCGCAGCAGCGTGAGCGCTGGGCGTCCGGCGCGGTGGTCTCGCTGTTGCGCCCGATCGCGGTGACCGTGGCGGCGCAGGGCGACGACTCCACCCCGACCGGATCGTTGCCCGTGCTCGGCGGTCCGGGTACCACCACCGAGAAGCCGCCCTTCCATCTGGGCAGCCGCCTGCGGCGGGCGCTGCGGCTGCGCCGGCGCAACGACGACGACCAGAATTGAGGACGAGGGTGAGCCTTCGTGGCTCACTCACCTTGCTCGCCGGTAGGCGAACCCCGCCGGAGAAGCTCGACATCGTTCTTCATCGGTGATCCACGCCACCACAGCCCCAGCGAGCCGATCTGGACCCTGCCGCCTAGTGTGAGGCGCGTGGGTGCTGCCGCGAACCGGGTTTTTGTCGCGCGGATGGCCGGTCTGGCCGTCTTCGACCCGCTCGGCGATCAGGTCGGGAGGGTCCGCGACGTCATTGTCATGTTCCGGCCGGGCAAGCCGATCCGCGTGGTCGGGCTCATGGTCGAGGTGGTCGGGCGTCGTCGGGTGTTCCTGCCGATGACCCGCGTGACCAACATCGACGCCGGTCAGGTCATCACCACCGGCCTGGTGAACATGCGCCGCTTCGAGCAGAGGCCGACCGAGACGCTGGTGCTGGGCGAGCTGCTCGACCGCACCGTGACGTTGCGGGAGGACGACAGCCGGGTCGTCATCGAAGACGTTGCCATGCAGCCGAGCCGGACGAAGGAATGGCGGCTGTGCCGGGCCTACGTGCGCCGGGTCCGGCCGGGCCGGTTCGCCCGCAAGGGTGAAGCCTTCGTCGTCGACATTGACGATCTCGAGGGTTTCGGCATCGTCGAGGAACGGCAGGGTGCCGCCAACCTGCTGGCCGCGTTCGAGGGGCTGAAGGCCGCCGACCTGGCCGAGGTGATCCACGAGCTGGCCCCCAAACGCCGGCACGAGGTGGCATCGGCGCTGACCGACGACCGGCTGGCCGACGTGCTGGAGGAGCTGCCCGAAGAGGCGCAGGTCGAGATCCTCACCGCGCTGGAGTCCGGCCGGGCCGCCGACGTGCTCGAGGCGATGCAGCCCGACGATGCCGCCGACCTGCTCTCCGAGCTGCCGCTGGACCAGCGCGATCAGCTGCTGGAGCTGATGGAGCCGGACGAGGCCGAGGACGTGCGCCGGCTGCTGGCCTACGACGACGACACCGCCGGCGGCCTGATGACGCCGGAGCCCGTGGTGCTGCCGCCGGACGCCGCGATCGCCGAGGCCCTGGCCCGGGTGCGCCGTGCCGACCTCTCCCCCGCCGTGGCCGCGGCCGTGTTCGTCTGCCGCCCGCCCCTGGAGACCCCGACCGGCAAGTACCTGGGCATGGTGCACATCCAGCGCCTGCTGCGTGAGCCCCCGCACCAGTCCATCGGCTCGATCATGGACAAGGACGTCAAGGCGCTGCCCACGCACGCGACCCTGGAGCAGGTGGCGCGGGTGATGGCGCACTACAACCTGGTGTCGGCTCCGATCGCCGACGAGACCGGCCGGCTGGTGGGCGCGGTCACCGTGGACGACGTGCTCGACCACCTGCTGCCGCGGCACTGGCGCGAAGACCCGGCCGACCTGCGAGACGCCGGGATGACCGGGGAGATCCCGCGTGTCTTCTGATCGCGCCCGCCTCGACCGCCCGGTCTCCGGGCGCAGCCGCCCCGACCGCAAGCGCTCTGGTAAGAAGCGCTCGGCCAAGGCCCGTAACGAGCAGCGGCCCCGGACCTCGGAACGGGAGTCCGGCGGTGTCGCGCAGTGGTTCCGGCGGGTCACCTCATCGGCGGGCAGCGGTCTGGACTCCCCGCTCGACGCCTCACGGCGCAATCGCCGCACCGCCCCGGCACTGGACACCGAACGGTTCGGCCGGGCCTCCGAGCGCTTCGCCCGCTTCATGGGAACGGCATCGTTCCTGATCGGGATGACGGTGTTCGTCGGCGGCTGGCTGGCCTGGAACTGGATGGCCCCCGAGAACCTGCAGTTCGACCCGCGACGGCTGAACTTCACCCTGATGACGCTGCTGCTGAGCCTGCAGGCCTCCTACGCGGCCCCGCTGATCCTGCTGGCCCAGAACCGCCAGGCCGACCGCGACCGGGTGTCCGCGGAGCAGGACCGGAACCGGGCCGAACGCTCCCTGGCCGACACCGAGTACCTGGCCCGCGAGGTGGCCGCGCTGCGGATCGCGCTGAACGAGGTCGCCACCCGGGACTTCGTCCGCTCGGAGCTGCGGACGCTGCTGGAGGAGTTCGGCGACCGGCCGGTCTCGTCGCGGCCCAAGAAGAAGACCCCGAAGTCACAGAAAGACGTCAAGGACTCCCCGAACGGCGGCTCGAACGGCTCGATCCGATCTGCTCTGCCCGTCCGTGACAACGGTACGGAGTCGAACGATCACCGTTCCGGCTTAATAAATGACTCGGCGGTGCCGACAGAGAGTTCGTGACGACGACCCCTCCGGGCGCCGGGGTTCAGCCCGGCCCAGCCCGCCAGCCCGGTCAGTCGCCACCCGCTGGGCGCAGACGACTCGGTGACGTGCTGGTGGACTCCGGTCTCCTCACCGCCGCACAGCTCGAACTCGCCCTGGCCGACCAGCGCCGCCCCGACGCCCCGCGCCGCAGGCTCGGGCAGGTGGTGTCCGACCTCGGTTTCGCCACCGAGCGCGATGTCGCCGAGGCCCTGGCCAAGTTGCTGGGCCTGCAGATCGTCGATCTCTCCCGCACGATGCCCGCCCCCGACGTGGTGCGGTTGCTGCCCCGGGCGGTGGCCGAGCGCACCCGCGTTCTCGTGCTCGACCGCACGTCCAAGGGCCTGCTGGTGGCCGCCGCCGACCCCACGAACGTGCTCGCGCTCGACGATGTGAAGCTCTACACCCGTAGCGCTGACATCACGGTGATGGTGGCCACGGACAGCCAGATCCGGGACCAGCTGGCCCGGGCCTGGTCGCTCGGTTCCGACTCCAGCGCCGTCTCGATGGCCGAGGAGAGCATCGAGGAGGACGAGGCCGACCTCACGTCCCTGGGCACCGCCGACGACGAGGCACCCATCGTCAAGCTGGTGAACCGCATCTTCGGCGACGCCGTGCGGCTTCGCGCCTCCGACATCCACGTCGAGGTCCAGCGCGAGGTGCTGCGCGTGCGGTACCGCATCGACGGTCTGCTGCGCGACGTGATGAACGCTCCGCGCCGCATCGCCACCTCGGTGATCAGCCGGATCAAGATCATGTCGGGTCTGGACATCTCCGAGCGCCGGATCCCGCAGGACGGCCGTACCCGCATCGTGGTCGAGGGCATGTCCATCGACTGCCGCGTCAGCACCCTGCCGAGCCTTCACGGTGAGAAGGTCGTCATCCGGCTGCTGACCCGCGGCGACGAGGTGCCCACCCTGTCGCAGCTGGGTTTCGAACCCGACCAGCTGGCCAACTTCGAGGCATCGCTGGCCGTACCGCAGGGTCTGGTGCTGATCACCGGCCCCACCGGATCGGGCAAGACGAACACCCTGTACTCCGCGATCGCGCAGATCAGCGACCCTGAGAAGAACATCGTCACGCTCGAGGACCCGGTCGAGGTGCAGCTGCCCGGGATCACCCAGGTGGGTGCGAACGCCAAGATCGGCATGACCTTCGCAGCCGGCCTGCGCTCGATCCTGCGGCAGGACCCCGACATCATCCTGGTCGGTGAGGTCCGCGACGAGGAGACCGCCGAGCTGGCCCTGACCGCGTCCATCACCGGTCACCTGGTGCTGACCACGCTGCACACCAACTCGGCCGTGGCCGCCCTGACCCGTCTGGTC
Source organism: Kineosporia sp. NBRC 101731 (assembly GCF_030269305.1). Taxonomy (NCBI): domain Bacteria; kingdom Bacillati; phylum Actinomycetota; class Actinomycetes; order Kineosporiales; family Kineosporiaceae; genus Kineosporia; species Kineosporia sp. NBRC 101731. Next base: position 464,873 of record NZ_BSTC01000002.1, read on the forward strand.
GACATGGGTGTTGAACCGTTCCTCGTCGCGTCGTCGCTGACCTGCGCGATCGCGCAGCGTCTGGTGCGCACGCCGTGCTCCAGCTGCATCGCGCCCTACGTCCCCTCACGGGACACCCTGACCGTGCTCGGGCTGCTGCCCTCCGACCTGGAGGGCGCCACCCCGAAGATGGGCACCGGCTGCCCGGAGTGCGGCGGCACCGGCTACAAGGGCCGCACCGCCGTCTACGAGGTGCTCGTCGTGGACAACACGATGCGCCAGGTGCTGATGAAAGACGCCAGCGAGGCCTCGATCGCGGCGGCCGCGCGGCAGGCTGGGATGTCCACGCTGCGCAACTCCGGGCTGGCCAAGGCCCGGCAGGGAAAGACCACCTACGAAGAGGTCATCCGGGTCACGCACTCCGACTCCGAGGCCACCCACTCGTGCCCGAAGTGCGGCAAGCACGTCTCCGAGGACATGGTGGCCTGCCCGTACTGCGCGACGAACCTCGACCGTGGGCACTGCCAGAACTGTGGCCGGGCGCTCGAGGAGGACTGGCGGGTCTGCCCCTACTGCCGGACCGCGGTCGTCACCTAAGGCTTCTGACCAGCCTCTTTGATCAGGAGGGCCAGCTGGTCGGCAACCTCGGCGGAGAGGGCGCTCAGTTCGTGGACCTGTTCGTCGGTCCAGACCCGGGGCTTGTGGTCGATCGCGCACAGGGCCCCGACCACCTGGTGGTCGTCACCGGCGATCAGGGGCACCCCCGCGTAGGCGATGACCCCGAGCTCCATGATCGCGAGATTGTCCGCGACCGACGGGTCGTCGTGGGCGTTGTCCACCACGAACGGCCGGCCGGAGGTCACCACGTGCTGGCAGAACGAATGGGTCAGAGGTGTCCAGCGCTCGCTGGACCAGGGCTCGGCCAGGCCGAAAGCTCCCGGCAGGGCCTGGCCCTCTCCGTCGACCAGCGACACCAGGGCGACCGGGCTACCCAGCCGCTGGGCCGTGCGCACGCACAGCTCGTCGAGACTCGGTACTGCGCCCGCGGGTAGCGGGGTCCGTGGCGGCAGTTCCACCACACCTCCAAGGTCGTACAAGGTCGTACCGGCCGACGCTGATTCACCCCCGCCGGCCCGGATCATCAACAACGTGGGCACCCCCGGGCCCGCAACCATCCTGCGGGACATGCTGACGTTCCGCGCGCTGAATCGTTGCCCCGGCCTCGGCCGGGCACTGCCCGGCCACTGTCCGCGTGCTCGGCCGCCTCCCCGGCGTCATACCATCGACTCATGCCAGCGCCGCTGCTCGATGCCGTCCACGCCGCTCTCTCCACGGTCAACGATCCCGAGATCCGTCGCCCGATCACCGAACTCGACATGATCGAATCCGTCGACATCGACGGCTCCACGGTCCGGGTCAACGTGCTGCTGACGGTCGCCGGCTGCCCCATGAAAGAGCGGCTCACGGCCGATGTGAAGGCGGCCGTCCTGGGCGTTGCCGGGGTTTCGGAGGTCGGGGTCTCGCTCGGCGTGATGTCCGACGACCAGCGCGGCACGCTGCGCGAGAAGCTGCGCGGCGGGCAGGCGACCAAGGAGATCCCGTTCGCCAAACCCGGCTCGCTGACCCGTATCTACGCGGTCGCGTCGGGCAAGGGCGGCGTGGGCAAGTCGTCGATCACGGTCAACCTGGCCGCGGCGATGGCGGCCGACGGGCTCGCCGTGGGTGTGCTCGACGCCGATGTCTACGGCTTCTCGGTGCCCCGCATGCTCGGCGTGGACCGCCCGCCCACCCGCGTGGACGACATGATCCTGCCGCCGGTCTCGCACGATGTGAAGGTCATCTCGATCGGCATGTTCGTGCCCGGCAACCAGCCGGTGGTGTGGCGTGGACCGATGCTGCACCGGGCGCTGGAGCAGTTCCTCACCGACGTGTTCTGGGGCGACCTCGACGTGCTCCTGCTCGACCTGCCGCCCGGCACCGGCGACATCGCGATCAGCACGGCCCAGCTGCTGCCGACCGCGGAGATCCTGGTGGTCACCACTCCGCAGACCGCCGCGGCCGAGGTGGCCGAACGGGCCGGGTCGATCGCCCTGCAGACCAAGCAGCAGATCGTCGGTGTGGTCGAGAACATGTCCTGGCTGGAGCAGCCCGACGGCACCCGGCTGGAGATCTTCGGGTCCGGCGGGGGCCAGGCCGTGGCCGACTCCCTCGGGCAGTCGATCGGCTCGCCGGTGCCGCTGCTCGGCCAGATCCCGCTCGACGTCTCGCTGCGCGAGGGTGGCGACAACGGGGTGCCCGTGGTGCGCTCCCACCCGGACAGCGCCGCCGCCGTGGCGCTGTCGGGCGTGGCCCGCAAGCTCGGGCACCGCGCCCGGGGGCTGGCCGGACGCTCGCTCGGTCTGACACCGACCGGTCGCTGAGCTCTTCTTCTCCCCTATGCGTGAAAGCCCTCCGCAGATCTCTGCGGAGGGCTTTCACGGTTGTCGGCCGGGGCTTTCGTTCGCCATCAGGAAACTTCCCCGGCGAAGTGGCCTGATCACTCGCCAAGGCCGATGCCGACTGTCGCGGTGACCGCCCTAGGTGGCGTCCGGGTCGAACGCCGGGGTGCCGGCCGGCGGCTTGGCCGCCTGGGTCTTCTCGCCCATCGTGTCGGCGCTCTCACTGCTGGAGGACGTCGTCGGGCGAGTGGCGCGGCCGTTCGCCGAGGTGCCGTTCCCGCCCAGGTCGAGGTCGTCCTTGGTGTAGCCGTTCTGCTTCAGACCCAGCGGGTCGTCGGGGTCCCAGGCTTCGCTGAGAGCATCACGCACGATGCGGCGGGGGTCGTACTGACGCGGATCGAGCTTCTGCCAGTCGATGTCGTCGAACTCAGGGCCGAGTTCCTCCCGCACCTGCCGGGAGGCGCCCTGGGCCATGTTGCGCAGCTGGACCACGATGCGGGCCAGGCCCTGGGCGTACTGCGGCAGCCGCTCCGGGCCGAGCACGACCGCAGCCACCGCCGCGAGGACGATGAACTCCGCCGGATTAATACCGAACACGATGTGAGACTAGGCGCTGCCGAGCGGAAGTCCAACCGCCCGGTGCCCGGCAGGATGGCTGGCCTGACGCTCAGTCACTGGACGCACTGAGTTTCACCTCGACCTCTTTCTCGCTGCCCCCGTTACGACGGATGGTCAGCTTGACGGTGTCCCCCGGCTTCTCGGCGCGGATCGCGACGATCAGCTCGTCCGGAGCCGTCACCGGCCGGCCGTTGAACTTGGTGATCACGTCGCCCGCCTTGATGCCCGCCTCGGCGGCCGGGCCGCCCGGGGTGACCGGCTGCTGGCCACCGGTCGCGCTGGTGGCCACCTGGACGCCCTGACCGGTGTAGTTCTGGGCGAGCGAGACGCCGATGATCGGGTGGTCGGCCTTGCCGGTCTGGATCAGCTGCTCGGCCGTGCGCTGCGCCTGGTTGCTCGGGATCGCGAAACCCAGCCCGATGCTGCCCGAGGTGCTGTTGCCCGTGGTGTCGGGCACCCGGGCGATCGCCGAGTTCACCGCGATCACGTGACCGGCCGTGTTCACCAGCGGACCACCGGAGTTACCCGGGTTGATCGCGGCGTCGGTCTGGATCGCGTTGATGAACGCCGGGCTGTCGCCCCCGCCGGCCGCGACCGGGCGGTTCAGCGCACTCACAATGCCGGTGGTGACCGTGCCCTGGAGCCCGAGCGGGGCTCCGATCGCCACCACCGGATCACCGACCTGGGTCTGGTCGGAGTCGCCGAACGTGAGCTCCTGCAGGCCCTTCGCCTTCACCTTGACCACGGCCAGGTCGTAGGAGGCGTCCGCCCCCACCAGCGTGCCCTTGGCCTGGGTGCCGTCCTGGAACACGACCCGGATCGTCGAGTCGGTGGCGTCACCGCTCTCGGCCGTGACCACGTGGTTGTTCGTCAGGATGTAGCCGTTCTCGGCGTCGATCACGAAGCCCGAGCCCGTGCCCTCGGCGCTGGCGGAGGTGACCTCGAGCGACACCACGGCCGGCGTCACGGCCGAGGCCACCGCGGTGACCTCGCCGGCCGTCTGGTCGCGGTTGTCCTGCACCGGTTCCGGCAGGTTGAGCGTCGGCGCCCGGCCGCTGGAGTCGGCCACGTCGTCGTAGAGCGCGCTGCCGCCGAAACCTCCCAGCACACCCGCGAGAAGGCCGACACCGAGGGCCGCGGCAATGAGCGAGGCCCGGCCCGACGATCGGCCGTTGGCCCGGCCCGGGGGCACGGTCGGCGGGTTGCCCCAGCTCGGCTGCATCCCGGGCACCAGCGACTGACCGTACGGCTGGTTCTGCTGGTTCGGCTGGCCGTAGCCGTACTGCGACGACGGGCCGGCCGGGAAGTTCGGTGCAGCCTGGAAGTTCGGGCCGGTCTGCGGGTCGGGACCGGTCGGGCGATCCTGGGCGTCGCCGAGGTCGGCCGACCAGCTCGCACCCGACGCCGGTGCACCGCTCGGCGACGACCAGGCACTCGGCGGGGACTGCGGGGCACGGAAGACCGGGGTGTGCGGACTCTGCAACCCCGGCTGACTCTGCGAACCGGGCTGACTCTGCGACACCGGCAGACCCTGCGGACCCGGCTGCCCCTGTGAACCGGGCTGACTCTGCGGCGCCGGTAGCCCTTGTGGGGCGGACGAGTCCTGGAACGCGGGCCGACTCTGCGGGAAGGCGGTGTTGCCGGTGCCGTACTGCGGCTGCGGGGCGGTCGGAGAGATCTCACCGAGCCGGTCGGGACTCTGGTTGCTGCCCTGACCGCTGTTCCGGCTGCTGTCCGGGGTCTGCGGGTAGGCGCTCCAGCTCGGGGCCGGCGGGGTCTGCTCCCGCGGCTCGTCCTCGCCGGGCCTGTCCGAGGACCGTGGCTGCTCCAGCGGACGGAAGTACTGAGACTGCTCCGGGGAACGTCCGGCCGGCGCCTGGTCCTGGCCGTCGGCGGGCACGTGGTTCTGCCCGTGGACGGAGGGGCGCTCGACGGTGTCATCCCGGTTCGAGCCGTCACGGTTCAGGTCGTCACGAGTGACGCCCGGCCCTGCAGCCTGGGTCTGCTCCGAGGACGACAGTCCCGCCTGTTCCTGGGACGCGTCGTTCTTCGGCGCCCAGTAGACCTGCTCGTCCTGTGACGGGCGGTCTTCGTCAGTCATCCCTGCTCCTCGCGGGTGGTGCTCATGAGCGTGCCGGCGGCCCCATTCGGGCCGAACCCAACTCTGACACGCCTGCCTGCGGGCCGCGCATCGGACACCGGTTGCAGGGGCACCGGGCCGGGAGGATCAGCGGCCGCCGAGACCGGTCCAGTGGCTCTGCGAACCGAACGGGCTGACATCGGTGGTGGCGATGTACCGCACCACGAAACTGTCCACGGGGGTCACCACGTCGGCCGCGCTGACCGCGTGACTGGCGACGCCGCCTCCGACCCCGACGCCGACCAGGCAGGCCGCGCCCACCAGGGTGGCGGCCACCCGGCGCTGGGGCGTGGACAGCCGGCTACGACGCTGCCCGAAGGCCGCGTCTTTACGGGTCGGCGGTGCGGGCATCGAGAACACCCGCACCTCACGGCGCCCGGCCGGTCGGGTACTCACCCCGGGCGAGACGAACGCCGGACGCGGGCTGCCGGGCACATGTTCGCGCCGCGGCGGAAGAGGGCCCGACGGGCCGCCCATCTCGAGCAGGTTGCGCAGGAAGTCGTCGCCGGGCTCCGGCACCGTCAGGCTGACCAGACGCTGCTTCATCAGCCGCTCGACCTCGAGCGCGTCCCGGCATTCCTGGCAGTCGGCAAGATGCCTGAGCGCACGATCTGCGGCGAAGCCCTCGACCTCACCGTCGACCAGCTCGCTCAGACGTCCACCGAGATGACTCATGGAGCCACCTGCGCGGCGGGCTGCACGATGGTCTCGGTGCTCTCGCCGCTCCGGCTGAAGACCGGGGCGGCCGGCCGGCGGTGCGCGAGTTCCTCACGCAGCAGGGCCCGGCCGCGGTGGATCCGCGAGCGCACCGTGCCGAGCTTCACATCCAGCGTGGCGGCGATCTCCTCGTAGGAGAGCCCCTCGATGTCGCAGAGCACCACCGCGGCGCGGAAGTCCGGCGGCAGGGCATCGAGCGCACGCTGCACGTCGTAGTCGAGGTTGTTGTGCTCCCAGGCCCGCTCCGGACCGGCTTCACGGCCGGGGAGCCGGTCGGTGACCTCGTCGGTCAGGTTGTCGAACCGGATGCGCTGCTTGCGGCGCGCCTGGTCGAGGAAGAGGTTCGTGGTGATGCGGTGCAGCCAGCCCTCGAAGGTGCCGGGGGTGTACGAGGAGAGCGAGCGGAAGACGCGGACGAACACCTCCTGCGTGAGGTCTTCGGCGTCGTGCTGGTTTCCCGTCAGACGGTAGGCCAGCCGGTAGACCCGGGTGGAGTGCTCACGGACGATCGAGTCCCAGCTCGGGGGCGTCCAGGCAACCTCCGCGGAGGCCGCCGGGGCGACCACGGCGCGCTCCACTGCGAGTGGGGCGACGGCCGGCTCTGACTTCCGTGCCTCGTGCGGCAACCCGGACCCCTCGGACGGAGCGAAGCGTGATTCACCCACGCTTGTGACCGCCCGGTCCTGAGTGCGACCCCGACCGAACAGCCTCAGCGGGAACGACCCCGCAGGTATCGCGTACGCCGACACCCTGCCTCCCATCCTCGCTCACCGTAGAGGCCTCGTGCCACTGCGGTGAGCGCCTCTCGCTCAACTGGTCCCAACGCATCACTTGGGTGACGCGTTCCCGATTGATACGAACAGACGTTTCCATTCGTACCCGGGAGTTTCCTGGGAGTTCGGTGCCGGTGACCTGACGGTCGCCCGTTCGCCCGGATCTCGTGCTCTCCACCGTGTCCCCTGTCTGCGACGAACCGGTGCCGCTCTGAGTGCCACCACGTCCGTCCGCGAGATCCATCCTCGACGAGCCCACCCGCGTCCGCCATCAGGCCAACCCCCGGCCCGACCCTGAGGTACCCCTGCAGCGCCGGTGGTACACAGCCACCACCGACTCCCCCGGTGGTGGTGCCGGGACGGTGGCCGCGGCGCGTTGTGTAACCCGTCCGCAGTAGATGGGGGACCGTGGGGATGGAGCACTACGCTGTGGGGGTCCGGTGCGGAAACGTCCTCGCCGGCGCACCTGCACACCGCCACTGGAGCCAGCGATCAAAGCCCCGACGCCCGCGAGCTGGGCCTACGCCGAGACGTTCGTCCCCGAGGACGACGTGCTGGCCCGTGCCCGCGCCCGCGCGGACGAGCTGGGCTGCTCCGCGATCGCCCCCGGGGCGGGGGCCGCGCTGGGCGTGGTGGCGGCCGCGCTGAAGGCCCGCGCCGTGGTCGAGATCGGCACCGGCACCGGCGTCAGCGCCCTGTACCTGTTGCGCGGCATGCCCGTCGACGGAGTGCTCACCACGATCGACGTCGAGGTGGAGAACCAGCGGGCCGCCCGCGAGGCGTTCGCCGAGGCGGGCATCCGGCCCAACCGCACCCGGATGATTCCCGGGCGCGCCCTCGACGTGCTGCCCCGTCTCACCGACGCCGCCTACGACCTGGTGCTGCTGGAGGCCGGGGCCCTCGACGTCGACGAGCACCTGGAGCAGGCCGTCCGGCTGCTGCGCCCCGGCGGCGCGCTGGCCGTGGACAACGCGCTCCACCGCGACCGGGTGGCCGACCCGGCCCAGCGCGACCCGATGACCACCTCCATCCGCGAGCTGGGCAAGGCCGTGCGCGACCACGAGCAGCTCCTGCCGGCCCTGCTGCCGACCGGGGGCGGTCTGTTGCTGGCGGTGAAACGCTGAGCGGAGCGACGGGGGGCCGGCACAGCGTGCGGCCACCCGGGAACGCGCAGGGCGACGAGCCGCAGCCGCACGGGACGACAGACCCGGCCGGACGCTCCGGCACCCCGCAGCCAGGAGCCGGGCCCACCGCAGCCGCTCCGACCGGTTCCGTACAGGTCATCAGCCCGCTCCTGGACTCCCCCGGCTATCGCGGCATCGAGTTGGGCACCGTTCCCCCGACCGGTTCGGTCCCCTCAATGCCCGCGGCCCACCAGAACCGCCCAACGCCTCCGACTCACCAGGTCGCAGGGGAGCCCTCCTCTCCGCTCCACGAGGCGCCCCCGCCCTATGGGCCATCGACGCCTCACGACGCCCCTTCGCTCCACGGCACCCCCTCCCCTCACAGCACCCCCTCGCCCCACGAATCCCCTTCGCCCCATGACAACCCTTCAGCCCACCACGTCCCTTTGCCCCATCGGGCCCACGGAACGCATCAGGTCCACCCCGCCGACCAGGCTCCCCGGCGCATCGATCTGACGCAGTACGACCAGGAGCCCTCGGTCGTCGACCTCACCGGACCCGACGACGGTCTGACCGAGGAAGAGCGCAGCGGGCACTACCGCACCGGCCCGATCGACCCGAACCGGGCCACGGCACCGCGGCGGCTCATGCGGGGGGGCGAGCAGCTCAGCGTCATGGTCGGGCACCGCCTGCTGGTCGGCATCACGTTCCTCGACGAATCGGGAAACGTCACCAATGCCCGGCAGTTCTGCGGCCGGGTCCTCGAGGTGGCCGACGGCGTCGTGACGGTGGAGCATCCCGGCGAGCCCGAGCCCGCGGTGCTCCCGGCCGACATCGGCGCCTACCGCAAGGCCTCGACCGGCCGCTACACGCTGCGCGACACCGGCGAGATCATCGTCGACCCGGACTTCATCAGCACCTGGCAGGTGGCCGCGGTCGAGGGCGACTGATTCTCGGACCTCCCGGCCCAGATCTGCTCCTCGTCAGCGACGACCCGAAAACCCGCCTACCGCAGGCTCTCTAGCCAGCGCAGCAGCAGACGGGTGCCGAAACCGGTTGCCCCGCGCGTGACCTCGTTCTCGTCACGGTCGGATCGGGCCGGTCCGGCAATGTCGAGGTGGGCCCAGCGGGCACCGGCGGTGAATTCACGCAGGAACAGTGCCGCCGTGATCGAGCCGCCACCGCTGGTCTGCGCCCCCCGGCCGGGCACGTGCCGGATGTCGGCGACGGCCGAGTCGAGCACCGGGCGGTAGTCCTCGACCAGGGGCATGCGCCAGACCTGCTCGCCGCTGCCGGTGGCAGCCTCGGTCAGGGCGCCGGCCAGCCGGTCGGTGGTGCTGTAGAGCGCGGCGTGCCGCTTGCCCAGACCGATTCCGGCCGCACCGGTCAGCGTGGCGATGTCGACGAGCACGTCGGGATCGAGGTTGCGCACGGCGTAGGCCAGGCCGTCGGCCAGCACCAGGCGGCCCTCGGCGTCGGTGTTGAGGATCTCCACCGTGCGCCCGCCGTAGGTGGTGACGACGTCTCCGGGCCGGTAGGAGCCGGCACCGAAGGCGTTCTCGGCCAGGGGGAGCAACCCGGTCACCGGGCGGCGGACCCCGACCTCGGGGCAGGCCAGCAGGGCGGCCAGCACAGCGGCCGCCCCGGACATGTCGGTCTTCATCGGCACCATGGACAGGCGCGGCTTGATCGAGATTCCGCCGGTGTCGAAGGTGATGCCCTTGCCGACGAGCACGACCGGTCTGCGGGTGCGCCCGCCCTCCGGCCGGTAATCGATGCGGACGAACCGCGGCGGTGTGGACGAGCCGGAGCCGACGGCCAGCAGCCCACCGAACCCCTCGTCGGCCAGCCTGGCCTCGTCCCAGATCTGAACATCCAGCCCGGCGGCGGCGCCGAGATCGGCAGCCTGTCGGGCAAGCCACGCGGGGGTCTTCAGGTTGGCCGGCGTCTCGGCCAGGTCGCGGGCCAGCACCGTGGCCCGGGCATGGGCCCGGCCCCGGTCGAGCCCGATCCCCGGATGACGGCCGACCAGGGTCAGCTGGGCAGCCGGAGACGACTCCACGCGTGATTTCAGGCCCGCGCTAGGAGGCGTGTAACCCCCGAGCACGAAGCCCTCGACCACTGCGCGTGCACCCTCGGTCGAAGAGCCGTCACCGAGGGTGGTCATGACATGGCGGCGACCGCGGGCCTTCCGAGCCAGTGCAGCCGCCGCACGACGAAGATCACGAGCAGAACCCGTACCGATTCCGATCAGCACGAACCGCGACGGCAGCCCGTCCGGGGCCATCATCGGCACCCGAACGACCTCGCCCGGACCCGCCTTCACCCGCTCTGCCGCGAGCACCGACGTCAGATCGACGCCGTAGGCGGCCGCGACCTGATCGCCGTGCCGGTCCGCGACGACCGAACCATCGGCCTTGCGGACCGACACCGCGATCAGGTCGACATCGTCCGTCTCCCGGAGTGCGGAGACGAGCGATCCGGACCTGTTCGTGACGCTGGTCTGAGGTCCCACGCGGGGTGTCACCTCTACCCGTGCCACCGCAACCATCTGCCGCCCGACCTCCGTCGCACCGGCCGGCAGGTCTGCCGGCCGACCTGGTTAGCTACCTATTGCCTTGAGTGCGTCGCCCAGCTCACTCGCCTCTGTGGCGGACATCTCAACCACCAGCCGGCCGCCACCTTCAAGAGGAACGCGCATCACGATGCCGCGCCCTTCCTTCGTGACCTCCAGCGGTCCGTCGCCGGTCCTCGGCTTCATGGCCGCCATCTGGCTCCCCTTCCTCGGCGCGACTCCCGATCTTGGGAATCGCTGAATGCTATGGGCACAACACCCGCCGCCTACCCGTGCAAAGCACGGAGCGTGACTTCGAGCATTATCCCGCTGACCGGTTCCACTACGAAACGCGGTGACCCGAGCGGGCTCCGTACGTCTCATTTTGCTGCCACTGCGACCCGCAATGCAGGTTTTGCGACCCACGAGAGATTTCTTGCATCGGCTGGTGTCATGAATTTTGTCATGACACGGCTCACCCGCGCCTGCCCACAGCGACAGGTGCGCTCTTTTTCACCACCCCGTCACCCCCGGAGCGGGCCCGCGCATGGCAGCCGGCGAAGTGGTCGTTCACCAGCCCGCACGCCTGCATCGCCGCGTAGGCGGTGGTCGGCCCGACGAACGCGAAGCCATGCTTCTTCAGCGCCTTGGCCAGCGCCGTCGACTCCGGCGTCGTGGCCATCACATCGCCCGGGACCCGGGGTGCCCGGGCCGGCCGGGCCGGGGCGAAGGACCAGATCAGGGCATCGAGTCCACCCTCAACCGTCTCCCTCACCTCGAGCACGGCCCGGGCGTTCCGGATCGCCGCGGTGATCTTGGCCCGATTGCGGACGATGCCCGCATCTCCCATCAGCCGGGTCACGTCGTCCTCTCCGAACGCCGCGACCTTCTCCGGGTCGAACGCGCTGAACGCCGCCCGGAAGTTCTCCCGTTTGCGCAGGATCGTGATCCAGGCCAGCCCCGACTGGAACGCCTCCAGCGTGACGCGCTCGAAGAGTCGCGACTCGCCGTGCACGGCCCGGCCCCACTCCTCGTCGTGATAGGCCCGGTAGTCCGCACTCGACGTGCCCCAGGAGCAGCGCTTGAGGCCGTCGTCGCCCAGGACCAGTGCCGCCCGTGTCTCACCCACGAGCGCCCGCTTCCCCCTCGATGCCCCGCCCCATCCTCCGCAGCGCCGCGCCGTACCCGGCCCGCGCCACCGCCCCGACGAGGGGATCGGCGAACCGGGTGACGGACTCCGGCACCACGCGGATCTCCTCGGTCCAGACCAGTCGCGTACCGGAAGTCTGTGCCGCCCCGGCTGCCCCGCCCAGTTCACCGGCACCGGCCGACACACCAGAAGATCCGGCTGATCCGGCTGATCCGGCTGATCCGGCTGATCCGGCTGATCCGGGCGGCACGGGCATCGGCCACACCTCGGCCTCGACCCATCCCTTCACGACACGCCCGGTCTTGGTCACCCGGAACCGGGCCGAAGGTGCGGATCCGCCGTCGATCGCCCGCCCGTCGGAGGCCGGCGCCGGGGGCTCGAACTCATCGATCCGCATCGAGTCGTCGAAGGCCAGCGGCCCGACCCCGGTGCGGGCCACGAACACCGAGCCCACCTGATCCGGCGCCCCGATGACGCGGATGGTCGTCAGCGGGGCCATCTGCTCGTGCGCCGACCAGTCGGTCAGCCGGGCCCACACCACGGACACCGGCGCCGCAATCGACACCTCCACCCGAAAACGCGCCATCAGGAAAGGCCTTCCGGACGGGACCGGAACTCACCGGTCGACGGGCCACCCGCGGCCCGGCGCCGCGGTCGCCGCAGCGGACCCGTGACGGGCCCGGCCGGCGGGTCGTTCTGCCCCGCCGGAGCATCGGCGGCCGGGAAGGAACCCGGACCCGATACTCCCGGAATGGATTCAGAGGCCGGAACCGATCCGGTCGACGGCCCGGACGCCGGGAACGAGCCCGTTCCCGGCCCGGAGGACGGCTGCCCCCCTGACGGCTGCGAACCCGTGGTCGGCAACGAACCGGTTCCCGGAGTAGCCGCTCCCGGGGCTTCGAACGAGCCTGTTCCGGGGCCGCCGGTTGCGGGCCTCGCGGCCTGATCGCGAGGAGTTTGCGACATCTCGACGGGGACGATGCCCTCACCGGTCGTGGTCACCGCGCCCCCGCTCGCGCTGCGGGCGAGCTGAAGGCGGGCGGACTTCTCCTGCGCCACCTGGGCCCGCAGACGATCGACCTCGATCGCCAGGGTGTCGAGCGCGGCGTCAACCTGGTCCATCCGGTAGCCGCGGAAGCCCTGGACAAAACGCAAGGAGGCCACGTCGCGCCCGGTGACGCCCTCGGCGGGCAGGGCGCGGGCGGGCACGGTCTGGGCCGGCTCGTCGAGTCCGCCCCGGATGACGCCGGTGGCGACGGCGATCACCCCGGCGACCACGGCGAGGGTCAGCAGCACCATCAGCAAGGTCACGGATCAGATCGTCCCACGGGGTACCGACAGTTCCGTATTTTGCACAGCTATCTGCTGCTCAGGGTGTCTCTCATTGGCCCCCGACCGGCCCTCTCCACCCGGCGGACCACCGGGAACCAGCCGGAGCCGGCCGGCTCGCCCTCGGCGAACTGGACCAGGTCCACGGGCCGGGGTCCCGGGTCCACACCGGAGCGGTCCAGCACCACGGCCAGGATCTCCGAGGCCATCACGCCCAGGTCGGCGAGATCGCGGTTGCGGTGCTTGCGCACCCCCAGGTCGACCTGGCCGATGGCGTCCAGCCCGGCGAGGCGGCACGTGTCCATGAGCAGCGCTATCTCCACCCCGTAGCCACCCGCGAAGGGCAGCCGGGCGAGCAGGTCGCGGTGGGCGGCGTATTCCCCGCCCAGCGGCTGCACCACCCCGCTGAGCCGCGGTGCGAAGCGGGCCAGCAGGGGACGCGCCATCAGTTCGGTGACCCGGCCGCCGCCACTGCGGTGCTCGGTCGTCGCCATCCGCAGCGGTCGCCGGTAGAAGCCCTTCACCAGCTGCACACCCGGCTCGGTCAGCAGCGGCCCGACCAGGCCCACGACCACTTCGGGGCCGACCTCGACCAGGTCCGCGTCGACGAAGACGATCAGGTCGCCCCGGGTCGCGGCCAGCGAGCGCCACAGCACCTCACCCTTGCCGGGCCGTGGGGTCAGACCGGGCAGCGCCTCGTCGAGCCGGACGACGCGGGCACCGGCCGCGACCGCCCTCTCCACCGTGCGATCGGTGCAGCCACCGTCCATGACCACCACCTCGTCCACCAGTTCCCCGGCGGCCCGCACCGCGGAGACCACCCCCGCGACCGTCCCCTCCTCGTTCAGCGCGGGCAGCACCACGCTGACGGTGCGGCCGCGTTTGGCCTCCACCAGCTCGGCGGCGCTCCAGGGCACCGGCTGCCAGGTGCGCCGCGCGAACCAGTCGGCGACCTCGACCGGGAGGCCACCCGCGTCCGCAGACACCCCGTAGCTCACGCGAGCCCCCGCACCGCACGGGCCGGCGGGCGTTCACCCCGGATGCTGGCCACCATGTCGATGGCGCGGCGGCTCGCGGCGACGTCGTGCACGCGGAACACCTTCGCCCCGCACCAGGCCGCGACCGCGGTGGCCGCGAGCGTGCCCTCGAGCCGGTCGTCGACGCCGAGATCCAGTGTCTCGCCCACGAAGTCCTTGCGGGACAACGACATCAGCACCGGGTGCCTGAGCGCGACGAGGTCTTCGGTGCGGCGCAGCAGAGCCAGGCCGTGCCAGGTGTTCTTACCGAAGTCGTGGGTGGGGTCGAGCAGCAGCGACTCCCCCGGAACCCCGGCGTCCACCGCCCGCCGGGCGTTGCCCGCCAGCACGGCCAGCACGTCGTCCACCACGCCCTCGGGGTCGGTGCCGTAGCCGACCCGGTGCGGACGCGTGCGGGGCACGGCCCCGCCGGTGTGCGAGATGACCAGCCCGGCACCGGTGGCCGCGGCGATCGCGGGCAGCTCCGGGTCGTGGCCGGCCCAGGTGTCGTTGATCAGGTCGGCCCCCGCGGCGCAGGCCTCGCGTGCCACCTCGGCCCGCCAGGTGTCCACGCTGAGCAGCAGATCCGGGTGGTCGGAACGGATCCGGGCCAGGAAGGGCACGACCCGGCGCAGTTCCTCGGTGACGTTCACATCGGTACCGGGACCGGCCTTGACCCCGCCGATGTCGACGATGTCCGCACCCTCGGCCTCGGCGCGGGCGACGGCCTCGGCCGCACGGTCCGCATCGATCATGCGGTTGGCGGCGTAGAACGAGTCGGGTGTGCGGTTGATGACCGCCATCACCACGGGGACGCCGGGCGCGAAGTCCCGGCCGCCGAGCCGGAGCCGGGCGGAGGGGGTGGGGACGGTCACGGGGCGGACTCCACCTGGTCGGTGATGGTGGGCGAGACCGCGGGACCGCCCAGGCCCTGCTCGATCGCCGTGAGGGCCTCGTCGATGCCGGTGGTCCAGACCAGCGCCGAGGCCGCGTTGCCGTGGAGGAACCCCTCGTCGGTCAGCCTGCGGATCAGCTCGTGCAACGGGGCGTAGAGGCCTGTCGGGTCGAGCACCACCACCGGCTTGGCGTGCAGGCCGAGCGACGCGGCGGTCCAGACCTCGGTCAGTTCCTCCAGCGTGCCGATGCCGCCGGGGAGAGTGAGGAAAGCGTCGGCCAGCTCGTCCATCCGGCCCTTCCGGCTGCGCATGTCCGGCGTGACGATCAGCTCGTCCGCGTCGTGGTCGGCGACCTCCCGATCGACCAGGGCCTGCGGGATGACGCCGATGGTGTGCCGGCCTCCGGCTCGCACCGCCTGCGCCACGGCACCCATCATCGACACCGAGCCGCCCCCGGAGACCAGGTCGTGCCCCCGGGCCGCGAGCGCGGCCCCGACCCGGGAGGCGAGTTCGACGTAACGGGGGTCGATCGTCAGGGACGACGCGCAGAAGACACAGATCCGGGCCACCGGGCCATTGTCGCCCGCTGATTCAGGAGGTCGTGGCGGGGTCGCCCGAGGCGGCGTGTTCGGACCGGGCGGCGACCATGAGGGACACGGCCTTCTCCACGTCGTCGGTGATCGTGACCAGCTCGAGGTCGGCGGCCTTGATCATGCCGCGGGCCAGCACCGGGCCGGCCAGCCAGTCCATCATTCCCTGCCAGTAGTCGGTACCCAGCAGCACGATCGGGAACGAGGTGACCTTGCGGGTCTGTACCAGCACGAGCGCCTCGAACAGCTCGTCGAAGGTGCCGAAACCGCCCGGCAGCACAATGAATCCCTGCGCATATTTAACGAACATCGTCTTACGGGCGAAGAAGTAGCGGAAGTTCACGCCGAGGTTGACCCACTGGTTCATGCCCTGCTCGAAGGGAAGCTCGATACCCAGCCCGACCGAGACCCCGCCGGCCGCGTGTGCCCCCTGGTTGGCGCCCGCCATGGCACCCGGACCGCCGCCCGTGATGACCGCGAAGCCCGACTCGACCAGGGCTCGCCCGACTTCCTGGGCCAGCTCGTAGTCAGGGTGCGAGGGCTGCGTGCGGGCCGACCCGAACACGCTGATCGCCGGGCCGAGCTCGGCCAGCGATCCGAAGCCCTCGACGAACTCGGCCTGGATGCGCATGACCCGCCAGGGGTCCGTGTGCACCCAGTCGCTCGCCCCGCGGCCGTCGAGAAGCCGCTGGTCAGTGGTGGAACCGGGAACCAGGTCACCGCGTAGCGTGGTCGGGCCGGAGGTGTATTCCTCCTCGGCCTTCTGCGGAACTGTGCCGTTCGATCGCGTGCTCATCCAGTTGACGTTAGGCGGTCCACGGCAGAGCGCCACACCGCAACACCAGTGACAACACCCGTCTCTGGCGTCACGAATCGTCAGGGAAGGTGACGCTGAGCCCAACACAGGGAAATTCAGGCCCCGAGCACTCGAGCCATGAGCTCAAACCCGGATAGTGTGCGGCACGTGCGCGGTCTACCGGAGGAGTTGACCCGGGACGGCGTGTCTCCGCTGGCCGACGTCGAGAAACTCGTCGTCGAGGGTCGGTACGGGCGCGCTGATCTCGCTCTTCGGCGACTCGAGGCGCTGATTCCCAGCCTGGCCCAGACCGCAGACGACGAGACGCTGCTGCTGGCTCTCTACGGCCGCGCCGTGCTGCTGCGCCGGCTCGGTGGCGGTCACCAGACCGCGATCGCCGCCTGTGACGTGCTGGAACGCGCTGCCCACGAGCGTCAGGCCGGGCTCTGGGCCGCGATCGCCTGCGCCACCCGCGCCCAGTTCCGCGTCGACTCCGGTGACATCGGCGGGGCGACGGCCGACCTGGCCCGCGCCGACTCGGCCCTGGCGGGTGACGAGCTCACCGACGAGAGCGGCTACCGGCTGCTGAACGGTCTGGCCGTGGTCTACGCCGGGCTGCGGCTGCAGGACCGCGCCGACGAGATGCGCACACGCATCGAGCACACGATCTCCTCACGCAGCACCCTGGACCGGGCCGAGCACTGGGCCATCTGGGCCACCGAGCTGGCGGCCCGCGCGATGGAACCGCTGGCCGGCGGCGCGCAGGACCCCCAGCAAGAACTGATGAGCCGCGCGGTCGAACTGGCCACCAAGGTCGACAACCTGCCGGAGGACGCGGTGCCCGGCACCCTGCGTCGCGGGGGTAACGGGGTGCGGGCCCTGGCGGCCGCGTACCGCGGCCGGCCGTCCGAAGCGCTGCGCCTGCTCGGCCCCGACGCCTTCGGCACCGTGGGCGATCTGCCCGCCGCCGAGCGCCAGATCATCTCGCTCGCCGCGATGCGGGCCCACGCCCTGGTCGGCTCGCTGGCCACGGCCCGCAGCCTCGACGACGCCGCGATCTCCCCGCCGGCCACCCTGCCCAACCTGGTGCTGGAGGTCTGCCGCACCCGCGAGCGGCTGTGGCTGGAGACCTACGCCAACGGCGAGGTCGTACCGGTGCTGCACCGGATGACCGAACTGCTGGTGCGCCTGGGCTGGCGCGGCATGGACCTGGTCGCCGACACCGCCCGGCAGGCCCTGGAGCACCAGGCACTACGCACCGAGAGCCGGACCGACGCCCTGACCGGGGTCGGCAACCGCCGCGCGCTCGACGAGGAACTGCGTCAGCTGCTGCGTTTCGGCCCCCTGCCGCTCGCCCTCATCCTGGTCGACGTCGACCATTTCAAGGAGATCAACGACCGCTTCACCCACGTGGTCGCCGACGAGGTGCTGCGCCGGGTCGCGGCCAGCCTGTCGCTGCAACTGCGCACCGACGATCAGCTCCTGCGGTACGGCGGCGACGAGTTCGTGGTGCTGCTGCCCGGCACCGGCGACGAAGAGGCCAACGCGGTCGCCGAGCGGATGCGGGTGGCCGTGGACGCGCGACCGTGGAACGAGCTCGCCGACGGCCTCGAGGTGAGCATCTCCACCGGTTGTGCGGCAGTGTGGTCGTTGTCCGGCCGGCGCCCCGACGCGGATGCCGAGAAGCTGTTCCGGCGCGCCGACGAGCGACTCCTGGCCGCCAAGCGGGAACGCCCGGGCGACCACGAGGTCCGCTCCCTCATCGGCCCGTCCAGCCCCGGCTGGGGCGATGAGTCCACGGACGACGTGGCCGCCATGTCGATGCCACCCACACCCACCCGCACGCTGGGCGCCGAGGTACTCGGCCCGCACAGCCGCCCGGGTTCGCCCCACCCCGCGCCGCCGGGACTCAACGGCGGCCGCCGGGCCGGCGACCCGAACTTCGAACCGGACCACGACGAGGCCGCCACCGGCACTCCGGTCAACGGCACCCCCGTCAACGGTGTTCAGCTCAACGGCACCCCGGTCAACGGCACCCCGGTCAACGGCAACCCGGTCAACGGCACCGACCTGCGCCTGCCGCCCCCGGGTGACCCGGCGCTGACCGATGCCCTCGCCGACCGCGAGATCGAGAAGGGGTCAGCCTCTTCCGAGATCCGCCGGTTCGGCAGCACCGACTCCGGTGCGGCTCCCGGCCCCGGCTCGAGCCCGGTGTCGCCCCCGCCCGCCGGTAGCCGGCGCTCCCGCCGCGCTGCGCGGGACGCCGAGGCGCACTCGCCGATGAACGGCATCGCGGTGGAGAAGCAGCAGGCCGAGGCCGCTGCCGCGGTTGCGGCCCGGCAGGCGGCCGATGCCCGCGAGCGCCAGGCTCGGGAAGAGGCGGAGAAGGCTGAGCTCGAGGCCCAGCGTCGCGAGAAGGAAGAGCGCGAGCGCATCGAGGCCGAGGCCCGTCGGCTCGCCGAGCAGATGGATCGTGAACGGCGCGAGGCGGAGGCCCGCGCCGAGGCGGAACGCCGTGAGCGGGAACGACAGGCGGCCTTCGCGCAGGCCGAAGCCGAACGCCTCGAGGCCGAGCGGCTCGAACGGGAACGCATTGAGCGCGAACGTGAGCGGGCGGAACGGGAACGGGCCGAACGCGAGCGGGCCGAGGCCGAACGTCTCGAGCGGGAACGGGCCGAGGCCGAACGCCTCGAGGCCGAACGGCGTGAGCGGGAACGCCGCCGTCTGGAGGCCGAGCGCCGCGAACGCGAGCGGGTCGAGGCCGAACGCCGGGAGGCCGAGGCCCGCGCCAAGGCCGAAGCCGAACGTCTCGAACGCGAACGCCTCGAACGGGAACGCAAAGAAGCCGAAGCCCGCGCCAAAGCCGAAGCCGAGCGCCTCGAACGCGAACGCCTCGAACGCGAGCGAAAAGAAGCCGAAGCCCGCGCCAAAGCCGAAGCCGAGCGCCTCGAACGCGAACGCCAAGAAGCCGAAGCCCGCGCCCGGGCCGAGCGCCTCGCCGCGGAGAAGGCCGAGAAGGAACGTCTGGAGAAGGAACGTCAGGCCGCCCTGGCCAAGGCCGAGGCCGAGCGCCTCGAGAAGCAGCGCGCCGAGCGTGAGCGCCGCATCCACGAGGCCCGCGAGCGCGCTGCCGCGGCCCGTCGTGAGCGTGAGGCGCGCGAGCGCGCCGAGCGTGAGGAAGCCGAGAAGATCGCCCGCGAGCAGGCCGCCCGCGAGGAGTCCGAGCGCCGCCGCCTGGAAGAGGTGCGCCGCGCCGCCGAGGAGATCCGGCGCGAGGCCTACGAACGCGCCGCCAAGCTGGCCGCCTCGGCGTCGAGTTCCAGCAGCACGTGGCCGACCGCGCAGGGCCCGCACACCGGTGGCTGGATGATGCCCTCCGCCGCGGCGCTGGAGTCCCCGACGACCCCTTCGGCCCCCATCCCGGACTCCCTGGCGCCCCCCAACGACCCCTCCCGCAGCGAGCCGAACCGCCGTGAACGCCGGCCGGAGCCGGCCGAGGCCGATCGCCGCTTCCAGGAGACCGCTGCCCAGATCTACCGGCCGGACCCGAACCTCGGCCCGTCCACCGAGACGATCCGGGCCCTCAGCGACCCTCTGAACGACCCGCTGCCGGGCCAGTCCCGTGGCGGCACCCCGTCGGCCGGTGACAGCTACTCCGGCTCGTCCTACGGCAGCGGCTCGGACTACTCGTCGTCGGGGTCGTACTCCGGCGGCTACGGCGGTGGCTACCAGAACGGCTACCAGAACGGCTCCCCGCCGGCCCTGCCGGCGCTCCCCTCGGCCCCGACACCGCCCCTACCGGCCGCCCCCTCGCCGTACAGCAACACCCCGGAGGAGCCCCAGGCCCCCTGGCGGCCCACTGCGAGCGACCCGTGGGGCGCGGGCCCCGCCGGCCCGCGCACCGGCAACGGCTGGTCCGAGGACGACGAGGTCGACCTGCGCGACGACCAGGGCCAGCTCCCGGGCACCGGTAACCGCGACCAGTCCGGCCCTTCCACGTCCCGCCAGGCAATCATCGATCTCTCGGCCCGCCGCCGGCACCGCAGCCCCAACGACTGACCCGACCATGAAGGACGACCCGACGGGCTGACGCCGTCGGCACCCCTTCAGCGCGCCCTGACGACGTGCCTCGGCCGACGCGGGAGCACGCACCAGTGCTCCCCCGCCCCTGTGGGGTGCCCGCGTCCCGGCCCGGCCACCACAGATGTGTTCGCCGGCGGGAACCGAGCAGCCCTGATCCCGTTCCTGATCATGTCAATCGCCTCCCCGCGCTCTGGCACGGTGACCACGAAGGTTGGCCACCTTCCCGTTCGCGATCAGGCAACCTTCCCCGGGGAAGCGGTGTCACCTCCCGGCCGAAGGCTGGGGAATTGCCTGATCACGAACGGAGAAGGGCGCCACCCACACACCCACAAGCTGACCCGCGTCCATTGATGGGCGCCCGGTCACGCTTGACCCGCGCCCTCAACGTGCACTCTCACCGCACCAAAACCAGGGACCTCTTGAGGTGCCCGCATCCCCGGACTCCCCTGTCCACCCTCCTCGGCGAACGCTCGGTGCACTCATCAGGTGCACAAAAGGTCATATTGCGCTCTAATCACTCTTAAATAAACCTATGCGTGAGCAAGATGTAACGGTGCGGAACGATCCGGGGGCTTGAGCGGAGGGTCGTAGTGGCTTGGACGGCGGGCGGGGCGAACGGGCTCGACGACACGTGGATCGAACCGCGGGCACGTCGTGGTTGAACCGCGCATACCGGCCACGCGGAGAAGTACTGAGTTCGGCGACGGTGACGGGCGGAATCGAGATCTCATGACTGAGCAGCAGACGACCACCAGCGGCAGCCGACCCGACGCATCCCAGCAGGAACGGCGGCCCCCGGCGGCCGACCCAACCCCCCGTACCCCGCGCACCCCGACTTCACACCCGATGGCCTATCCGCCGCAGCAACAACCACCGATGCAGTGGACGGGGCGGCTGGAGTTCGACCTCACCGACAGTCGCGGCTGGCGGGTGGGCACGATCGAGGTGGTCGTGCGCATGGACACGGTGACCCTCTGGCGCGGCAACCGCACTCTCGCGGTCATGCACCGGGAATCGTTCAAGCACTGGCTGGTCCGGCCGGTGAAGCCGTTCGAGTTCGACGACGTGGTGTGGTTCATGCAGGGCACGACCACCTGCCTGACCATCGACGGTGCGAACTCCTACGCGGTGCCCGAGCCGATCGTCGACCACCTGTTCGCCGTGGCCTAAGACGTCAGCCAGCGCCGCATCGCGTCCTCGCAGGCCACGAGATCGCTGATGGGACAGCGCTCGTCGTCCTTGTGCGCGAGCGAGGGGTTGCCCGGGCCGAAGTTCACGGCCGGGATTCCGAGGGTGGAGAACAGGGCCACGTCGGTCCAGCCGTACTTCGGGCCCGGCGTGCCCCCGACCGCGGCGACGAAATTGGCTGCCACCGGCGCGTTCAGACCGGGTCGGGCGGCAGGCGAGGCATCGGTGACGGTGATCTCGTACCCGGCGAACAGCTCCCGCAGGTGCGCCTCGGCGGCTGCGAGCGACTTGTCCGGCGCGAAGCGGTAATTGATCAGCACCGTGCAGCGGTCGGGGATCACGTTGCCGGCGATGCCGCCGGAGATACCGACGGCATTCAGGCCCTCCCGGTAGACCAGCCCGTCCACCTCGATCTGCTGCGCCTCATAGGCATTCAGTACATCGAGGACCGGGCCCGCCGCGTGCACGGCGTTCGAGCCCATCCACGACCGGGCCGAGTGCGCGGCCGTCCCGGACAACGCCACCTCGATCCGCATCGTGCCCTGGCAACCGCCTTCGACCACGGCCGAGGTGGGCTCACCGAGCACGGCGAAGTCGGCCTGCAGAATCTCGGGACGCGTGCGGGAGAGACGGCCCAGCCCGTTGCGCGTGGCCTCGATCTCCTCGCAGTCGTAGAACACGTAGGTGACGTCGCGGGTGGGCTCGGGAACCCCCGCCGCGAGAACCAGCGCGACGGCGACGCCGCCCTTCATGTCGACGGTGCCCCGGCCGTGGATGACCCCGTCCACGGTGCGTGTGGGCAGGTTGTCCGCGATCGGCACGGTGTCGATGTGCCCGGCGACCACGACGCGCTCGGCCCGCCCCAGATGCGTGCGGGCGATCACGCAGTGACCGTCGCGGATCACCTCGAGGTGCGCGAAACCCCGCAGTGCGGTTTCGATCGCGTCGGCGATGGCGGCCTCGTCGCCGCTGACCGAGGGGATGTCACACAGGACGCGGGTCAGGTCGGCGACGCTCCCGGTCAGGTCGAGCTGGACCGGGGCAGTCGCTTCAGGCATGGCCGGGAGCCTACTCGCGGTCCGGAGCGCACATCGTCCACCCGTAGGATGCAACCCATGACCGAGGTGAGTTCCACGTCCCCCGCGCCCGCTTCCACCAGCCGCCTGGCCTGGGGTTATGGCCTGGCCAGCAGCACCGAGGCCGGAGTCGTACTGGACACCTGGTACCCGGCGCCCCAGCTCGGCACCGCCCCCGACGACGCCGGCCCGTTCGCCGTCCCCGCCGACCTGGCGGCCCTGGAGGGCACCGACCCCCACCGCAAGGTGCGCCTGCACGTGGTTCGCACCCAGATCGACCTGGACGCGGAGCCGAAAGACACTCCCGACGCCTACCTCCGCCTGCACCTGCTCTCGCACCGGCTGGTGAAGCCCAACACGATCAACCTGAGTGGCATCTTCGGCGCCCTGCCGAACGTGGTGTGGACCAATCACGGTCCCTGCCCGGCCGAAGACTTCGAGGCCACCCGGCTGCGCATCCGCGCCGGCGGCGGCCCGGGCACCCGGGTCGAGGTCACCGGCGTGGACAAGTTCCCGCGGATGACCGACTACGTGCTGCCCACCGGCGTGCGTATCGCCGACACCAGCCGGGTGCGCCTGGGCGCCCACCTGGCCGAGGGCACCACGGTCATGCACGAGGGCTTCGTGAACTTCAACGCCGGCACGATCGGCCACTCGATGGTCGAGGGACGTATCTCGCAGGGTGTCGTGGTCGGCGAGGGCTCGGACATCGGCGGCGGCGCCTCGATCATGGGCACGCTCTCGGGCGGCGGCAAGGAGGTCGTGTCGATCGGCGAGCGCTGCCTGCTCGGCGCCAACGCCGGTCTGGGCATCGCCCTGGGCGACGACTGTGTCGTCGAGGCCGGGCTCTACCTCACCGCGGGTACCAAACTCCTGCTGCTGTCCGACCCCGAGACCGGCGCCCGGGCGCAGAACCCGACAACGGTCAAGGCGCTTCAGCTCTCCGGTGCCACTGGCCTGCTGTTCCGCCGCAACTCCACCACCGGGGCCGTCGAGGCCCTGGCCCGCACCGGTGGTTCCTTCACCTTCGCCCTGAACGACGCCCTGCACGCGAACGCCTGACCGGGAACCTCGTGTAGTGGTCGGGCAGTTCTCGTTGCGACAGGATTCGTCAGGAAGCGACCGGAACTGCCCGACCACGGATGAGAGGGAGGTATGAACCCCTCGGAACCCACTCGGCCCATGCCCGCCGGCGGCCCCAAAGCCGGTACGGCACGGCCGGATCGACCCATCGCCGGGACCAGCACGCGGCCCCTGCGCACCGACGGCGACCCCACCGGCGCGGAACCCCCGCGCCGGCCGCCGGGCGACCGCGGGCCGTCCACCGGCGCCGAAAGACCCAGGAAACGCAGCCGGTTCCGTGGCCTGATCATTGCCCTCACGGTGATTGCGGTGACCGCCGGTGGCTCGGTGGCCGCCGCCTGGGTCTGGTTGCAGGGCGCGGTCGGCCCGGTGACGATCCGCGAGATCTGCACCGGCGAGTTCTCCGACGGCTCGTCGCACACCCTGGAGATCGACCAGGCCAACAATGCCGCGATCATCACCGCGATCGCCGAGAAGCGGGACTTCCCGGTGCGGGCGGCCACAATCGGTGTGGCCACCGCGATACAGGAGTCGAAGCTGCGCAACATCACCTACGGCGACCGCGACTCGGTGGGCTTGTTCCAGCAGCGCCCGTCGCAGGGCTGGGGCACGCGGGAGGAGATCCTCGACCCGATCTACTCCGCCAACGCGTTCTACGACGCGCTCGAGAAGGTCGGCGACCTGGACGAGCTCACCATCACCGAGGCCGCGCAGAAGGTGCAGCGCTCGGCCTATCCGGAGGCCTACGCCGACCACGAGCCGGAGGCCCGGATGGTCGTGTCCCCGCTGGCCGGCTACTCCCCCGGCGGCTGGAACTGCGTCCTGCGGGAAGACGGTGACCTGACCGCCCAGGTACCCGGCGAGAACGGGCTCACCGCCCGGTCCTCCGCGGTCCGCGCGGCCGCCAAGGCCGAGCTCGGCCGGAACAACTCGAAGGTCGATCAGGCGGGCACCGCGCTGACCTTCTCGGTGCCCGCGGCCCAGGAGAAGCGGTACGCCTGGGCCCTCGCGTCGTGGGCCCTGGCCCGGGCCGACGATCTGGGGGTGCGGCAGGTCTCGCTGGACGGCTACACCTGGGACCGGTCGAAATCGGGGAAAGGCTGGACCCAGACCGATACCGGGCTCGGCGAACGTCAGGTGAGAATCACGGTCTACTGACCGCAGATTCCTTGGCCCGGTGATCGAAACCCTTGATCACCGGGCCTTTTCACGTTCCTATCAGCGGTTGCCGATCTCCAGGTAGTTACGCTCGGTGGCCCCGATGTAGATCTGCCGCGGACGGCCGATCTTGGTCTGCTTGTCTTCCATCATCTCGCGCCACTGGGCGATCCAGCCCGGGAGACGACCGAGGGCGAACAGCACCGTGAACATCTTCGTCGGGAAGCCCATCGCCTTGTAGATGAGGCCCGTGTAGAAGTCCACGTTCGGGTACAGCTTGCGCTCGATGAAGTAGTCGTCGTGGAGGGCGATCTCCTCCAGACGCAGGGCGATGTCGAGCAGCGGGTCGTCGACGCCGAGACCACGCAGGATGTCGTCGGCGGTCTTCTTGATGATCGCCGCGCGCGGGTCGTAGTTCTTGTACACCCGGTGCCCGAAGCCCATCAGGCGCACGCCGCCCTCGCGGTTCTTCACCTTGTTCATGAAGGTGTCCGGGCCGTCGGGAGAATTCTTGATCTCCTCGAGCATCTCCAGCACGGCCGAGTTGGCGCCGCCGTGCAGCGGCCCGGAGAGCGCGTGGATGCCGGCCGAGACCGAGGCGAACAGGTTCGCCTGGCCGGAACCGACGAGCCGAACGGTCGA
This sequence comes from Kineosporia sp. NBRC 101731, assembly GCF_030269305.1. Lineage (NCBI taxonomy): Bacteria > Bacillati > Actinomycetota > Actinomycetes > Kineosporiales > Kineosporiaceae > Kineosporia > Kineosporia sp. NBRC 101731. The sequence continues at coordinate 490,223 of NZ_BSTC01000002.1, forward strand.
GGTCGAACAGTTCTGCTCGTGATCGGCGTGCAGAATGAACAGCAGGTCAAGGGCTTTCGCCAGTACCGGGTCGACGTCGTAGGGCTCGGCCGGGAACCCGAAGGTCATCCGCAGGAAGTTCTCCACCAGGCCCTGTGAGTTGTCCGGGTAGAGGAACGGCTGGCCGACCGACTTCTTGTAGGCGTACGCCGCGATGGTCGGCAGCTTGGCCAGGAGCCGCGTCGTCGCCAGCTCGACCTGGTCGTGGTCACGGATGCTCAGGCTGTCCGGGTAGAACGTACCCAGCGCCGAGACCGCCGCCGACAGCACGGGCATCGGGTGCGCGTCCCGCGGGAAGCCGTCGAAGAAGCGCTTGAAGTCCTCGTGCAGCAGCGTGTGCCGCTGGATCTTGGTGGTGAAGTCCGCCAGCTGCGTCGGGGTCGGCAGCTCACCGTAGATCAGCAGGTAGCTGACCTCGATGAAGGAGGACTTCTCGGCCAGTTCCGCGATCGGGTAGCCCCGGTAGCGGAGAATTCCCGCGTCGCCGTCGATGTACGTGATGGCCGAGGTGCAGGACGCCGTGTTGGTGAAACCCGGGTCCAACGTGACGTAACCGGTCGTGGACAGGAGCGAGGACACGCTCACCCCGGCGCCGCCCTCAGTGGCCCGGGTCACTCCCAGGTCGAGTTCGCCACCCGGGTAGTTCAGGGTGATCTGATCGGATCCGTCGGACATGAAGACGCTCCCACGCTGGTGTCTGGGTCCAGGGTCTATCGGCCTTCAGCGCCGGGCAGGTTCGCCTGGACACACGGCCTTAACGCAAGTTACCCCCCGCCGAACGGACTGAGCCATCCGGACCGGCCGCACGGGCAGCGAGTTGCGCCACTCTTTCATCACTCACGGTCATGGCCACGCGCACGTGCCGGGCACCCGTCGGGCCGTAGAAGTCTCCCGGTGTGACGAGAACCCCACGCTCGGCGAGGTCTGCGACCGTGTCCCAGCAGGGCTCGTCACGAGTGGCCCAGAAGTAGAGTCCGGCTTCCGAGTGATCAATCTTGAAGCCCTCGGACGTCAGCCAGGCGCGCATCAGTTCACGCCGACGGCGGTACCGCTCGCGCTGCTGCGCCACGTGCTCGTCGTCGCCGAGTGCCACCCTCAGGGCCTCTTGCACCGGCCACGGCACGATCATCCCGGCGTGCTTACGGATCTCCAGAATGCGGCGCACCAGAACGGGATCCCCGGCCACGAAGGCCGCCCGGTAGCCCGCCAGGTTGGACTGCTTACTGGTCGAGTAGACCACCAGCAGACCCTCGTGGGAGCCGCCGCAGACCTCCGGATCGAGGAGGCTCGGCACCTCGACGCCGTCCCAGCCGAGCTCGGCGTAGCACTCGTCACTGGCCACCACGGCACCGATCGAGCGGGCCCAGTCGACGACCTTCTTCAGGTGCTCGACACCCAGTACCCGGCCGGTGGGGTTGCCCGGTGAATTCAGCCAGACCAGCTTCACCGAGCGGGCGCCGGGACCCACCTGCAGTGTGCCGTCGGCGGCGAGCGGAGTGGCTCCGGCCAGTCGCGCACCCACGTCGTACGTGGGATATGCCACTTGCGGATGCATGACCACATCGCCCGCGCCCAGTCCGAGCAGGAGCGGCAGCCAGGCCACCAGCTCCTTGGAGCCGATGGTCGGCATCACGCCGTCGGGATCGACGCCCGGCGCGTTGCGGCGACGGGCGAACCAGTCCACGACAGCCTGGCGCAGGGGCGGGGTGCCGTAGGTCTGCGGGTAGCCGGGGGCGTCCGAGGCGTCGGCCAGGGCCTGCCGCACCAGATCCGGTGTCGGGTCGACCGGGGTACCGACCGAGAGGTCGACAATCCCTCCCGGATGCTGCCCGGCCCTGGTCTTGTACGGGACCAGCTTGTCCCAGGGGAAGTCGGGCAGCACCGGGGCGGTCATTCCCCGGCCTGCGGGGGAAGGGCGAGGATGAACGCGTGGTCCTTGTTGATCAGGCCCATCTTGGACGCGCCACCCGGCGAGCCGAGATCTTCGAAGAACTCGACGTTCGCCTTGTAGTAGTCGCCCCACTGTTCCGGGACGTCGTCCTCGTAGAAGATCGCCTCGACCGGGCAGACCGGCTCGCAAGCACCGCAGTCCACGCATTCGTCGGGGTGGATGTACAACATCCGGTCACCCTCGTAGATGCAGTCGACCGGGCATTCCTCGATGCAGGCCTTGTCCTTCACATCCACGCAGGGCTGCGCAATGACGTAGGTCACGTCGGGTCCTCCTGGTATGCGGCCCTGGTCGCTCGCCAGGGCCGGTCGTCGCCGCGGCCGTCGACGCCGGTGACATCGGGGCCCCGCTTAGTATCGCTGATCCTCCACCCGAGTGTCGCCGAAGGGGCCGCAGTGAGCACGAAACCATCCGCCCAGGACGGGACCGACTGGGCCGAGCACATCGGTTCCCGGGTCGTCGTCCGCCGCCGCGACGCCTCCGGCCTGCACGACGTGCTGGGTGAACTCCTCGCCGTCACCGGGCAGACGCTGACCGTCGCCGGCCGCCACGGTCCGGTCGACGTGCCTCTGAGCAGCATCGTCGCCGGAAAACCGGTACCCCCGAAGGCCAGCCGCCCCGCTCCCCCGCACCGCGCCCTGTCGGTGGCCGATCTCGAGCTGGCGATGGCCAAGCACTGGCAGGCGGCCGAGCAGGACTGGCTCGGCGGCTGGCTGCTGCGGGCCACCGAGGGCTTCACCAACCGGGCCAACTCGGTGCTGGCGGTCGGCGAGCCGGGCATGCAGCTCGACGTCGCGGTGGTGGAGGTCGTGGACTGGTACGCCGAGCGCGGCCTGAAGCCGGTCGCCGCGGCCCCGGAGCCCCGCATCGACGACGGCGACACCGATCAGCTCCTGGCCGCCACCTCCGCCTTCGAGGCCGAGGGGTGGACGCAGGTGCCCGGCAGCTCCACGGCGGTGATGACGGCCGCGACCGGTGAGGTGCGCGCCCTGGCGCCGCGGCTGGGTGGCCGGGCGCTGCCCGAGGGCCTGACCCTCACCCTGACGGACGAGCCCGACCCGGCCTGGATCAGCCAGTACCACTACCGCGGGCAGGCGGTGCCCGACCACGGGGTGCGGCTGCTGACCTCGGCCCCGCGTCAGGTGTTCGCCTCACTGCGTACGGACGCCGGTGAGGTCGCCGCAGTGGTGCGGGGTTCACTGGCCGAGAGCTGGGCCGGGCTGACCGCGATGGAGGTCGCCCCCTCCTGGCGGCGCCGCGGCCTGGCGACCATCCTGATCGGCGTGATCGGCGACTGGGGGTGGGAGCACGGCGCCCGGTCGATCTTCCTCCAGGTGGCCGAGGACAACGTGAACGCCCTGGCCACCTACGAGAAGGCCGGGTTCACCCACCATCACCGGTACAGCTACCTGGCTCCCTAAGAGGCCGTGGGCTCCGGCAGGTTCGCCGCCAGGTCCCGCAGGCGCACCCGGGCCTGGTCGAGCGCCACCTCCAGGTCGACCAGCAGCTGACCGCACCGGGCGGCGTGCCCGGCCTTGGCCTCGGCCTCGATCTGCCGGGCGATCCCGACCACCTGCACGGTGCCGAGGTTCAGCCCGGCCCCGGCCAGGCTGTGGGCGTGCAGGTAGGCCGCCTCGGCGTCGTCCGCGGTGACCGCCAGGCTGAGGCGCTGCAGGAGGTCCACGGTGCGGGACAGGAACGACGAGATGATGTCGCGCACCAGCTCGACCTCAAAATCGGTTCCCTCACCGAGTAATTCGGCGATCCGCTCGTTGGTGTCGGCCATCTCCCCGGGCTGCGGCCCGGCCGCATCGGGGCGCTCCTGGGCCAAGGTTTCCTCCACGGGTCCGGGCTGCCGGGGAATGACAGCGGTGGTCTCGATCACGGCGACGGAAGCCGGGGCGGCCACCGTGACGTGTTCCTGGTCGCGCATCGCGGCCAGCTTGTCCCGCACGGCCGAGTAGTGCCGTTCCATCGGCTGGGTCTTCTCTCCCCGTCCGGCCGGTGGCGCCTCGTCATCGGTGCGTAGCCAGCGGTTCAGCGTGGCCTGGAGGGTGGCCGACCGCACCGGCTTGGCGATGAAGTCGTCCATACCCGAGTCGAAACACCGCTGCCGGTCGGCGGCGAACGTGGCCGCCGTCATGGCGATGATCGGAACCGTGCGGGTGGCCGGGCGTTTCCGTAGCTCGACGGTGGCCGTGTACCCGTCCATCACCGGCATCTGGCAGTCCATCAGGATCGCGTCGTAGTCGTTCTGCGCGCTCATCGTCAGCGCCTGTTCACCGTGCCCGGCAACGTCCACCCGGTATCCCAGCTGCGACAGGATGCCCAGCGCGACCGTCTGGTTGATGTCGTTGTCCTCCACCAGCAGCAGCCGGAACGACTCCCGGGCCGGGGTTCGTGGCTCCGGTTCACGTTCGGGTGCGGCGATCGGCCGTCGATCGGCGACGGGTGGCGGCTCGCCCACCGTCAGGGTCACCCGGGTCAGGGCGCCGAACAGGTCGGACTGCCGCACCGGTTTGGTGAGATAGGCACTGATCTGTCGCGCCACCGTCGCGTCGCCGACCTCTTCACCCGAACCGACGCCGATCACCGGAAGATTCGCGAGCGCGGGCACCTGGCGGATCTGCTCGATCAGCGCCAGACCGCCGCGCTCGGGCATGTGCATGTCGATCACGGCCAGGTCGTACCCACCGGCCGGGGCCGAACGGTTGGTCAGCAGGTCCATCGCCTCGTCGGCGGAACCGGCGGCGACCGGGCGCATCCCCCAGCGGGTCAGCTGGGTCTGCATGACCAGGCGGTTGACCTCGTTGTCGTCGACGATCAGCACGGCCAGGCCGCGCGCGTCGCGGCCCCGCACCGAGCGGCCCCAGTTGTCGGCCGGGGCGAACACCAGTTCGGCGACGAACGTGGCGCCCTGGCCGAGCCGGCTGGTGGCGCGGATCGTGCCGCCCATCAGGTCGGCCAGGCGACGGCTGATCGACAGGCCCAGACCGGTGCCGCCGTAGGCCCGGCTGGTGCCCTCGTCCGCCTGCCGGAACGGTTCGAAAAGCAGGTCCAGGCGGGCCGGCTCGATCCCGATCCCGGTGTCGGTGACGGCGAAGTTCACCGCGACCTGGCCGTCCGGGCACGGCGGGCCCGGCGTGACGGAGATCGAGACCCCGCCGTGCTCGGTGAATTTCACCGCGTTGTGGGTGAGGTTGAGCAGGATCTGACGCAGCCGGCCGGGATCGCCGCTGAGGGCGAAGGGCACCCCGGACTCGTAGTCGACGGTGAGTTCCAGGCCCTTGCTCGAGGCGTTCTGCCGCACCAGCGTGACCACGTCGTCGACCACGTCCTCCAGCCGGAAGTCGACGCGGTCGAGCATCAGCCGCCCGGCCTCGATCTTGGAGAAGTCGAGGATGTCGTTGATGACGGTGAGCAGGGCATCCCCCGCCGTGCGCACACCCTCCACGTAACGGCGCTGGGTCTCGGTCAGCGGGGTGCCGAGCAGCAGGTCGGTCAGGCCGATCACGCCGTTCATCGGGGTCCGGATCTCGTGGCTCATGGTGGCCACGAACTCGGACTTCAGCCGGGACGCCTCGACCGCCTGGTCGCGGGTCTCGGACAGCGCGTTCTGCAGTTCCTTCTGCGAGGTGATGTCACGCCCGACGGCGTAGATCAGCCGGCGGTCCGGGTCGGAGGCCACGGTCCACAGCAGGGTGCGCACCACTCCCTCACGCACGAAACGGTTCTCGAACGTGGCCACGCCCGGGTCGGTGACCAGCCGGGCCAGCTGCTCGGCCACCCGCCGCTGGTCCGACTCGTCCCCGCTGGGGAAGGCCTCCTCGAACCGCAGGCCCAGTAACTGGTCCGGGCTCATTCCCAGAGACGCGGACCAGACCGGGTTGGTCTGCAGCAGACGGCCGCCGAAGTCGGCCACGGCCATGAAGTCGGTGGAGAGCTGGAAGAGCTGCTCCACCTGGTCGCGGGCACTGAGCCGGTCGGTGACGTCCTGGAGGGAGCCCCAGATCTCCAGATCGGCCTCGGTGCGCACCCGGAAGTTGCACTCCACGATGCGCCGGGTGCCGCCGGGTCCGCGGGTCCGGGCCAGGAACACCTGCTGTTCGCCGGTGCTGATGAGCGACTGGAGCCGGGCGGAGGTGTCCGGCTCGCTCTCGGCCACCAGGAACGGCGCCAGCTCACGACCGACCAGATCGTCCCCGGGAATGCCGAGCAGTTGCTCGGCCGCCACCGAGCAGAAGTCCACGAGGCCGTCCCGGTCCAGGCGTAGCAGCACCCCGGGCGAGGAATTGGCCAGGTCCCGCATGCGGCGCTGGTTCTCCGACAGTGAGCGGGTGGCCAGCAGCGCGTCCCGTAGCGCACGCCGGCGCAGGACCGCCACGACGATCACCCCGAGCAGGATCAGGGCTGCCGTGCCCAGGGCCACCGCGCGGAAGAACATCGCGGGCCGCATGGCGGCGGTCTCCGACTCCTGGGCCACCACCCGCCAGCCGTCCACCGATGTCCGGCCGGGACCGGAAGAGGTCGGGCCGGACGCACTGGCAGCGACGATGTGCCCGTTGCCGACCAGCACGGTGCGGCCGCGGGCCAGGCGCGCGGCTTCGGAGAGCCCGGCGGGGGCTGCGCCGCCGCTGTCGGCCACCAGCTGACCGGAGGCGTCGAGCACGCTCATCCGGATGCCGCGGCCCTGTGCATAGGTGTCCACGTAGTGCTGCACGCCGGTGAGGTCGCGCACCATCCGCAGGTATCCGACGGCGGGCGGGTCGAGAACGTACATCGGCACGGTGATGGCGGTGACGTCGGTGTCGAAGACCGGGCTGCGGTACACCGAGGAGACCGCGTACGTCTCGGTGCCGGTGAAGTCCGGCACCCCGGTCTGGGCCTTCAGGTCGTAGCCGTCCGGCACCCGGTCGGGCAGGTCGGTCATCACCTTGCCGTCGGCGTCCAGCAGGGCCACGGAGAGCACCGAGTCACCGCCGGCCGCCAGGAGCGTGCGCAGCACCGTCGCGGTCTTCGTGGCAGAAGTGGTGGAAGTGGTGGCGCTGGTTTCTGTACCGGACAGCACGTCCACGATCCCGTTGTCCTGCGCCACCGACTGGATCAGGGTGGTCAGCCCGGCATTCTGCTGCTGCAGGAACACGTCGGCCAGATCGGCGGTGTTGCGCATCTCCCGCTCGGCGTTCGACCGCACCATCCGGTCGTAGGCGATCACGGCCCCCACGGTAGGCACCACGACGAGCACGGCGAGCAGGAGGAGCCCGCCGACGAACCGCAGCTGTCCGGGCTGTCCGGGCCGGGCCCGGGCAGGCCGCACCGGGTTGGTCGCGAGGGTCACCCACGGCATTTCGACACCCCGGCGCCCCGGGTGTAGCGATCGGCGCCACTTCCTCGAGAGCCGGGCCGCGCCCGCAGACTGCTTCTCAAGATCCGTGGACCAGGCGTCGACAACCTCCCCCGGACGGCAGTGTTCCTACGGTTGAGGTGGCATGTTATGGCCCGGGTTCTGGTGGTGGACGACGATCCGGACACCGTTCGCATCGTGACGTTCCGGTTGCAGTCCAACGGGCACCGGGTGATCGGTACGACGTCGGCGAAGACGGCCTTGCAGGCCGTGGCCGAGAGGGGACGGCCCGATGTGGCGATCCTCGACGTCACGATGCCCGAGATGAGCGGCATGGAGCTGCTCGTGCACCTGCGGGCGATGGAGGGCAGCGACAACCTGCCGGCCATCTTCCTCTCCGCGCGGGTTCTCGACGTCGAGATCGCCGCCGGCCGGGCGATGGGCGCGAGTTACCTGACCAAGCCGTTCATCGCCTCCGCGCTGCTGCGCGCGATCGACGAGGCGATCGTCCCCACTTTCGACTCCTGGTGACCTTTTTCGGGCACCGAACCGATGGTGGACGTCGTGGTCAGTCGGCGCTGTCGTCCCGGCCTCCGCGGTCGTCGGGTCGGGTGTCCCTGTCCGTTTCCTCATCGTCCGGGGGCTCCGACGGTTTCGGCTCCGGACCACAGATCACCCGGTCCTCCGCGTTGTAGACGGCCTGGAACGTCTGTGTCCGCTCCACCTGCGCGGAACCGGGGCGGCGGAACGTACGACTGACCGAGACGTCGAAACCCGCGCTCGCGCCCTGTGACACGCACCCGGCCGAATCGTCGTAAACCGTCTGGGGCGTGCGGTGGTTGCTGCGTTCGCTCCGCCCCGCGGTGACGTCCCAGTACCGGGTGCCGTAGAAACTGACGTTCACCTGTGAACCCACCGACGCCTCGACCAGCACCGCGGTCGGGGTGTCGTTCTTCCATCTCAGGTCGACCGTCGGCCAGTTCACGGTGGCTTCGCGCCCTTCGGGGTAGCGCGCGATGTAGAATGAATGCGGCTTGTGATAAACGTCTTCCAGGCCGGCGAAGAACACGTTGTTGAAGATCGTGGTGGCCATCTGCGACACGCCGCCGCCGTAGTCCCGCACCAGCCGGCCACCGCTGATCGCCGGGGCCGGGTGGTAGCCCTTCTCCGGCGTCCGCTCCCCCAGCACCTGGTTCAGGCTGAACGTCTCGCCCGGCATCACCACCGTGCCGTTCACGGTGCGCGCTGCGATCCGCAGGTTCTCGGTGCGCCCGGCGTCTGCGGTCAGGTTCGTGGAGAAGGTGCTGATGCGCTCCTTCACCCCGAGCTTCCGGGCCTTCGCGGTGGTGAGTTCCGGCTCCCGCACCGAGACCGGAACCCGCGCCACCCGCTGATCCTCCGCCGTGAACCTCAGCGCCCCCAGCACCGTCCGGGCCAGCGGGGCCGCCGCGACGGTCACGCCGTTGCGCCCGGGCACCACCTCGGGCCGGCCGCCCCGCACCCGGAAACCGGCGTCCACCGGTTCCTTCGAGATGCCTTTCCCCTCCGCCAGCACCACTTTCCGCAGCTTCTTCCCGTCCACCGTGAGAGCCGGCTTCCCGTTCTTCACCGCGAAGGCCAGACTGGGAACGAACTGCGCGGGTTCCAGCTCGACGCCGGTGCCACCGACCCGCACCACCAGGGGCCCGGATACGGCCGGCCCGGCCTGATCGACCAGCGCCCGCCGCGCGTCGGCCGTGCTGACCCGCGGCGCCCTCGTCGCGACCGGCACCGTCACCTCACCGGTGAGCCAGTGCGCGCGCACCCGGCGCACCGCCGAGGAGGCGATCTCGTGCCCCGGCACGGCCTCGCGCACCTCGGGGGTGGTGCCGTCGAAAATGATGGACGCGTTCACCGGCGCCTGGGCAACGTTCCCGGCGAAGACCTTCAGCCCCTGCTCGACGGTCGGGTCCGCGAGTTCCGGGTCGGCGTCGTGCGCCCCGCCACCGGCCACCCGCCGCCACAGGGTGGCAGGGTTCAGGGTGAAGCCGGTGAGCCGGTCCACCACCGCCGCGGCATCCAGGGTCAGTCCCAGGTCGTCCGGTGAGACCGGTTGCGTGTGGCCGGCAGCCGTCAGCGTGACCTCCCCGCCCAGGTCGGCGTACGCCCGGCGGAGTTCACCCACGGCATCGGCCCGGTCCCGGCCGCCGATCGCGACACCGGCCACGGTGGTACCGCCGGCCACCCGGTCGGAGTTCAGCCAGGCCGCCCCGAGGTAGGCGGTGAGGGCACCCCCGGCCAGCACGGCCCCGACGACTGCCCACCGGCGACCACCCGTCCCGGCCTCACCTCCCGAAACCGGCTCCGGCCAAGATTCCAGCTCAGATTCCGCCCCGGATTCGAACCCGGGTTCGAGCCCGGATTCGTCCGCCACGACCTGTAGGTCGGCCGCCGCGAGCGGCAGGGTCTCGTCGGCCGGGCGCGGGGTCTCTGCCACGGTGACATGCTACGACGGAGAGTCACGAAAGCGCCGTGATCTGCGATCTTTCCGATCCGTGGCGAGCCCCAAAAGGGTCAGATCCGGGTGTACGCCGCACGGTGGTAGAGCAGGGCCCCCGCACCTTCGTCGGACACCCGGGCACCCACCACCTCGGCCACCAGGATGCTGTGGTCACCGGCGGAGTGCACGTCCGTGGTCCGGCATTCGAGGGTGGCCACCGCGTCGTCGAGCAGGGCGACCCCGGTCTCCGGCCCGCGGTGGTGCGGGGCCCGGTCGAGCTGGCCGATCAGAGGACGCCCACGGTTGGCCAGCCAGGCGGCCACCGGCCGCTGTTCCGGCCCCAGGACACTGACCCCCCACACTCCGGCGTCCACCACCGCGTCGTGGAAACGCGACTCCTTCTCCACGCACACCAGCACCAGCGGCGGGTCGATCGACACCGAGGTGAACGAGTTCACGGTCATCGCGTGGTCGAACCGGCCCTCCACACTCGTGACCACGCAGATGCCGGTGGCGAAACGCCCCACCGCCCGCCGGAACGTGCCCTGATCAAGAACCATGCCCCCAGCTTAGGAGCCCCCCAAAAACCCTCCGTGATCATGCAAAACCTCCCCGGAGTTCTAGAACTCCGGCGCTGAGAGTTCTAGAACGCTGGGGAGGTTTTGCATGATCACGGACGAAGTGGGGGGGCTTAACGCTTCGCGGTGGCGTTGGTGGCGTTGGTCTCGCTCTCCCGCAGGTCCACCATGGGCCGGCCGCCGGCCTCCCGCAGCACCCGGTCGATCTCGCCGCCGATCAGCTCGTGCCGCTCCAGCAGGGCGTCGCGCAGGGCCTCGACCAGGTGCCGGTTGCTCTCCAGAAGCGCCCGGGTGACCTCCTTGCGGGCAGCCAGCAGTTCCTCCATCATCCGGCGCCCTTCCCCGTCGCCCACCACACGGGAGACGAGATCGCCGCCGCCGAAGGAACTTCCGGGGGCCGCCGCGAAGGAGATCAGGGTGTCGCCCATCCCCGCCGCGCCGATCATCTGCGCCGCCACATTCGTGGCGTAGACCAGGTCACCGCCCGGTCCCGTGGACACGTCGCCGAAGAACAGTTCCTCGGCCACCTGCCCGCCGAACGCGATCGAGATCAGCGCGCCCAGTTCCGACTTCGAGCGGGTGTACACGTCGTCGCGGTCACCGTGGGCCAGCATCCCCAGGGAGCCGGCCCGCTTGACGATGGTGAGGATCTCCAGCCGGCGCTGCGGGGCGAGCAGCCAGGCGGCCACCGCGTGCCCGGCCTCGTGCGTGGCGATCAGGGCGATCTCGTGGTCGGTGTAGCCCACCGGCTGGCCGAGGCCGACCTCGGTGACCAGCCGGGCCTGCTCGACGTCGCTCCACGACATCCCGGCGGCGCCGCGACGCACCGCGTTCACCAGGGCCTCGTCCAGCAGGTGCTCGATCCGGACCGGGCTGTACCCCTGCGTCACCCCGGCCAGTGCGTCCCGGTACTCCTCGTCCGCCAGTTCGCTCTCGTGCGACTTGCGGGCCAGGAAGTGGTCGATCAGCTCACGCCGGCCGGTCTTGTCGGGCAGCCCGAAGGTCATCGTCCGGTCGAACCGGCCCGGACGCAGCAGGGCGGGGTCGAGCGCGTCGGCCCGGTTGGTCGCCGCGATCACCAGCACGTTGACGGGTTCCGGCCGGGGGCGCGGAATCTGGCGGTTCTCGGGCAGCATCAGGTTGATCTTGTCCACGAGCCGGCTGATCGCACGCTGCGCGGTGGTGAGTTCGTCGAACGACTGCATCTGCACGAGCAGCTCGTTGACGGTGGCTCCCGGGTCACCGCTGACCATCCGGTGCACCTGAACGGGCTGATCGGGCCTGGCCGGGGAGGTCATGGCCAGACCGGTGAGGCCGCCGCAGTTCAGGGTGGACCCCGAGGTGGAGCTCGAGATGGACGGTGCGGGCGTCATCGCCGTGCTCACCCCCGAGCGGGCCATCCCGATCGCGTCGATCTCCTCGATGAAGGCGATCGCACCGCCCTCACGCCGCGCGGCCTTGCGGAGTTCCTTGAAGTACGAGCGGATCTTGCGGCCGGTGGCGCCGTAGTACATCGACTGGAACGCGGTGGCGGAGACGAACAGGAACGGCACACCCGCCTCGGCGGCCATCGCCTTGGCCATGTGTGTCTTGCCGGTTCCCGGTGACCCCTCGAAAAGGATTCCCCGACGGGCGGTTCCACCCATCTTCGTCTTGAAGGTCAGGGCCGAGCGGAACAGCTCCAGCGACCGGCGCACGTCCTCGGCGACCGGGGCCAGGCCCTTCACGTCGTCGATCCGCACATCGATCTGCTCGGGCCGGTACAGCACGTGCGGCGAGCGGCCGGCGATCAGCAGACTGCCGAGGGTGGTGCCCAGCATCAGCACGAAGAAGATCACGACCGTCAGCAGGAACGGGTCCACCGAGGGCAGCCCGGGCAGCATCCCGGCACCGCCCAGGTACCGGCCCCAGCACCAGGCCGCCACCACCAGACCGAGCACGAGAAGCCGCGTCAGGCGCCGGCGCTGCCCCCGGGCCCGCAGGCGGCCGACGTCGTCCAGCATCTGTCCGCGCATCGCCAAACCGTCCTCCAAAGTCGTCTTCCGTTACCAGAAGACACCCTGAAGCCCCGAAAACAGAGACCCTGCGTCACCGACCACCCACCCGGCCGACGAGCAATCCGGGCGTTTCGCCGACCAGGTAACCCCGGGTCGCAGTGCTCTAGCCGAAAAGGTCGGTCTCCCGGCCCAGCTCGTCCACCGTTCCTCCGGGCGCACCGCGCACCAACCGGTAGAACTCCATCGCCAGCAGCGGCTGGGCCACGTGGTTGCTCAGCGCGAACCACACCTCGCTGGGGTCGACCACCGCCTGGGTGGCGTGCGCGCGCAGGGCCCCGGCCTTGGCCCCGGCGAAGGCCGTGGCGTCGAGCGCGGCCGTGACCTGGTCATCGGGCACCACCATGCTGGGCAGGCGGCCCTCCGGATCGATACCGGAGTAGGCCTCGCCCAGGCTCTCCTTCAGCGTCCGCAGGGCCTGCCGGGTGAGCGACTCGGGCGCAACGGTCCAGTAGACCTTCGGCACCGCCCATCCCGGCTCACCCTCCGGCCCCTGAAGCGCTGCCAGTTCGACACCGCGCATCGTCACCAGGTGGGTGTGTACATGGTCGGGGTGTCCGTAACCGCCACCGGGTTCGTAGGTCACCACGACCTGGGGCCGCAGCACCCGCAGCACCGCCGCCAGGTGCTCGGCGGGTTCCTCGGTGCCCGCCAGCACGAACGCCCCGGCGGGTGGGTTCGGCGAGGGCACCACCCCACCGTCGTGGTCGTAGGCCATGCCCGAGTCGGCATAAGCGGTGCTTGAGGACGACCTGGTCACCCCGGCGGGCCGCCCGGGAGTCGTGGGGTCACCGAGGAAGCGGTGGTCGCGCACGCCCAGAGCCGTCATCGCGGCCGCCAGCTCGGCCACCCGGTGATCGCCCAGCCGGTCGGCGTCGCCCTCCAGGTGCGCCAGCTCCGGCGGGATCACCTCCCCCTGCTCACCCCGGGTGCAGGTGACGAGCGTGACCTGGGCGCCCTCCGCCGCATACTTCGCCATCGTCGCGCCGTTACCGATGGTCTCGTCGTCGGGATGAGCATGCACGAACACGATGCGCCGGGGGTTCTCGATCATCCGGCCATTGTCGAGCAAACGCAGAAATGGTGGACGACGTGGAGCTCCACGTCGTCCACCATTTCATGCTTCTCAGGCGGCCACCCCGGGACGGGACGGCGTCTCGCCCGGGAAGTGACAGGCGGCCTGGGCACCGGAGGAGGTGACCTCCAGGCCCGGGTCCACCTCGGCGCAGACGGACTGCGCCTTCCAGCAGCGGGTGCGGAACCGGCAGCCCGACGGCGGGTTGGCCGGGCTGGGCGGGTCCCCCTCGAGCACGATCTGGTTGCCCTTGCCGCGCTGCGACGGGTCCGGGTTCGGCACGGCCGAGAGCAGCGCCTTGGTGTACGGGTGCTGCGGGTTGTTGTAGACCTGCTCCTTCTCGCCGAGTTCGACGATCCGGCCCAGGTACATCACCGCCACCCGGTGCGAGATGTGCCGCACCACGGACAGGTCGTGCGCGATGAAGATCAGCGAGATGCCCAGCCGGTTCTGCAGGTCCTGCAGCAGGTTGATCACCTGGGCCTGCACCGAGACGTCCAGGGCGGACACCGGCTCGTCACAGATCAGCAGCTTGGGGTTCAGGGCCAGGCCGCGGGCGATGCCGATGCGCTGACGCTGACCACCGGAGAACTGGTGCGCGTAACGGTCGATGTGCTCCGGCGCGAGACCGACAAGCGACATCAGCTCACGCACCCGCTCGGTGCGCTTGTTCTTCGGAACGACGTCCGGGTGGATCTCCAGGGGCTCCGCGATGATGTCGCCGACCGTCATCCGGGGGTTCAGCGACGTGTACGGGTCCTGGAAGATCATCTGCACGTCACGGCGCATGGCCTTGAGCTTCGCGCCCGAGGATCCGACCATCTCCCGGCCGGTCAGCTCGATCGAGCCGCCGGTGGGGGTCTCCAGACCGATGAGCAGCCGGGCCAGCGTCGACTTGCCACAGCCGGACTCACCGACCACACCGACCGTCTCGCCCGGGTAGACCTGCAGGTTCACGCCGTCGACAGCCTGGACGGCGCCGACCTGGCGCTTGATCACGATGCCCTGGCGCAGCGGGAAGTGCTTGACCAGGCTGTTGACCTTGAGGATCGGGTCGCTGGTCAGGGAAGGCTGCGACCCGGTCTCGAGGCTGGTTCCGGCCTGGTCGGCCTGGCCCGAGCCCCACGGGTCCGGGGTCTCAGTGGATGCCATGAGAGACAACCTCCTCGGCGAAGTGGCAAGCGGCGTAACGAATTCCGTCGAGCTGAACGGCCGGCGGCGGCGGGTCCTGATGGCAGATGTCCTCCGCGCGCGGGCAGCGCGGGGCGAACGGGCAGCCGGCCGGGATGTTCAGCAGGCTCGGCGGCAGGCCGGGGATGGCGTACAGCCGGTCACCGGCTCCGGTGAGCCGCGGCATCGACTCCATCAGGCCCACCGTGTACGGGTGGGCCGGGTTGGCGAAGACGTCGACGGCGGGCCCGTGCTCGACGGTGCGCCCGGCGTACATCACGCTGATCACGTCGGCGGTCTCGGCCACCACGCCGAGGTCGTGCGTGATCAGGATCAGGCCGCTACCGGTCTCCCGGCGCATCTCCGCGAGCAGCTCCATGATCTGCGCCTGCACGGTGACGTCCAGGGCGGTCGTGGGCTCGTCCGCGATGATGATGTCCGGGTCCAGCGCGATCGCCATCGCGATCATGATGCGCTGCCGCATACCGCCGGAGAACTGGTGCGGGAAGTCGCCGACGCGCGCGGCGGCGCCCGGGATCCGCACCCGGTCCATCATCTCGATGGCCTTCTTCTTCGAGTCCTTGCGGGAGAGCCCGCGGTGGACCTGGAAGAGCTCACCGATCTGCTCGCCGACCGTGTAAACCGGGTTCAGCGCGGAGAGGGCGTCCTGGAACACCATCGCGATGCGCTGGCCGCGGTACAGCCGGCGCTCCTTCTCCGGCATGGTCAGCAGATCCTTGCCGCGGAACTCGATGGTCCCGGACGTGATCTCGGCCGGCGGCATGTCGAGAATGCCCATGATCGCCTTGGCCGACACCGACTTGCCGGAGCCCGACTCGCCCAGGATGGCGAGCGTCTGGCCCCGGGCCAGATCGAGATCGACCTTGTTGACCGCCTGGGCCGAGCCCTCACGGGTACGGAACACGACGCTCAGGTCGCGAACACGAAGCAGCGGCTGGTTCTCGTCGACCTCGGGTTTGCCGAGTTCTTCGGTCTTCTTGCTGAACATCCGCCCGCTCACATCGTCTTCGGGTCGAGAGCCTCACGCACGACATCGCCGAGCGCGATGAAGGCGAGCACGGTCAGGGACAGGAACAGCGCCGGGAACATCAGCATGTGCGGCGTGCTCCGGATGTACGGCGCGGCATCGTTGATCGCGATACCCCAGGAGATCACCGGCGGCTGGAGACCGATACCGAGGAACGACAGCGTCGCCTCCGCCCCGATGTAGCCACCGAGGCTGATCGTGGTGATGACGATGACCGGCGCGGCGGCGTTCGGGATGATGTGCTTGCGGATCATCCAGCTCTGGCTGGCGCCCAGGGCCCGCGAGGCGGCCACGAAGTCGGACTGCTTGACCTGGATCACCGCTGATCGCGCCACCCGGGCCGTGGACGGCCAGGAGAGCACCGAGATGGCCAGGGCCACCTTGGCGATGTTCAGGAAGTCGTTGCCGGGCGGCGTCGGGATCGAGCTGAGGATGATGATGCTGCCCAGCAGGATCGGGATCCCGATGAAGATGTCGGTGACCCGGGACAGCAGGATGTCGACCCAGCCGCCGTAGAAACCGGCGTAGACGCCGATACCGGCCCCGACGATCATCGCCATCACGGTGGAGAGCGTGCCGACGATGATCGAGGCCCGGGCGCCGTACATGGTGCGGGCGTAGACGTCGCATCCCTGCACGTCGTAACCGAACCAGGCCGAACCGCTGGGTTCCTGCCGGGCCCGGATGGCCTGGCAGTCACG
Organism: Kineosporia sp. NBRC 101731; assembly: GCF_030269305.1. Taxonomy (NCBI): domain Bacteria; kingdom Bacillati; phylum Actinomycetota; class Actinomycetes; order Kineosporiales; family Kineosporiaceae; genus Kineosporia; species Kineosporia sp. NBRC 101731. The sequence continues at coordinate 506,662 of NZ_BSTC01000002.1, forward strand.
CGGGTCGGCATGGGCGAACAGCCCCGGCCAGGCGGCCATCACCAGGAAGATCGCGATCAGCACCAGCGAGCCCCAGAAGACCCAGGACCCACGCAGGGTCTCCCAGGCGTCTCCCGCCAGGGTGCGGGACTTGCCGGCCTCGGTGACGGAGGCGGTGGGGGTACCCGGCGCGCCCTCGATGCTCTCCTGGGCGACGACGGAGTCGGGTTCACTCATAACGGATCCTCGGGTCGAGCCGGGCGTACAGCAGGTCCACCAGCAGGTTCACGATCAGGATGATGAGCACGACGAGCGTGGTCACACTGACGACCGTGGCGTTCTCGCGGATACGCATGGCGTGGTAGAGCAGGCCACCGATGCCCTGAATGTTGAACACACCTTCGGTGACGATCGCACCACCGAGCAGGGCGCCGACGTCAGCACCGATATAGGTGAGCACCGGGATCAGCGAGTTACGCACGACGTGCTTGCGCAGGATCATGCCTCGGGGCAGGCCCTTGGCGATCGCGGTGCGCACGTGATCGGCCTGCAGGGTTTCGAGCAAGCTGGCCCGGGTGAGGCGTAGGACGTACGCCAGCGACAGGGCCGCGAGCACGAAACCCGGAAGGATCAGGTCACCCCAGGGCGCACCCGATCCGACGGTCACGCTGAACAGCCCCAGCTTCACGCCCAAGACGTACTGCGCCACGAAACCGATGACGAACGATGGAAAAGAAATGGCGACAAGACTCGTGAAGAGGAAGAATCCATCGAGGTAACCGCCTCGGCGCAGGGCCGTGACGATACCCAGGCCGATACCCAGGACGAGCTCGAAGGTGATCGCGACCGTGGTGAGCTTCACCGTGACCGGGAAGGCTCGCTCCGTTGCCTCGAGCACGGTCTGACCGTTCGAGGTGGTGCCGAAGTCACCCTTGGCCATGTTCCCGAGGAAGTACGCGTACTGCACCGGCAGCGGCTTGTCGAGATGCAGCCGTTCCGTCTCGGCGGCGACGAACGCGTCCGAGCAGGGGCGTTGGCCGCATCTACTGGCGAACGGGTCACCGGGGATGGCCCAGGCCATCGTAAAGATGAGGAACGTGGTGCCCAGGAGCACCGGAATCATCATCAGCAGGCGTCTAACGACGTAACGCCCCATGGCTTTCGCCTACCCTTCATGGGTTTCGCCCGCTGATCGGCCGGCCCCGCGCGTGCTGGTGCGGGACCGGCCGATCGTATGTGTAGCGGTACTGCGTCTGTCCTAAGGTGCCGCCCCACCCGTGCTGGGGTGAGGCGGCACCGAGGTAATGCTGCTCCCTACCGACGAGCGGTTGTCAGGAGGTAGCGGTAACGCTGGTGAGGTCCAGCGTGCTCTTCGGGGTGACCTTCACGTTGCCCAGCCGCTCGGACCACACGGACTGCTGCGCCTGGTACCAGAGCGGGATGACGGCCATGTCCTCGGCCAGCAGCGCCTCGGCGGACTGGTAGTCGGCGTAGGCCTCTTCGCCCTCGGCCGCGTTGGCCTTCTTGATCAGCGCGTCGAAGTCCTTGTTGCTCCAGTGACCGTCGTTGGAACCCGCGCCGGTGGCGTACAGCGGCTCCAGGAAGTTCTGGATGTGCGGGTAGTCCATCTGCCAGCCGGAACGGAACATGTTGTCCATCTTGCTGGCGTTGACGTCGGCCCGCAGGGTCGCGAAGTCGACGTAGGCCTTGGCGTTGCACTCAACCTCAAGAGCGTTCTTGATGCTGTTGCAGATGGCCTCGGCGGCTTCCTTGTTGCCCTGGCCGTCCTGGTTGTAGCTGAAGGAGAAGGGACCCTTGAACTTGGACTTCGCCAGGTACTCCTTGGCCTTCGTCGCGTCGTAGGTGCAGAACTCGCCACACGCGCCGGCCTTGTAGCCGTCCACGATCGGGGAGACCCATCCGGTGGCCGGGGTACGGCCGCCGTTGAACACCGACTTGGTGATGGTGTCCCGGTCGATCGCCAGGGACAGCGCCTTGCCGAGGTTCGGGTCGTCCTTGAAGTTCTTGCTGTACTGCGGCAGCGTCGCGGTCTGGATGACGCCGACAGCCTTGTTCACGAAGTGGTCGGGGCGGTCGGTCTGGTACTGGTTGTCGACCAGAGCGGCAGCCGGGACCTGGTTCATGAAGTCCAGGTTGCCCGCGAGCACGTCGGAGTAACCGGCCGAGTCGGAAGTGTAGGTCTTGTAGATCGCTTCCTTGATCTTCGGCTTGTCCTCGCCCTTGTAGCCCGACCAGGCCGTCAGGGTGAAGCCCGCGTCGCCGTCACCGGCGGTGACCTGGAACGGGCCGTTGGCGATCGGCTTCTTGCCGTACGCCTCCGGGTCGTCGAAGAACGCCTGCGGCAGCGGGTAGAACGCCGTGTAGCCGACCATGGTCGGGAAGAACGACTGGGCGCTGGCGAGGGTGACCGTGAACTCGGTGTCGCTGACCTTCTTCAGGCCGGACAGTTCCTTGACCTTCGGCGTGGGGGCCTTCTTCGGGCCGTCCTCGTCCGGGTCGGCCGGGTTCATGGCCTCGTAGCCGTCGAACGAGGCGAAGAAGTAGTTGTTCAGCGCGGCGTTGGGACCGTAGGCGGTCCAGTTCCACGCGTTGATGAAGCTGTCGGCGTCGACCGGGGTGCCGTCCTGGAAGGTCTGGTCGGCCTTCAGCTTGACGTCCCACGTCTTGTTGTCGCTCGACTCGATGGACTCGGCCATCGACATCTCGGGAGCAGCCGTGTCGGGGTCGTAGTCCACGAGGCCGCGGAACACGGCGTCGAGGATGTTGCCGCCACCGACCTCGTTGGTGTTACCCGGGATGAGCGGGTTCTCCGGCTTGGTGCTGTAGAGCGTGATCGAGGCGTTGCTGTCGGCACTGCCGCCATCCGACCCGCTGTCGCTGTCGCTGCTGCACGCGGTCAGGGCCATAGCCCCCGCCGCGAACATAGCGCCAGCAGCAATCAGCCTTCGCTGCTTCACTCGTCGTTCTCCTTAGGTTTCCGACATCACGGCGTCGAGCCGGCGCTTGTAAGTACTCGCGCCTGCACTCTTGGTACCGGATTCGGGGCACGATAGGCGTTCACAGCTGATTACGATCCGGACAAGGATGCTTCACGATCAGCCGCTCTGCACGATGAAACCACGTTCGAAAACGCGGTCCGACCGGACGATCTTCTGCCCCGTCGCTATCGGTGGGCCGGGCGGCTACCGACTGTTCCGAATCGCCAAGGTGCGGCAACGGGTCGGTCTCGATCAGGACACGATGCAGCCCTGCACTACCGTTTACCCGGCGAAACGGACAAGCAAATATCGTCCCGTGACCTTGAACACATCGAGACCAACAGGCCGCGCTAATTTACCTGCTGGACACAAAACTTGCACATCGAGAAGCCCCGCCCTCCGAAATTGCTCCGGAAAACGGGGCTGCACCGAAAATTTCACACCTTGCCCTCAAGCCCCCGGTGGGGGCTCGAGGGCATACCCGAACGGCTCAGGCGCGCTTGGCTCGCGCCGTCGACCGGCCCCGGGCGACCTGGTCCAGGACCACCTTGCGGATCCGCACGGCGTCCGGGGTCACCTCGACGCACTCGTCGTCGCGGCAGAACTCCAGGCACTGCTCCAGGGAGAGCTTGCGCGGCGGCACCAGACGCTCGAAGTTGTCCGAGGTGGACTGCCGCATGTTGGTGAGCTTCTTCTCCTTGGTGATGTTCACGTCCATGTCGTCGGCGCGTGAGTTCTCACCGACGATCATGCCCTCGTAGACCGGTGCGGTCGGCTCCACGAACAGCGTGCCGCGCTCCTGCAGGTTGGTGATCGCGAACCCGGTCACCACGCCAGCCCGGTCGGCCACCAGCGAGCCGGAGGGACGGGTGCGCAGCTCGCCCACCCAGGGCTCGTAACCCTCGAAGGTCGCGTGCGAGATGCCGGTGCCCCGGGTGTCGGTCAGGAACTCGGTGCGGAAGCCGATCAGGCCACGTGAGGGCACGGCCCACTCCATCCGGATCCAGCCGGTGCCGTGGTTCGACATCTGCTCCATCCGGCCCGCCCGGACCGCCAGGAGCTGGGTGATCGCACCCATGTACTCCTCGGGGGCGTCGATCGTCAGGCGCTCGAACGGCTCGTGGACCTTGCCGTCGATCACCCGGGTAACCACCTGCGGCTTGCCGACGGTGAGCTCGAACATCTCCCGGCGCATGGTCTCCACCAGGATGGCCAGCGCCAGCTCACCGCGGCCCTGCACCTCCCAGGTGTCGGGGCGCTCGGTGTTCAGCACCCGCATCGAGACGTTACCGATCAGCTCCCGGTCCAGCCGGTCCTTGATCAGGCGCGCGGTGACCTTGGTGCCCTTGGTCGTGCGGCCGGCGAGCGGTGAGGAGTTCGCGCCGATCGTCATCGAGATGGCCGGCTCGTCCACCGTGATCAACGGCAGCGGGATCGGGTTCTCGGCGTCGGCCAGGGTCTCGCCGATGGTGATGTCGGGGATACCGGCGATGGCGACGATGTCGCCCGGGCCGGCTTCCTCGGCGGGCTCACGGGTGAGCGCCTTGGTGATCAGCAGCTCGGTGATCTTGACCCGGCTGATCGTGCCGTCGTGCTTGCACCAGGCCACCTGCTGGCCCTTGCGGAGCGTGCCGTTGTGCACCCGGCACAGGGCGAGACGACCGAGGAACGGCGAGGCGTCCAGGTTCGTCACGTGCGCCTGGAGCGGCATCTTGTCGTCGTACGACGGCGCCGGCACGGTGTCCAGCAGCACCTGGAACAGCGGCTCCAGGTTCTCCGAGTCGGGCAGCTCGCCGTTCTCGGGGCGCTTCAGCGAGGCCCGCCCGGCCCGGCCCGACGCGTAGATGATCGGGAAGTCGAGCGCGGTGTCGGGGTCGAGACCCGTGCCGTCGAGCAGGTCCATGAACAGCTCGTAGGTCTCGTCGACGACCTCGGAGATCCGTGCGTCCGGACGGTCGGTCTTGTTGACCACGAGGATCACCGGCATCTTCGCCTGGAGGGCCTTGCGCAGCACGAACCGGGTCTGCGGCAGGGGGCCCTCGGAGGCGTCGACCAGCAGGGCGATGGCGTCGACCATGCTCAGGCCGCGCTCCACCTCGCCACCGAAGTCGGCGTGACCGGGGGTGTCGATGATGTTGAAGGTGACCCCACCGTCAGGTGCTCCCGGCCCTGAATACCGCACCGCGGTGTTCTTGGCGAGGATGGTGATGCCCTTCTCGCGCTCCAGGTCGTTGGAGTCCATCGCCCGGTCGTCCACGTGCGCGTGGTCGCCGAAAGAGCCGGTCTGCCAGAGCATGGCATCGACGAGCGTGGTCTTTCCGTGGTCGACGTGGGCGACAATGGCGACATTGCGCAGGTCGTCACGGGTCTGCGTAGGCATGCTGGACCGATCCGGTTGTGGGGTGGGGACGATTGATGTTACCCGCGCCTCAGGGAGCGTGACGCTCCTCCGCCAGGGCGGTGAGCGCAGCCACGATCGGCAGGTCAGCCGGTAGCCAGTTCACCTCGCCCCATCGGCCCAGCGGCAGATGACGCAGTTCGTCGTGCGCCTCGATCGGCGCCGGCTCACCTTCGGTCACCCGCACCAGCCAGACGCGCATGCGATGCGACGGCGGGAGATCCCAGCCCAGGCCGTTCGGGGCCACCAGCTCCTCGCCGACCTCGATTTTAACCCCCAGTTCCTCGTGCAGCTCACGGTGCAGGGCCTGGAGGGGTTCTTCCCCGGGGTCGACCTTGCCTCCGGGCAGCTCCCAGCCACCGGCCAGGTGAGGGGGTTCGGTGCGGCGCGCAGCCAGCAGAACGGTGGGACGGGCCAGGTCGTCGACCACGGCTCCGCCGACCACCATCGTGGGCATTTTCTCGGTCACAGTCCGCGATCATCCCAAGTCCGGACGGCTACCGCACACCGTGGGTGCGCCGGGAGAGTGAACCGGCCGGTAATCCGGCCCACGTCATACCCTTGACCCATGCCTGAGCTGCTGACGATGCAGGAACTGGACACGGCCCTGGCGGGACTGCCGGCCGTCCACAAGTCCGGTACCTCCCTGCTGCGCGTCCGCGTGCAGGCCCCCGGTTTTCCCCAGGCGGTCGATCTGGTGTCCCGGGTGGCGACGAGCGCCCAGGAGATGAACCACCACCCCGACATCGACGTGCGCTTCGACAAGGTCACGTTCACCCTCAGCACCCACAGTTCCGGCGGGGTCACCGCGCTCGACGTCGAGCTCGCGCAGCGCATCATGCTGCACGTCGACGCGGTCGGGGCCCGGGTGCTGCCCCCGGCCGCCCGGGTCGAGCTGGCCATCGACACCCTCGACGCCGACGCCATCCGCCCGTTCTGGCGGGCCGGGCTGGGTTACGTGGAGCGCCGCGGCGACGAGGGCCTGGAGCTGCACAATCCCGACGAGGTCGGCCCGGTGGTGTGGTTCCAGCCGATGGCGCAGCCCCGCCCCGACCGCAATCGCATCCACGTCGACGTCTACGTGGCGTTCGACGAGGCCCCGAAGCGGGTCGCCGACGCGGTCGAGGCCGGTGGCCGGCTGGTCACCGACGAGTTCGCCCCCGACTGGTGGGTGCTCGCCGACGCCGACGGCAACGAACTGTGTGTCTGCACCCAATAGCCACCCGTAGCAACCCGGTAGTTACGAGGACGTCCAGGTGTTGACGTTGTAGGTGACGCCGGACCAGCTCGGGTTGTCCTGCACGCCCTGCACCTTGGTGTCGGTGGCGAGCAGGGCCGGGAAGGCGAAGATCGGCACGTCGACCAGGTCGCGCCACAGTGCCGTGTCCAGCTGCTTCAGCAGGTCCTGCTGGCGGCCCTCGTCCAGTTCCCCGGCCAGGTCGGTGTAGAGCCCGTCGACCTTCTTGCTGGCGTACCCGAGGCGGTTCTCCGCCCCCTTCGACGTGTACACGGCCGACGACTGGGTGACCGAGGCCGAGTTGGTGGAGCTGTACAGGGCCACGTCGAAGGTGCCGCGCACCAGCTCCGAGGAGAGAAAGGTGTAGCTGCCCGCGTCCACGACCTTGAAGCCGGCCTTACCGCACGACTTCTTGATCAGCTCGACCTCGTTCTCACGACGCAGGTCGGGCGCCAGGTAGGCGATCTCGACGCGGGTGCCGACCTTCTTCTCCTTCTCCAGGATCTTGCGGGCCCCGGCGACGTCCACCTTCGCGTAGTCCTGCCCGCCGGTCTGCGCGAACTCGGGGTAGCCCTTCTGGAACGGCAGCTGGAAGCGGGACTGCAGCACCTGCGCCCCGGGATTCAGCGGTTTGATCAGCTCGTCCACGATCTGCTGACGCGGAAGACATTTCGTGAATGCCTCGCGCAGGGCCCGGGACGAGAAGAGGCCGTCGACGTTGTAGTCGGCGTGCTCCCAGGCCGCCGAGTCGTGCCCGGACACCTTCACCGCGTCACCCGCGGCGGAGAGCGTCTTGCGGATCTTCTCGGTCGGGGCCGGGTCGATCACCTGCACCGTGCCGTCGACCAGCGCCTGGGCCTGGTCCTGGGTGTGCACCAGCCGGAACACGATGTTCCGGGCGGCCGGCACCGTGCCCCACCACCGCGGGTTCGGCTCCAGGGTCAGCGCCTTGCCCGGCTTCCACGAGGCCACCTGGTAGGGGCCGGAACTCGGGGAGATCGCGGTCTCGTACCTCCCCGGGTCGAACAGCCAGCCGGTGTTGTAGAACCGGCCGACCTTGCGCATCGTGGCGTTCTTCCCGCTCTTCACCGCGGAGATCAGGTCCTTGACGCCGGACCGCTTCTCGACGATGTGGGCGGGCAGGATCGTCGACGGCCCGAAGAACGTCTTCCAGTCGGCGTACGGACGCTCGAACGTCATGGTGAACGTGCGGTCGCCGTCGGCGCACTTCGGCATCGAGGCCCGCGCCCAGGCGCCCGGGGTGAGCGAGGAGAACGCCGTCAACTTGGCCTTGGTGTACTGGTCGACCTCACCGGTGGGCCAGCGCCCGACGTTGGCGGCCCAGGCGAGCACCGCGTCGTCGCAGTCGATCGGCTCACCGTCCGACCAGAGGGCGGCGTCGGCGAACGTGTACTTCACGGTCTGCGGGTCGGTGCCGGTGAGCTCGAAGGTGCCGAACTCGGTGTCGGGCACCACCCCGCCCTCCGGCCCGTAGGACCAGAACCCCCGCAGCACCTGGTTCAGCACGGCGGCGTTCGCCGGGTTGGCCTGGTCGGCGGTGTTGTTGTTGTAGGAGGAGAACTCCGAGGGAGTGGCGTAGGTCAGCTCGATCGGTGCGGTGGAGGGGGTGGGCGACGGCGTGGTGGGATCACCGTCGGGCTCGGGGTTGCTGCCCCCGCCGCCGGAGCAGGCGGCCAGCGCCAGCGCGGCCCCGGTCAGGACGGCGATCAGGGTTCTCGGCTGCCGTGAGCGGCTCAAGCGAGGGTCCTTTCCTGAGCGGCGATCACCGGCCTGCCAGCCGTTCTGTCCAATAAATCCGCAAGCGACCGATTTATCAAGAGTAACGACGGTGCGTTACCCAGGCGTGACGCACCGCTCCCCGACCGTAGTCCTTCGGCCCGGCCGGGCGCTGGGGCTTCGATCCGGGTATTTTTGAACGGATGATCACTCCGGCTCGTTGAGGTAGCTGGACGGGTTCCGACCGGGCGGGAGGCGACACGATGGGCAAGAAGTGGCATTCGCACGCCGTCCACCACGTCGCCGAGCGCTGCCCGGTCCACAGCAAGAACATCTATCCGAGCTCCGCCGTCGCCGGCATCGCCGCGAAGAACGTCGAGCGCAAGGAAGGCCTGGAGTCGGGCGCGATGGACACCTTCTACTGCGAGGAGTCCAAGGGCTGGCACATCGGCCACCGCTCGATCCGCGCCCGCATCGAGCGAAAGTGGTCCATCTGAATGCTTGACGTCGACGTTCTCCGCTCCCACTTCCCCGCCCTCGCCGAGGGTGCGGCCCACTTCGACGGGGCCGGCGGCACGCAGACCGCCGACGTGGTCGGCGACGCCATCCGCAGCACGATGCTCTCGGACATCTCCAACCGGAACACGGTCACGGCTGCCGAGCGCCGGGCCGAAGAGGTGGTCACGCGGGCCCGGGGAGCCCTGGCCGACCTGCTCGAGGCCGATCCGGGCGGCGTGGTGTTCGGTCGCAGCATGACCCAGCTGACCTTCGACTTCTCCCGGGCCCTGGCCAAGACCTGGCGGCCGGGTGACGAGGTGGCACTCAGCCGTCTCGACCACGACGCGAACGTGCGGCCCTGGGTGATCGCGGCGCAGGCGGCGGGCGTCACCGTGCGCTGGATCGACTTCGACCCGGCCACCGGCGAGCTCACCCCCGACCACGTGCGCGAGCAGCTCTCGGAGAAGACCCGCCTGGTCGCCCTGACCGGTGCGTCCAACCTGATCGGCACCCGGCCCGCCCTGCGACCGATCGCCGATCTGGTGCACGCGACCACCGGCGCGCTGTTCTACGTCGACGCCGTGCACCTGGCCGCCCACGCCCCGGTGTCGCTGCCCGGTTTCGGCGCGGACTTCCTGGCCTGCTCGCCGTACAAGTTCTTCGGCCCGCACTGCGGCGTGGTCGCGGCCGCGCCGGCACTGCTGGCCGAGCTGCACCCCGACAAACTGCTGCCCTCCAGCGACTCCGTGCCGGAGCGGTTCGAGCTGGGCACGCTGCCCTACGAGCTGATGGCCGGCGTCACCGCCGCGATCGACTTCATCGCCGGCCTGGCCCCGGACGCCTCCGGGCACCGCCGCGACCGGCTCGTCGCCGCGATGAGCGCGACGGCGGCCCACGAAGACGCGCTGCGGGCGAAGATCGAGACCGGGCTGGACGAGATCGGCGGCATCACCGTGTGGTCGCGGGCGGCCGAGCGGACTCCCACCCTGCTGCTGACCTTCGACCAGCACGAGGCCGCGGACGCGTACCCGTTCCTCGCCGATCGCGGCGTCAACGTCCCGGCCGGTTCCTTCTACGCCTACGAACCGGCCCGGCACCTGGGACTGGGCCCGGCCGGCGGCCTTCGTATCAGCCTGAGCGCGTACAACAACGACGACGACGTGAACCGGCTGCTGGCCGGGATCCGCGAGTTCGTCAGCCGCTGAGCCGGCCCAGGTACGACGGCCCGGCCGGCGCTCTTACACAGAAGCTGGCTGTGGGGTGTGGCTAGCGCTTACCCGACGAGACATGGGCGCAACGCATGACCTCGAGAAAACCGTCGGTGTCGAGCTGGGTCGCCGGTAGCCGGTCACGTTCGGGGCAGGCCCGCAGACCTTCCAGGACGATTTCGAGCGGTCGCCGCCAGAGGTCGGGCTGCACCGCCCGGCAACCGTCCATCACCGGGCCGAGCATCAGCGGGATCATGCCCAGGTCGTAGGTGGTGACCTCGGGGCGGACGACCCCGGCCTCGCGGGCCCGCTCCACGATCCGGTCGAGCAGCGGCATCAGGTCGGCACGACAGGCCGTCATGGCATCGCTGGTGACGTTGTGCATCAGGAACTCCTTGAGCCCCCGGTTACCGGCCTGGAGCTCCAGCGACTGGGTGACGAAGGAGACGAGCCCCCGCCACGGGTCCGGGTTCTCGAGAGCCGCCCGGGCGATGCTCATCACCTGGTCCATCTCCTCCGCGAACAGGGCCTCGAGCAGCGAGTCCTTGTCGGGGAAGCGCCGGTAGACCGTGCCCACGGCGACATCGGCCGCCTCGGCGAGCTGGTCGTGGCTGACGCCGAGACCGTGCTGGGCGACCAGCGTGCGCGCAGCCTGGAGGATCCGCTGACGGTTGCGCTCGGCATCTTTCCGCAGCGGCCGACAGGTCTGCGCCCGGTCCATGACCACGGGGCCAGTGTACGTGGGACGGCCCGTTCAGGCGAGATAAGTGGAGAGTTCATTTCTAAGTTGACAGATCTCTCCACTTACCGGGTAAGGTCTCACTGTTCTCAAAGTCGAGATCCTTCTCCACTTATTCCGCGCGGCCGGCGAGTCCGCCTGCGGAACAGCCAGACTTTTCTTCCCAGAACAGGACCCTCATGGCGTCTGTAGAAAGCGTCGATCGCGCGGCCTCACAGGGCAGCGCACTCGACGGCGAACCGGATCCCCGCAGATGGTGGGCCCTCGGGATCATCGCCATCGCCCAGCTGATGGTCGTGCTCGACGCGTCCATCGTGAACATCGCCCTGCCCTCGGCCCAGGCCGACCTCAACATCAGTGACGCCAACCGCCAGTGGGTCGTCACCGCGTACACGCTGGCCTTCGGTGGCCTGCTGCTGCTCGGCGGTCGCATCGCCGACTACACCGGCCGCAAGCGGATCTTCCTGATCGGCCTGATCGGCTTCGCGGTCGCCTCGGCCCTCGGTGGCGCCGCGACCAACGACGTGATGCTGTTCGGCGCCCGCGCCCTCCAGGGTGTCTTCGCCGCTCTCCTTGCCCCGGCCGCACTTTCGCTGCTGCAGGTGAGCTTCACCGACGCCAAGGAACGCGCTCGCGCGTTCGGTGTCTACGGTGCGATCTCCGGTGGTGGCGCCGCGATCGGCCTGATCCTCGGCGGCGTGCTCACCGAGTACGTGAGCTGGCGCTGGTGCCTCTTCGTGAACGTCCCGATCGCCGTGCTCGCCGCGATCGCCGCGATCGGTGTGGTGCGCGAGAGCAAGGCCCACGGCGACACCCGTTACGACGTGCCCGGTGCGGTGCTGGTCAGTGGTGGCCTGGCCTCCCTGGTCTACGGCTTCACCCAGGCCGCCGAGGCGGAGGACGGCTGGACCGACACGAGCACCATCACCTGGCTGGCCGTCGCGGCCGTGCTGCTGATCGGTTTCGTGGTCTGGGAGACCCGTACCCGCCACCCGCTGCTGCCGCTGCGCGTCGTGCTCGACCGCAACCGGGGCGCCGCCTACGCGTCGTCGCTGCTGATCGGCGCCGGCCTGTTCGCGATGTTCCTGTTCCTGGCGTACTACTTCCAGCAGAACCTGGGCTACAGCGCGATCAAGTCGGGCTTCGCCTTCCTGCCCTTCAGCGTCGGCATCATCGTTTCGGCCACCGTGGCCAGCAGCCTGATGCCGAAGGTCAACCCGCGGATCCTGCTCGTGGTCGGCGGAGTGCTGGCCACGGCCGGGCTGGCGCTGCTCACCCGCATCGACCTCGACAGCAGCTGGCTCACGCTGGTCCTGCCGGCCGAGGTGCTGATCAGCCTGGGCATGGGCCTGTTCTTCGTGGTCTCGGCCAGCCTGGCGCTGACCAAGGTCGAGGAGCACGACGCCGGTGTCGCCAGCGCCATGCTGAACACCAGCCAGCAGATCGGTGGTGCGCTCGGTACCGCGCTCCTGAACACGCTTTTCGCGAGCGCCGTGACGAGCTGGATGACCGACAACGCCGGTTCCGGAAACGGCAACGTGCAGCAGCTGGCCAGTGAGGCTGCGATCCACGGTTACCACGTGGCGTTCTGGGTCGGCTCGGCCTTCATCGCGACGGCCACGATCATCACGCTGCTCATGGTCAACGCCCGTAGCAGCGACCTCAGCAACGAAGGCGCCGTGCACGTCGGTTAGCGCAGGTCGGTTCGTGCATGTCGGTTGGTGCATGGCCACGAAGCCTTCACCGCACGAGGCCGGATGGATCGATGACGCGGGTGAGCCCCTCCGGGGGCCACCCGCGTCATCCAGTTTGCCGGTCCACCTCGGCGGTGAAGGCCAGCAGGACATCGGCGAGCGGGCCGGTGACGGCCGCCGGCAGTGCGTGCCCCAGGCCGGGAATCGTGACCAGTCGCGCGCCGGCGATGGTCTCGGCGATGTGCGCGGCGTGCGGGGGCGGGTTGATCGGGTCGTTCGGGGCCTCCACCACCAGGGTGGGAGCCTTCACGGTGACCAGTTCCGGCCCCCGGTCGAGGCCTTCCTGATCGGCCCGGGCGTGGGCGGTCGACGACCGCTCGTGGCCGGTGTGATCGATGATCGCCTGTTCCAGCCGCCGGAACTCGTTCTCGTCGAACGGGATCATCGGGCCGTTGAGCAGCCGCCAGTGCTCGACCCGGAAGGCCATCTCGTCCGCCGGGCCGCGCTCGTCGCCCAGATGCCCCCAGAGCTCGAGCAGTTCCGAGCTCGGCCCGGGAAGTTCGCCCGTGTCCCAGGCGCTGAGCGCTGCGGTGGCGAAAACGCTCGCGCTGAGCACTCTTTCCGGGTGGTCGAGCAGTACCAGCTGCACCAGGGTGCCACCCAGGGACATGCCGACGAGATGCGCCTTCTCCAGTCCGAGCCCGTCGAGCACGCCCACCACGTCGGTCGCCAGATCGGTCAGCGCGTAGGGATGCTCGTCGAAGGCCCAGGTCGAGCGGCCGGTGTCACGGTGGTCGTACCGGATCACCCGGTGGCTCGCCGCCAGCCGGTCGACCAGCGAGTCCGGCCAGCCGACACCACTGGCGTTGGCCCCCATCACCAGCACGATCGGCGTACCCGAGCCCCGTTCGTCCACCCACAGCTCGTAGTCCGGCGTGACCTGCACCCGATGCTCCATGCGTTTCACGCTAACAACGGTGGGCGGCGAGGGCACGTGTAAAACCCGCCTCCCCCGGGGCCGGCCCTGTCACGATGGCCGCATGACCGGGGACACGAAGAGCCAATTACGTGAGTACCTGCAGGAGACACGGGACGCACTGATGTGGAAGCTGGAGGGCCTGTCGGAGTACGACCTCCGGCGCCCCCTGGTACCGACCGGCACGAATCTGCTGGGACTTCTCAAACACGTGGCCGTGGTGGAAGCCGGATACTTCGGCAGCGTTTTCGGGCGGCCCTTCGCCGACGAGCCGTTCGCCTGCCTGGCGGACGATGCCGCACCCGACGCCGACCTGTACGCCACGGCCGACGAGACGCCGGACCAGCTCCGCGACCTCTACCGCCGGGTGCAGGCACATTCCGACGCCACGATCGAGGCCCTCGATCTCGACGCGACCGGCACCGTGCCCTGGTGGCGGCCCGGGAGTAACACCGTCACCCTGCACCGGATCCTGATCCACATGATCTACGAGACCGGCCGGCACGCGGGCCAGGCCGACATCGTGCGGGAGCTCATCGACGGCTCGGCCGGGCGCCTCCCGAGCAAGACCAACCTGCCCGACGTCACCACCGCGGAACGGGCGGCCCGGCGCGACCGGATCGAGCAGATCGCCCAAAGCTTCGCCTGACCTGCACGATTGAGGACGACGACCAGCTCGGGACTGTTCGTCGTCCTCAATCTTCGGTTCTTCTCAGTTCTTGACCACACCGCTCAGCGGCCACCACTGCGGAAGCATCTGCACGTAGATCCGCATGAAGTCGTCGATGCCGAGCTCGGGGCGTTCCAGCCAGCCCGCGATCGCACCGACGGTGCCGTCGGCCACCAGACGAGCGGCGATGTCGGCGGCCACCTCGTCGGGGATACCGCTGACCGGCACCTCCACGCGCACGCGGGCGAGCGCCAGCAGCAACTGGCTCGACTCCAGGAAGTGCGACCCCAGCATCGAGCGCAGACCGACCTCCGAGGTGTACGCAAGGTCACGCCGGTAGATGTCGACGTTCTTCTCGATATGCCTCATCACCCCGACGGTCACCTCGGTCACCACCTCGCCCAGGTCCCTGCCGGTCTCGTCCAGCAGGGCCTGACGCAGCTCGTCGAGGTCCGACAGCAGGGCCTGACGCAGCAGCTCGTCCGGCGAGGAGGCGTGCTCGTAGAACGTCGATCGGTGGACGCCCGCCTCCCTGGCCAGCTCGGACACGCTCACCTGCGTGACGGGGCGCTCCTGGGCCAATCGGAGCACGGCCTGGTGCAACCGCTCGCGGCTCCGGCGTTGCCGTGCGTCCATTCGTGAACCCTCCCGGGAATGTTTATCCGACAGTCGTCGGTTATCTTGATGTCAACACAACACATTGCAAGGGGCGAACGAACTCCCCAGACCGGCCGTTCGTCCCTTCGCCCCGAGGACGGAGAACATCATGGCCACTTACGACGTAGCGGGCCGCTCGGCGATCGTCACGGGCGCCGGTTCCGGCATCGGGCGGGCCATCGCCCTTCTGCTGGCGGCCAACGGCGCCAGTGTCATCGTGTCGGACATCAGTGCCGAGCACGCCGACCTGGTGACGAAGGAGATCATGGCTGCCGGTGGCGTGGCCCAGGCCTTTGTCGGCGACGTCAGCGATGTCGCCTCGCACCCCGCGATGGTCGACGCCGCGAACGCCCTGGCCCCCCTGAAGATCGCCGTGAACAACGCCGGCATCGGCGCCCCGCCCGCCCCGATCGCCGAGTACGACATCGAGAAGTGGAAGAAGGTCGTCGAGGTCAACCTCAACGCCGTCTTCTACGGCCTGCACGCCCAGATCCCGGCCATGATCTCGAACGGCGGCGGCTCGATCGTCAACATGGCCTCGGTGCTGGCCTCGGTCGGCATCGCGAACAACTCGGCGTACGTCACCACCAAGCACGGCCTTCTCGGCCTGACCAAGAACGCCGCCCTGGAGCACTCGCCGCAGGGCGTGCGGGTCAACGCCGTGGGCCCCGGCTTCATCCACACCCCGCTGGTGGACGCCACCCTCGACGCCGACGCCCAGAAGTTCCTGGCCGATCAGCACGCCCTGGGCCGGCTGGGGACGTCGGAAGAGGTCGCCGCACTGGTCGCCTTCCTGGCCTCCGACGCCGCGAGCTTCATCACCGGCAGCTATCACCTCGTCGACGGCGGATACTCGGCGCACTGAGCACATTCTGCACGACCGGGGAACCCCTGGCTCCTCAGCCGGGCCTTCCCCGGTCGCAGAACTGTTGAGGCACCGTTAGGCCTTTTGCCTCACCGGGCTTAGCGCGAACCCTCCTACGCTCCACGACGTGACTCGCCGGAACCAACGCCTCGTCGGAATCATCGCCGCCATTGCCCTGGTCATGGGGGGCTTCGGCTACCTCGGACTGCGTTCGCGCTCCTCGAACGCAAACGCCGCCCAGGCCTCGCTGGTCGCGGCCGACCTGCCGCAGGCCGCCTCCACGACCACCTCGTCCGCCCCCACGGCTACTTCCACCGCATCCGCAGATGCGCTCAAGAAGAAGGCCGCGGCCGCCCGCAAGCGCGCGAAGGCGCTGCGGGAACGGATCGCCAGGGCCCGCAAGGCCGCAGCGACGAAAACGCCCACGGCGGCTCCCACTCCCACGACCGGCACGGGTACTGGTTCCGGCCCGGACACGGTCGGCTCGGTGAAGAAGGGCGCCGCTCTCTGGAAGCAGGACAGCATCACCGCCTCGCTGAAAGACTCGGGTGTCAGCTGGTTCTACAACTGGTCCCCGGAACCGCAGGGGGTGAGCGCCCCCGCCGGCGTCGACTTCGTCCCGATGATCTGGGGCGCCGACTCCGTCACCAGCGCCAACCTGGCCGCCGCCCAGAAGAACGGCAACACCCTGCTCGGCTTCAATGAGCCCGACCTGGGTGAACAGTCGAACATGACGGTCGAGAAGGCCCTCGAACTGTGGCCGCAGCTGGAAGACACCGGCATGCGCCTCGGCAGCCCGGCCGTCGCCTGGGGCGCCGACCAGGACGGGCAATGGCTCGACAAGTTCATGGCCGGGGCCAAGACCAAGGGTTACGACGTCGACTTCATCACGCTGCACTGGTACGGCTCGGACTTCACCAGTGCGAACGCCACCGCCCAGCTGAAGTCGTACATCGAGGCCGTGCACCGCAAGTACGGCAAGCCGATCTGGCTGACCGAGTACTCGCTGATGAACTTCGCCGCCGGGGCCCAGAAGTTCCCCTCGGCCGCGAACCAGGCCGAGTTCGTGACATCGTCCACCAAGATGCTCGAGAGCCTGAGCTACGTCGAGCACTACTCCTGGTTCGCCTTCCCGACCTCCACCAACGGTCAGGACGAGACCGGCCTGTACCGGCCCGACGGCTCCGCCACCCAGCCCGGCGAGGCCTACCGGGTGGCCGGCTGACTCCGGCCGATCCCGACCGACCTCTAGACCCGGCCGTCGAAGCCTCCCCTGAAGGGGCTTCGGCGGCCGGTTGCCGTTGGGCTCAGAAGGTCTGCACGAGCTCGATCAGCCCCACGATGTTGTCGTTGAACTCGTCGAGATCTTCTGCCGGGATCCAGTATTCGAGAATCGTCCGGCCACCGACCTGATGCACCGGGTACCGTTCCAGGTACTCGCGGCGCACCTCGAACCGCGTCACGTGACCAGCCCCGGACGCCGGTACGTTCCAGTCCCGGGCGATCCTCACGGCGTAGTCCTCGTTGAGCACCGGGTAGAAGATCGGCTGGTCCGGCAGGCGTGGGGGCCAGCGCTTCCAGCCGCTGTCCCGCACCAACTCGAGCTCGGCCGGGCCGGTCGGCCGCCAGAGCGTCACCGTGGTGTCCATGTTCACGTTCACGTTCACCGACGTTATGCGCTCGGACGCAGGGATTTCCAACGCATTACGGCGCGTCCTCGGGGTGGAGGTAGCTCTCCAGGTCGGTATTGTCGCGAGGTGGTAGCGGAATCGGTTTCAGCGGGGTGAGGTTCTTGGGGCAGTGAATGCGGCCGGGCTCACCCATGACGCCGTCCCCGAACACCCCACCCGTCAGCACGTCGACGCCCATACCGGACATTCTGCCGGGTGAGATCAGGCGGCGAGGGCGCGTTCCCAGAATCTGCGGGTGCGCTCGTCGAAGGCGACCAGCACGCACCGGGCGACCGCACTCTGTGCGCCGCGCAGGGCGTCCACACTGATCCGGCAGGGTTCGAACACCGGGAACCCGCAGGCGCCGACCTCGTCCACCTCAGCGGTGATGCCCCGACTACCACCTCGATCTCCATGGAGGTCATGGTGGCCGACGGTGGCGCAGATGCTATTCAGGCAGAACCGTTGTGATCAGGCCTGGTCGGGCGCCGCCATGTGGTCACGGATCGCCCTGAGCTTGCCCAGTCGCGTGGACGGGTCGTCGATTGCGATCGAGCCCGTGTGCGCCTCGACCACGGCGCTCGGCTTCCACTGCAGGGCCGTCGACTCGTTCGCCGAACCGCGAAGGCGACGGGCCAGATGACGACCGCGCTGACGAGGACCGGTGTTGTCGTGCTGAGCCAAGAGCCTGTACCCCTCACCATTTCTGCCACCAGCCTCGGAAGGGCGGTGCACATTCGTAACAATAGTGCATCGAATGCGTAAAGGATCAAGGGTTGGGTCAGTTTGATCCCGGTTCATCCGTGGGTAAGGACTCCTCTCCAGGTCATCACCCGGTGACGGACCTGGGGAGAAAGGTGCAGCTCCTCCAGGCGCAGCCCTTCGAAAGCCGCCAGGAGGGCCCGCTCCGCCGTCGTACCGTGCTGCCCCAGGAGCTCGTCGATCAGGATCAGCTCACGCTGTGCATCGGTGGTGAGGGCGAAACCTCCACCCAGCCGGGCCGTCTGCAGGTAGTCATCGGCGACGGCCTCCGGCCGTACCCCCGCCGCGTGCAGAAGAACCATGGCCGTCAGACCCGTACGGTCACGCCCGCTCATGCAGTGGAACAGCACACCGCCCTCGGGCGCCTCGGCGAGGGCCGTGAGCACCGCTCCCATCCGTTCGGGCATGGCCGCCAGGTGAGGAAGGAACACCAGCGGGGTCCCGTCCAGACCGCTGTCCTCGAAATAAGGCCAGAACTCGCGGTTCTCCGCCCCGTCGAGATCGACCGCCACCGTCGTCAGCCAGTCCGGCCGGTCGTGGACGTCCCGGGCTCTCTCCCCCGGCGTCCGCAGATCGATGACCGACCGGATCCCGGCCTCGTACATCTGGTCCCACCCGCTCGGCGTGACCCGGTCGACGATCTCGGACCGGAAGAAGACGCCGTAGGGCGTCTCCCCACCGCCCGTGCGCGGGAGGCCACCCAGATCTCGGGCGTTGACCAGCCCGTCCACCCGCAGTATCCGTGAGGATTCACGAGATTCACGAGATTCAGACATGGTGGCATCCTACGAATGCCCGACCGCCGAGGGCCCTGACTCCTGCGTCAGAACTGGAACCCAGCCGTGAGAGTGCGCAGGTCACCGGCTATCCGGGAGAGGTCTGCCGCGGTCTGCCGGGTGGTCTCCACGCTCTCACCGGTGCGTTCACCGGCCCGCGCGACGGAGGCGATCAGATCGGCGATCGAACCGCTGCCCTGGGCCGCCTCGTTGATGCTGCGCCCGATCTCGCTGGTGGTGGCCGACTGTTCCTCGATAGCGGCCGCGATCGTGCTCTGGGTGTTGTTGATCTGTTCCATGATCTGGCCGATGCCTTCGATCGCCTGCACCGAGGCACCGGTGTCGGACTGGATCGCCTGGATCTGCTCGGCGATCTCCCCGGTGGCCTGGGCGGTCTGCTGAGCCAGCTGCTTGACCTCCTCGGCGACCACGGCGAATCCCTTGCCGGCCTCCCCGGCCCGGGCCGCCTCGATGGTGGCGTTCAGCGCCAGGAGGTTGGTCTGCTCGGCGATCGCCTTGATCGCCTTCACCACGTCACCGATCGCCACCGACGACTCCCCGAGCTTGCTGACCGTGGCGTTCGTCTGCTGGGTCATCTCGACGGCCTCCGCCGCGACCTGGCTGGCCGTCGAGGTCGAGCGGGCGATCTCGGTGATGGATGCCGACATCTCCTCGGCCCCGGCCGCTACCGTCTGGACGCTGCCGGAGACCTCGGCCGCGGTCGCCGACGCCGACTCGGCCAGGGTCGCGGACTCCGCTGCGGCCACCGACAACCCGTCAGCGGTTACGGTCATCGTCTCCGAGGTCGACGCCAGCGACGTGACCGTGGCCGAGATCGCCCCGAAGGCCTCGCTCAGCCGGTCCAGGGCCGCGTTGAGCGCCACCGCCATGAGGCCCACCTCGTCGCGGCCGGTCACCGTGAGCCGTTCCGTCAGCCGGCCGGCCGCCACCGACTGCAGCACCGTCACGGCGTTGCCCAGCGGCCGGGCGATCAGCCGGGCGACGATCAGGGCCAGACCGACGCCGGCCAGCATGGCGATCAGGGTCAGGGTCAGCAGGGTCAGTCGTGAACGCGTGTAGGTGCTCGCGGCCGCGTCGGTGGCCTGGTCGGCTCCGTCCGAGTTCAGTGTCGACAGATCCAGCAACATCGCGCTGGCACTGTTGTAGGTGGTGGTGGCCTCCTGGCCGGCGAGAACCGCCAGGGCGGCCTGTTCGCGGCCCTGTTCCGCCAGCGAGATCACCGTGTCGCTGGTCTTCACGTACTCGGACCACAACTGGCCGAACTCGTCGTACTCCTGCTGCTCCCGATCGGAGCTGATCAAGGGTTCGTAGATGCTGCGGGAGTCGGCCACGGTCTTCGTGATGTCGTCCAGCTGGGTGCGGGCCTCGGCCAGCGCCGCCGCGGACGGGGCACTGGCCACCTGGAACTGAGCGATCCGGTAGTCAGAGGTGTTGGTGTTCAGCACGTTGACGATCCGCACGCTGGGCAGCCAGTTGTCCGAGATCTCCACCGACGCGCTCCGGACCGACGCCAGTCCCTGCAGGCCGACCCCGACGAGCACACCGGTGAGCACGATCAGAACCCCCACGACCGTGAGGAATTTCAGCCGGACCTTCAGATCCCTGAACCACTTCAAGGCAACTCCCTATGCCCGGCCGCGGCGACGCGGCAGTTTCCTGGCACTCAAAATCGGCGCGACCGGGCCGTGCCTGAGGAGCGGTACGAGATTGAGGACGGAGGTCCCGGGACCGGCGAAACGACCATTTCGCCGCAGACGAGCCCAGTCATCTGCGGAAGACGTTTCCCGCGTGTGACTCTCCCCATTCAGTAAGCGAATTCAGAGACCAAACCGCGAATGCGGCCGGCCAGCAACCCGAGTTCGGCCGCCGACGCCCGCGTGGCCGTGACCCCTTCCGACATGGACGCGGCAGATCCGGCGACCTCGAGGATGTTCGCCGCGATCTCGTCGGATCCGGAGGCGACATCACCGACGCTGCGGCTGATCTCGGCGGTCGTGGCGGACTGCTGCTCGACCGCGGCCGCGATCGTGTTCTGCATGGCGTTGATCTCATTGATCACCGTCGTGACCTCGGCGCTGGCCTCGCCCAGCCGGTGCACGGTCTGCGCGGTGCTGCTCGCCGTGGTCACCGCGGTCTGGGCCACCCCGGCCGCGTTCGAGGCGTTCTGCGCGATCTCCCGGATCGAGGCACTCATCTCCTCCGTGGCGGCGGACATCGCTCCCACCCCCTGGGAGACCCCGCCCGCCGAGTTCGAGACCAGGTCGGCGCGGCTCGCGGTGGTGTCGGCATTCACGTCCAGCTGCGCGGAGACCGATTGCAGATTCTCCGAGGTGGTTCCGAAGACTCCGGAGGCCTCGGCCAGAGCCCGGATGGCGTCACAGATCTGCCGCAGAGCCAGGGTCAGGGCATCGGCCATCTGGCCGACCTCGTCACGGAATCCCGTCTCGACCTCGGCGTTCAGATCCTTGTCGGCGACCCGGCGCAGCGCCTGGACCATCCGCGCGATGGGCACCGTGATGGAGCGGGCGATCAGGACCGAGGACAGCATGAGGTCT
This sequence comes from Kineosporia sp. NBRC 101731, assembly GCF_030269305.1. Taxonomy (NCBI): domain Bacteria; kingdom Bacillati; phylum Actinomycetota; class Actinomycetes; order Kineosporiales; family Kineosporiaceae; genus Kineosporia; species Kineosporia sp. NBRC 101731. The sequence continues at coordinate 528,103 of NZ_BSTC01000002.1, forward strand.
CCTCGGCGAGCGGCACCGAGGCGCCCCCGGCGGACACTGGATTGCCCTGTGCCGTCGAAGCTTGATCTTTCCGGACAGGTTCACCCGAACGACCAGAACCGGGCCGAAAAGCACGGCTGTCCCGATCATGGCCTCACTCCGGTCCCATCAGCTCCGGCGCCACGTGGCCCGGGGCTCCCACCCGATCACCTCCTTCGCCCGGCTGATATCGAAAGCCCCCGTATGAAGCGGCAGATCGCGTCGAACTACTGACTGGGGGCTATGCCGGGCCAGCAACTCCCGGGTCGGGGTCGCACTCGTCGTGTCGTCGGCCGCGATGACCAGCACTTCGTAGGGCCCGGTCCCGGGCCGCGGGTTCAGCGACAGCAGGCAGGCCCGCGCGGCGTCCTCCAGAGCGATGTAGCCGAAGAGGTTGTCGACCTGATCGGCCTCCGGGATCGGAACAGCGAGGCTCCGCACCTCCGGCACCGAGAGAATCCAGTGAAAACGAAGTGCCGTGACCGTCATCCCCCGCCGGGCGTACATCTGGCCCGTGCGCTCCAGGAAGTCCTTGGTCAGCGCGTAGGGATCCACGTACTGCAGCGGACTTTCCTCGTCCACCGGCAGATAGGGCTGCACGAGGGGCTCCGGCGACCAGGCCGGCCCGTAGATCGATCCGCTCGACGCCAGCACCGTGGTGCGGATTCCCGCACGCCAGGCCTCTTCCAGGGCGTTGAACGTGGTGAGGGTGTTGATCCGCACCAGCTCGACCGGCTCGATGTTCTCCGGACTCGGAATGGCTGCGCAATGAATCACCGCGTCGCACCCCCGCAGGGACTGCGCGACCGCTCCGGCATCCAGCAGGTCGACCGAACGTCCATCCGTATCCGGTACCAGATCGGCGGGCACGTACTGATGCCCCTCGATCTCGAGCTGCCGGCACACCTCGCGGCCCAGCTTCCCCCGCGCCCCACTCACCCAGACCTTCATACGGCGGCCCCGGACACTGGGCGGTGAACGCGTTCCCCGCGGTCGACTTGGACGGACAGGAGCGTGGGCCGCCCGGTGAGAGCGGGCCCACGCGGCAATGGTGGCTTCACCCCACCAGGGTCGGGCCTGACCAGGAGAAGGTCGAACCATTAAATGAGGGCACGGTCCGCTCCCGACGACACCGCGCTCAGGTAGGGATCCGCCCAGGCACTGATGATCCGGGCCGCCCGATCGGCCTGACCGGCGCCGGTGAGGAAGTGGTTCGACCCCTCCAGGGAGATGAAGCTGCGGGGATGACGGGCAATCTGGAAGATCTCACTGGCATTCTCGATGCCGACGGTGTTGTCGGTGGGCGAGTGCATCACCAGGAGGGGCAGGCGCAGCTCGCGAATCCGGTCCCGCAGTTCGGACGCCCGGACGTCTTCGACGAACGACCGTTTGAGCGTCAGGGCCTTACCCCCGATGAGCCACTCGGCCGAGCCCTCGGCCAGTACCTTCTCGACCACGGCGTCGTAGTGACGTTCCACGCGACTCGGGTCGACCGGAGCTCCCACCGTAGCCACCGCTTGCACTCCGTCGATCTCCCGGGCCGCGGCGATCACCGTGGCACCACCCCAGGAGTGACCCACCAGGAGCTCGACGGGCGCGCCCCGCGCGGCCATGAACTCGGCGGCCTTGCCGGTATCGGCGATCTTGACCGTGAAGGACCCGTCGCCCCAGTCACCCTGCGAGTCGCCCAGACCCAGGTTGTCGTAGCGCAGCATCCCGATGCCCTCGCGGGCCAGGCGCCGGCAGATGCGCGCGGCCGCCGGCGAGTCCTTGCCGAGCGTGAACCCGTGGGCGAAGACTCCCCACCCCCGCACGGGGCCGTCCGGCACCTCGAGCACACCAGCCAGCATGGGCCCGACCGAACTCGGGAACGAAACCTTTTCGATCATGACGAATGATCTACCACGTCAGGCCGCAACCGATGACCTCCAGCACGAGGGGCCGCGTTGGTCGCGAGCTCGATCGGTTCCGACACCAGGCGCGTGATCCAACCCGGGCCTTCCCTCAGACGTTGAACCGGAACTCGACCGCATTCCGGCACGGATCAACGATCTCAGGGCAACCTCTCACAACCCGATGGCCCGCACCCGACGCCCGCACAGCTTGACCATGTCATCCACGTCGGAGGTGAGAACCACGGTCGGCCCCGGAAGTCGTAGAGCCACCTCGGCGACCATGGCGTCGATCGCGTACTTGTGCCCATGCAGTCCCGCGTCCTTCAACAAGGCAGCGCTGCGACGTGCGCTTTCCTTGGTCACCGACTCCACCCTGACCTGAGACAGAAGCCAGTTCAGCCGGGCCTGATCCAGACCGTCGTGCGAGACCTCGATGATCGTGGCGGCGGACATGGCGACATCAACCCCGTCGCGCTCAGCCTGCTCCAGGAGCAGCATCACCTTGCGATCCCGCTTGATCCACAATGAGAAGCCTTGAGAGTCGAGCACCAGCGACTCGACACTCACGCCGCGCTCGCCGACCCCTCACTCCCGCGAAGCAGTGACTGAGCCTCGGCCAGCTCTGCCTCGGTGAAGGCCCCAAATTCCCCCTGATAGCGATCCAGCTCCTCACGCAGCAGCCGGCGCCGCTCGGCACGTTCAGCCAGCTCGGTCAGATAGCCAGAGACGTTGTCGGTGTGCGACTTCAGACTCTCCAGCAGCTCTACCGGCAGCGTGATGGTGACCTTCTTCGTCTTCGCCATACCAAGACCATACCGCAGTGTTACCAACTGAAAGCAAGGAAAAACCGGGCTTTTGGTACAGAAAGCAACGATTGACTACTATACGTTGAACCTAAACTCAGCCAGGTTACGTCACTGATCAACAACCTCGTGCGTGTCCGCCTGATACTGCCCGTGCTCCGCAGAGCCCGCCGAAAGAACCTTGACCTGCAGGAACAGCGCGTACCAGCCGCAGAGGAGCGTAGCTGCGACGCTACGCCAAGTAGCCCGGATGCTATTTTTACCAGCATGACCTCGCTGCCGGAGTGGATGCGCCCACCCCGCCCCGAGGGGTGGTTCGCCGAAGACCTCGACCGCCTTGCGGAAGCCCCGCGCCACACCGAACTGATCGATGGAGCGCTCGTCTTCATGATGTCTCCGCAGCGCTCCTGGCACGGCCGTCTGGTCACTTCGCTGGCGGTCTTCCTGTCGGAACAGGCGCCGGCCGGTCTCGAGGTAGAGCGCGAGATGACGATCCGACTAGACGAACGCAATCGTCCGGAGCCGGACCTTCTGGTCACGACGGCTCCCTACGATCCGAATCGCACCTGGTATGCACCCGAAGCGGTAGTTCTCGTTGTCGAGGTCGTCTCGCCCGAGTCGGCACACCGCGATCGAACGGTCAAGCTGCGCAAGTACGCAGAGGCCGGGATCGCCCACTACTGGCGGATCGAGGAGGAAAGCGGGGCCCCGGTCGTCCACAGCTACGAGCTGGACGCCCCCACCCGCGCATACGCCCCGACCGGAATTCACCGCGACAAGCTGCGCACCTCCACACCGTTCGGGATGGAACTCGACCTCAACGCTCTGGTGCCCGGCCGCAAGTAGCGGACCAGGCACCAGATGAAGCACCGGAATCCGGTCAGACGTTGAACCGGAACTCGACCACGTTCCGACGCCGATCAACGAACTTGGAGTCGGCCTCTCACAGCCCGAGGACCCGCACCCGACGACCGCACAACTTGAGGGCTCACGTTCCGCAAGAGGACAAGCAACGGGGCCAGCGGCTGTCCAACTTCCGGTGTGAGACCGTCGAACCTTGACGATCCTGACCCTATCTAGTCAGACCCGAACGTTTTCTACTCAGCTTGGCTAAAGTCGACTTAGCCGCTTTTGTCAATGCCTTTCCTAAAAGTCACCCAGGTGAAATTTTGATCCCGAGAAATCACCCAACCATGGACTGCAATCGCGAGATGCAGTCTCAAACCTTGTAGAAAATACTCTTGGCCGCTACAGGGCGGGCTGACTGATTCGCGAAGCATCCACATGGGGGAACCTTGATCCACCGGCGCCTAACACTGCTTATTGCCGCCTCGGTCGCGATAGTTTTATCGCCATTAGCGCTTTCCGGCACTGCATCGGCAGAGGCTTTTTGGCGTTGCATGGATGTGCGCAATGCCGGAAAGTCAAACGGCACAGCCGTCCAAGCATACGACTGCAATGGAACCGGAGCGCAGACCTGGGTCTACTCGACAACAAACAAATCCCTACGCAACCCAAATTCCAACCGCTGTCTAGATGGAAATAATATGGCCACCGGCAAGGGGCTGTATATTTGGGATTGCAATGGAACATCTGCTCAAAGGTGGGTTCCGTTCCGGGCTGATTCTACTGGCCGGAGCCCTGGCTACAGGAATCCAGATTCTGGAAAATGCATTGACGCCAACGACCGTCGCAATGGACGTCAGTTCATTGTTTACCCGTGCAACTATTCACTTGCACAGTGGTGGGGTATGGGGCTGTATTCGGCATACCCCTCAAGCATTTCTTCGCCCACTACCACCTGAGTGATCGATTGGGGCTGTAGCGCCACCCGGCCGTCGGCGCTACACCCCAATTTTCGGATTGTTAAACTTGGAACCGGAACTCGATCACGTTCCGACGGCAACAATCAAACCTTTCCCGAACTGCCACCTGCACATCAGGCATCAAGCACACAACCCGCAAGGCCGATAGATGCACCATGAAGCAAACTCCAGCACCATCCATCATTACAGAGCGGTACGCCCGGGCAATTTATAAATTCGCCAACAAGCAATCGGTCTGTCCAACCTGTCTTATATTGGCATATTCACCAGACAAGGACGTAAATACGACGAAGAACGAGCTATATGCCAATATAGCCATCCTTCGAAGATTTTACTCCCCGCAGAATTGCCTCGAAACCATCGAGCACAAAGACAAAAACATTTCCTTTGCGAAAAGGCTAGGACTCATGCTCGATCGAGAGACAATTTTTGCGACGCCGGATGAAGCTGAAACATTTGTCACACTTTGGCTTGACGGCCTGCCAGCGGAGGAGACTTAGAGCTGCGTTGTGCGCCTTTTTACCAACTGACACAACCGCCAATTGATTAACCCAGGAGGACCGCGCGGCACCGGTTAGATTTAATTAAATTGGCTTTTAATGTGGGATGACACGCCTGACGTAGGGCATCTCTAACTGCACTCCGACGCCGGTGATCAAACTCATACGTTCACCCACTACTGACCAGTTGGATTCAGCAGGACGCGCACCCTATTCGACACTGCAAGCATGACCACCTCTGACGATTCCTCACCTCAGCGCCGGCGAACCGGGAAGCAGATCGGGATTCGCCTCTCCGCGTGCACCCGGGACTAGGCCGAGGCGATCACCATCGCAGTTGAGAGCGCTCTTCATGCAGAGGCGATTAAACAGGGCATGGACGAATGCTCTATCTACGCCTCATTTCGCCCCGAAGGTTGGGAGAAGTGGCGCAGGACGATCGACATAGACGATTGAGTCAATGAACGAAAATGGCCCGGCCAATTGGCCGGGCCATTGCCTATTCTTTCCACTGGATATCCACCGAACCGGGCCTGAACATTCGCGACCCGCGTTTCCCGGCTTTCAACCTCACCACACACAGCGCGTCCAGAATGCCGCGCTTCAGCATGAGCGTTGCCGCGTCGAATGCGGCCACTGGATCCGGAGCACGCACCAGATGCAGCACGTGTTTCGCCCCTGCCTGCGAAGATTCTTGCTCAGCCGTACTCAACTCAGACATGATCTTCTCCGAAGCGACTCTGAACCGCCGACCATCGATCAGTCCAGAGTCGTAGTCGCCCTCGACGGTCGCCAGTCGCGCCCGGAGTAGCCGGATCTTGGATGCTGCGCGCTGTGCTGCCTCGTCTTCAACCGCCGGCAGAAGGTCAGTGAGATCGGATCGTCCGAGACGTGCCCGAAGCACGGCAATGACGTAAGCATCTACCGGCTCTCGCGTCCGGTTCGCGTGCCCTCCGCCGTTTCCAACCGCGAATCGGCAGGCATACCGTGCTCCGCTCCAGCCTTGCAGGACTCTTCCGCATACCGCGCAGAGGTACAGGCCAGACCCGAGATGCTTTCGGTCCGTTCCCTGCTGCTTGCGCCGCCTCGGATCGTTGATCCGTTCCTGCACATGATCGAACACCTCGGCCTCGACCAGGGGTGTCCATCGGCTCTCTACCGGAACGATCTTGCCCTGGTAAACCACTCGACCGACGTAGCGCGGATTGGTGAGGATCCCCCGCACAGAGGACTGATTCCACGCGCTACCCGTTCGGGTCGGCACCTCCGAGACAGTGAGCCATTTCGCCAGGGCGTAAAGCGAGTCGCCTGCCGCGAACCTGCTGAAGACTTCCCGGACCGATGCGGCCTCAGCCTCGATCACCGCCATTTCCGAGGTGTACCCGGTAAGCCGTGGCCCCTTGGCGTTGTAGCCGCTCTGCGCACGCTGTGCGTTGGCAGAGCGCCGACGTTAGCGCCATCCGATCAGCGGTACGCACAGCCGCGAACCTCTCCGTACGGTTCGAGATGTGCCAGAACTGGGAGATGTGATCGCGGCGAACGTACGACGCGAGCGCGCCGGCGCCCAGCTCACCCAGGCCCAGCTTGGGGAACGCCTCGGTCTCTCCGGTGACACCGTAAGCAACATTGAGAACGGCAAGCGCACCATCACGGCGAGCGACATTCCGCGACTCTGCTCCGCTCTTGGCATCGGGATCACAGACCTGTTCGCTCGGGCCGACCCAGAAGACCTCCGCGCGATGCGTCTTTAGATCGCCTGCACCCTCTCGACTACCCAAGGAAAGCAGGCGCGGCGCCACGGGAAGCCTCACAGCCTGCCGGGTTCACCTCAATCGAGTCGCGCACGGCGAAGGGGATCTTAGTTAACCCCCAGAGAGCCGAGAGCGGAACGATTCGATGGCCATCCCGCAGACGATGGCAGCAGCCATCGTGACCACCGAAAGATTCTGTCGACTCGCAGGGCCTTTACGTTCTCTTTTTCCCGCAGATGATTCCCACTTCGTTAATGCGTTCAAGTATTCGTTATACGCGACGCTTACGTTACTGCGCAACTTCTTGGCTAAAACCCACGAGACTAGTTGGGCAACAATTAAAATGGCGAACGGCGATGAATGCCGCGCAAAAAGTTCCCAACCGACCCGCCAAAAAATACATGAAAGTAGCAAGATCCCAAAGAGCACCGAAGCCAATATCGCTCGCCATTTCCATCGCCGAAACCGTCGCTCATATCGGCGACGCGTATCAAAGAGATTCTGCTTAATTTCGTCGCGAATCACGCTCGGACTGCCAGCAAAGTCCGATCCATGAACCACTTCGTAGATGCGCGAAGCCAGCAGATCTAATCCTTGCCGACTCTTGTTGTCCACATAGATCGGCATCGCAACTGCCACCGCTATTCCCGCTATGAAGACACCGAATGGCACTGCAGAATTAAAACCTCGAGGCCCACCAGTGAAGGCCCTCTCGAATTGGGATAGGGCCAGACCGATCAAACCGGCACTTAACGAGGTGCCCAACGGGAGGGAGACCCAGTTTACATAGACCTTTGAGCCCTGCCGCAGGACAAATTCATCGACCGGCTTTTGAACGAGGAAGGTTAACCAGTCGTAGATACTTCGCAAGAGCGAAAGTACGCCCCCCGCCATGGGTAGCAGGAGAAGGAATGTCAGAACTTTAGTCGTGAACATAGCGGTGATTCTAGGCACCGTTGCGATCGGCAGAGGATATTTCCCGCAAGGACACTCCGAAGTTTAACTCAGCTTTTCCGTCGCCATTGACTGACGAACGTTCGGCTCGTCGACCCTTTCCCCAAGTTGGCGCCTCACGGGTAGGGATAATCCGATCTTTACTCGTTGCGGTTGGTTCAGCCCAGAGAGAGGCCCAGCCCAGGGTGTCCCCCCTGTCCCCACTGTCCCCAAATCCGTCTGAACTGCATGGATACGCGAGCAAAAAGGGGGAACACCCTAGTGAAGGTGTCCCCTTTAGGCCGGGACGTAGCTCAGCCGCGTTCGGAGAGTCTCTGGATCGCCGTCGTAAGGCCGGCCAACATCTCGTTCTGCGCCTGCTGACCGCTGACCAACGCGTCTACCTTGCCCTCAAGCGTCCCGAGGCGACCCTCAACCTTGTCGACGCGTTCGGTCAGACCATGTTGCCCTACGGCCAGCGCCCCGACTGCGTTCGCGATCTCCCGAAGCGTGCCACTCTGCTCTACCTGAGTCTGGCGAAGAGCGTTCAGGCCACCGACGTGAGCTCGCAGAGCTTCGCTGGCCGAGCTCACCTCGCGGTCGGCCTCGGCCGCCAGGACGCGCGTGCCAGCACTCTCGCCACGAAGCCGACCGATCTCCGACTCCAGCACCTCGACCCGGGCGCGAATCTGCTCCATCTCGCTAACATCATCGACTGTCGCACAGCAACCCGGCCGGCGGACCTGCGATCACGCACACAGCGGAGGTCATCGCACCGCTCGGTGCAGGGCGGGTGCAAAATCGGCTGAAACAGTCGCGGCCCACTGTTTCAGCCGCTCCTCTCCCCTTGGGAAAATCCGGGGAGATGATCTTGGTAGCTGGTCGGGGGCGGAGCAACGCAGACCAACGGCATCCGATAGCCCGACCTGCACAAACGTAAAGACGCTCAGCTGCCAGACGATCACTAACGCTGTTCGGGACTAAGAGGCCGCAGATTCAAATCCCGTGGCCCCAACCGCATCGTCTCAAGCCAGAGGCGCTTCTATTTCTTCGCCGCAGTTGTTGCTCCGTGACGGAACTCGACCACGTCGCCGTCCTGCATGACGTATTCCTTGCCCTCCATGCGCACCCGGCCCTTGGACTTGGCCTCGGCCATCGAGCCGGCCTCCATCAGGTCGTCGAAGCCGACGATCTCGGCCTTGATGAAGCCGCGCTGGAAGTCGGTGTGGATGACGCCCGCGGCCTGCGGAGCGGTCCAGCCCTGGTGAATGGTCCAGGCGCGGGACTCCTTCGGGCCGGCGGTGAGGTAGGTCTGCAGGCCGAGGGTGTGGAAGCCGACCTTGGCCAGCTGGTCCATGCCGGACTCTTCCTGGCCGACGCTCGCGAGCAGTTCGGCGGCCTCTTCGGGCTCCAGTTCGACGAGCTCGGACTCCAGCTTGGCGTTCAGGAAGATGGCGTCGGCCGGGGCTACCAGCTCGCGCATCTTGGTGTGCAGCTTCTCGTCGGACAGGCCGTCCTCGTCGACGTTGAAGACGAAGATGAAGGGCTTGCTGGTCATCAGGGACAGCTCGCGCAGGTGCTCCATCTCGATACCGGCCTTCGCAGCGCCCTTGGCCAGCGTGACGCCCTCTTCGAGCAGCTTCTGCGCGGCGAGGGCGGCGTCGAGCACGGCCTTGTCGGCCTTCTTCCCCTTGACCTCTTTCTCGAGGCGGGGAATGGCCTTCTCCAGGGTCTGGAGGTCAGCCAGCATGAGCTCGGTGTGGATGACCTCGATGTCGTCGGCGGGGTCGACCCGGCCGGCGACGTGGATCACGTCGTCGTCGACGAAGGCGCGCACCACCTGGCAGATCGCGTCGGCCTCACGGATGTTGGCGAGGAACTTGTTGCCCAGGCCCTCGCCCTCGCTGGCACCCTTCACGATGCCCGCGATGTCGACGAACGACACCGTGGCCGGCACCAGCTTCTCGCTGCCGAACACCCCGGCCAGCTTGCCGAGCCGCTCGTCGGGCAGCGGGACCACACCCACGTTGGGCTCGATGGTGGCGAACGGATAGTTCGCCGCCAGCACCTCTGCCTTGGTGAGAGCGTTGAAGAGCGTCGACTTGCCGACGTTCGGGAGACCGACGATGCCGATGGTGAGTGCCACGCGCCCAGGTTACTGGCCACAGGTCGCGAGGCCCGAATTGCGGACGCCCACGAGCACCGGCCGCGGTCCGGTCACCGCACGCGGTGGACGCCCAGGACTGCCTCGCGGCGATACTCACCGGCGTTCTCCGCGACGGGCTGAGCGGTCCGTGGCGGTCCGTGGCGCTTCGTGGCGCTTCGTGGCGCTTGGTGGACAGTGATCGTGGGCATTCCGTGCGCGATCACCGCAACGAACGCACACGATCATGGACTTCGGGGCCGGGGGCTTCGATCGGGTCCGGAATCGGTATCGCCGCCATCACTGTCGGTGGCGCCTGGCATCGTGGCCGTCATGACAACCGCGGTGGGGTTCCTGCTCGGCCTGCTCCTGGGGCTGGCGCTGGCGGCGTTCGGTGCTCGCGCTGCCTTCACCACCCTGCTGCGGGCCCGGCAGGCCTCGCTCGAGGCCGAGCGCGACCTGCTGCGCGAGCGCGTCACCGACCTGGAGGCCACGGCCGGTCAGGATCACGAACTGGTCGCCACCTTGTCACCGCTGTCCGCGACGCTGCAGCGGGTGGAGAAACAGGTGCAGACGCTCGAGCGCGACCGGGTGGAGCAGTACTCCCGGCTCGACGAGCACCTGACCGCCGTCCAGGCGTCGGGTGAGTCGCTGCGGGCCCAGACCGCCGCCCTGGCCGGCGCGCTGCGCTCGCCCACCTCCCGCGGTGCCTGGGGCGAGGTACAGCTCCGCCGGGTGGTGGAGCACGCCGGCATGCTGCCCCGCGTCGACTTCCTCACCCAGGCCACGGGCACCACCCCCGACGGCAACGGCGTGCGCCCCGACCTTCTGGTGAATCTGCCCGGCGGCAAGTACGTCGTGGTCGACGCCAAGGCCCCGCTCGCGGCCTTCCTCGAGGCCAGCGAGAAGGGCGAGGCCGCCCTGAGCGCCGCGGCCGGGGCCCACGCGAAGGCCCTGCGGGCCCACGTCGACGCGCTCGCGGCGAAGGAGTACTGGCTGGCGTTCCAGCCGACCCCCCAGCTGGTGGTGTGTTTCGTGCCGGGCGAGGCGTTCCTGGCCGCCGCCTGCACCGCCGACCCGAGCCTGCTGGAGCACGCGATGGCCCGCCGCGTCGTGCTGGCCACCCCCACCACCCTGCTGGCCCTGCTCCGCACGGTCGCCCTGACCTGGCAGTCCGAGGCCGTGAGCGGCAACGCCCGGCAACTGCTGGAGATCGGCTCCGAGCTCTACCGCCGCCTGGCCGGCCTCGGCGAGCACGCCAGCAAGCTGGGCCGCGACCTGCACCGCGTGGTCGAGGACTACAACGCCCTGGTCGGCACCCTCGAACGCCGCGTTCTCGTCACCGCCCGCAAGATGCAGGATCTCGACCTCGTCGACCACGACATCCCGGCCATCGCGCCCCTGGAGTCCAGCCCTCGCCCGCTCACCGCCGACGAGCTGATCACCGGCCCTCTCGACCGGCCAGATCGATCTTCGTCGCCCTGGTGACGGGGAGCGCCTCACCTCACCACGGGGTGGCCCTCCGCCACACCGCTCGCCTCGTCTTCGATGATGGAACGGGTGAACCAGGGCCAACCCGGCCAGGTCATATGTTCACAACCAGACAAACGCAGTATTCATGACTTTCGTGAAATCCGGTCACCCGACGAACACGGGCTGAAACCTCCGCCCTGACACATCGGCAATCTGCCGGGATCCGAATCTCCCAGGTTCTACAGTTCCTCCGGCAGACCCCTTCTGATCTTGGTATGCCGAGATCAGCGGCCCACGCATTCCCGTACACGTTGCCGGGGGAGTTCCGATGACCACACGTAACTATCGCTTGCCGACACGGCACGCCGAATCTCCCGGGCCCGAGTCGGCACTCATGAGTATTCGCCAGATGACCAGAATTGCCCACCAACGCCTGGATCACGACCTTTCCCTCCTGAGCAAACCTCTGTCGCAGCAGCGGTTCATCGATTTCCTGGCCGGCCTGCTGGGGTTCTTCCAGGTCTGGGAACCGGCCGTGGCAGCCAGTCCTCAGGCCCGCCGGTACCTCACCGGTACAAGCCGCCTCCCCGACCTGACATCCGATCTGACGAGGCTGAACGTCCAACAGCACGAGATCGCCGCGATTCCTGCCTGTTCGGCCGCCTCGGAACTGGTGCGCTCACCAGGCCTGGCCCTTGGCTCGCTCTACGTGATTCTGGGCTCACGGCAAGGAGCCCGCGTCATCGGCCGCGCCGTCAGCAGTGCCCCTTGGGCGCCGCCCGAAGGGCTGGCCTACTTCTCTGACGACCCCCGGGCCAACGCCGCCTGGAACGGCTTGGTGACGGCCCTCCACCAGACCCCGTGGCCCTCGACCGACCCGGAGATCGCGCGCGGAGCACTGAAGACATTCGACGTCCTGCACACCTGGCTCACCCGATCGGCGATCGCATGAGCCAGACCGCGGCTACGGCTGTCCCGTGCGAGGACGAGCCGATTCGCATACCGGGCACCATCCAGCCGCACGGGGCACTGGCAGTCGTTGACATGGCGAGCTTCCACCTCTTGCAGGCCAGCGACAACTTTTACTCGGTTACCGGGCTCGACCTGCGGCCCGGGGAGTCTCGCGGTCTGGCCGACCTGCCCGAGACGGGCACGCTGACGCAAGAGATCCGCGCCTGGCCGTTCCAGCCGAATCACCTCTTCAACGGGCGACTGCGCCTCAGCGACCGCGAACTGAGCGTCACCGCGCACCCGACGCCACAGGGCATGATCCTGGAATTCGAATCCCTGCTGGACACCGATGAGCCCGTCCGATTAGACGTCCGAGACCCTTCCTTCCTCTCGCTCTCACCCCTGCTGGAGAAATTCGTCGAGGTCGGCCAGGTGGACGATCTGGGCGCCACCTTGGTCAGGGAGATCAAAGAATTAACCGGGTTCAGCCGGGTGCTGCTGTACCGCTTCCATCGCAACGGTGACCCTCAGGTCATTGCCGAGTCCAATGACGGGCACCTACCGTCCTACATCGGGCTGAGATTCCCGGCCTCAGACATTCCGGCGCAGGCCCGTCTTCTGTACCTGGAGAACCGGATACGTCAGATGCCCGACGCGAACTATGTCCCCGTCGGCATCACCCCGCTCCTGAGCCCGATCGACGGCCAACCGCTGGATCTGAGCACCGCGGCACTTCGCAGTATCTCCCCCAGCCACCGGCAGTTCGTGCGCAACATGGGTGCGGTGGCGACCATGTCCATCTCGCTGATCAATGGCGGGCAACTCTGGGGCATGGTCTCCTGTCACCATGCGCGGGTCCGGGCCGTCAGCCTCGAGATCCGGGCGATGTGCGACTTCATCTGCCAGATCACCGCTCAGCAGTTCGGTTCGCTGGAATGGGCCCAGCGCGAAGGGCCTCTGGCCCGGGTCCAACGCGCCACCAGCACTCTGACCACTGCGCTCTCACGAGATCAGTCGCTGGAGAAGTGCTTCCTGACGAATGCCGCGACCTGGCTGGACGTCGCGGCTGCCGACGGAGCTGCCATCATCACCGAGCGGGAAATCACCGCTACCGGCCGGACCCCCGATGCGCAGGCACTGGGCGAACTGGTCGCCGGAATCTGGGACACTTCCGCGGCGGTACCCCAGGGATCAATGATCGAACGCGGCCCGGCTTACCGGTACCTGCCGGATCTGGATGTCATTGCACTACCGATCTCGGACAGCAAACCACACTATTTGCTGTGGTTCCGGCAGGCCAGCGAAAGAAGCATCACCTGGGCCGGTGACCGGACGGTCAAGGAAACGATCGGTGCGGACGGGCGAATCCACCCGCGTGTCTCTTTCGAACCGTGGACCGAGCCGATCGGCGATCCGGAACTCGCCTGGGGACCGAGTCACGTCACCGCTGCCACACATGTACGAAATGCGGTGATCTCCCTCCTCCTGCGGGAGACGCTCGCGGCACAGACCAGCCTGAGCAAGCGACTCACCGCGGCCAACACCGAACTGGAGAGCTTCTCCTATTCGGTCGCTCACGACCTCCGGGCCCCGATACGTCACATTTCCCGACGGCTCGCCACCATGCTCCAGTCGATCGAGGAAGAACCCGATCGACCGGGCAACCTGCTTCTTCAGGAGCTGCGGACCACGATCAGGACCGCCGACTGGGGTGCCCGGCTCATCGATGACCTTTTGATGTTCGCCCGGCTCGGTCACGAAGAGGTCGGCTACGCCCCGGTCGATCTGAGTGCTGTGGCCCGAACCCTCACGGAGTTCCTCCAGGAGCAGGCAACCGACCGTGAGGTGACCTGGACCATCGATGACCTTCCGATGGCCTACGGGGATCCGGTGCTCCTTCGGCAGGTTCTCTTCAATCTGCTGGACAATGCTCTGAAATATACGGCGCCATGCCCGCGCGCCGAGATCCGCATTTCCGGCAAAAAGACGCCGGAGGGATTGATCTACACCGTCTCCGACAATGGAGTCGGTTTCGATATGGCCTATGCTGGTAAGCTCTTCGGTGTCTTTCAGAGATTGCACACTTCTGCCGAATTCCCTGGAACTGGGATAGGCCTGGCTTCTGTCCGCCGAATCATCGAGCGACATGGGGGATCCGTGTTTGCACGCAGCCGGCCCGATCAGGGGTCCGAGATAGGTTTCGTCCTTCCCCTGCGGGCCTTGCCGGTCACGTCATGACCCCGGCGCCCCAACACGTCCTCGTGGTGGACGACGATCCCGACGATCGCGAACTGACCATTTCCTGCCTGACCGCGAACCTTCCGGCCGGCATCACCGTGGAAGTGGCCCGGGACGGGGTCGAAGCCCTGGACTACGTCTATCGCCGAGGCGCCTTCAAGACCCGCGACACCCTGGACCCCAACGTCATCCTGCTGGACCTGAAAATGCCCCGGATCGATGGCCACGAAGTCCTTCGCGCGGTCAAGGGCGACCCGAGTGTCCGTCACATACCGGTCGTCGCCTTCACCTCGTCGGAAGCGGAGCGCGACATCCGCCAGTGTTACGAGTCGGGCGCCAACGGCTTCATGGTCAAGCACATCCGACCCGATGACTTCCGGCAGGTCATCCACGATTTCGCGGCCTTCTGGTGCCTGCAGAACCGATCGATCGTGAAGAGTTCCAACTGAATCTGCTCGTCATCTGCTCGGCATCTCGACGCGGAGGTGGCCGGCCACCTCGCTGCGTCCGGGCCGAAGGGCACGATCATCAGAACGTGACGGCGACGGGTCGGCTCGTCGTGCGGCATCCGGGGTGCAACGGGTACGAATACATCCGGACGCCGATGGATAGCTGACCGACCGAAGGACGTAGAAAACGTGGCCAAGATTCTCATGGTGCTCAGCGCGGCCAACAGCCTCACGCTGGCCGACGGCACCTCCCACCCGACCGGCTACTGGGCCGAGGAGGTCGTGCGCTCGCACCAGGTACTGACCGAGGCCGGCGTTGCGGTCGACATCGCCACCCCGGGAGGCCGCACCCCGACGGCCGATCCGGTGAGCCTGCCGGACGACGACGAGAACACCCCGGTCTTCCGGGCCTATCTCGACGAGCTCGGTGACCAGCTTCAGCACCCCCATGACCTGGGCCGGGTCTCGGGCCCCGACTACGACGGCGTGTACCTGCCGGGTGGGCACGCCCCGATGACCGACCTCATCGACGACGCCGACCTGCGGCGCCTCCTGGGCCGGGCGGTGAAGAAGAACCAGGTGGTGGCCACGCTGTGCCACGGTGCGGCGGGTCTGCTGAGCATCGATGCGTCGGCGCTGAAGGGCCGCCGGATCACCGCCTTCACCGACGAGGAGGAGAACCAGGGCGGGCTGGGCGACCGTTCGCCGTGGTTCCTCGAGAGCCGCCTGGCCGAGCAGGGCGCCGAGCTGGCCACCGGCCCGGCCTGGAGCGACACCGTGGTGGTGGACGGAAAGCTGATCACCGGCCAGAACCCGGCCTCCAGCGCCAGTACGGCCCGGGCGGTGGTCGAGGCACTGAAGGACATCCCCAACGGCACCGCTCTCGACCTGCACGGCGCCGCGCACATCCAGCGCTACCGCGAGACCCGGGGCGCGGACGGGCACGAGTGGCGTTACGGCACCACGATCCTGCTGCTCGACAGCGTGGGCAACAAGTCCGGCCAGTCGCGCACCCACGCGCTGATCTACCGCCGTTTCGATGATGCCTACCTGATCGTGGCGTCCAACGGCGGCACGGACGCCCCGCCCGCCTGGTTCCTCAACCTGAAGGCGAAGCCTGATACCCAGATCCAGGTCGAGAACCAGGTCGTGCCGGTCCGGGCCCGGGTGGCGACCCCGGACGAAAAGCCCGCCATGTGGGCCGAGATGACCGACGCCTGGCCGGATTACGACGACTACCAGGCTCGCACGGACCGCGAGATCCCGATCGTGGTGCTGGAGCCGACGGGTGCGGCCCGTCCGGCCTGACCGACCCGACCCGACGAGAACCCGGCTTTGAGGACGCGGGCCACCCCCTCGTCCTCAAAGCAACGGTTATCGGGGTGGTCGCCTACGAGAGGCGACCACCCCGATCACTCAGGCGGAAACCATGCCGTGCGGATCGATCACGAACTTCTTCGCGGCGCCCTGGTCGAAATCGGCGTATCCCTGCGGGGCCTCGTCGAGGGAGATGACCGTGGCGTTGACCGCCTTCGCGATCTGCACCTTGTCGTTGAGGATCGCCTGCATGAGCCCGTAGTTGTACTTCATCACCGGGCACTGACCGGTGACGAACGACAGCGACTTGGCCCAGCCCGTGCCCAGCGAGAGCGACAGCGAACCGATCTTGGCCGCCTCGTCGATACCGCCCGGATCGCCGGTGACGTAGAGCCCCGGAATGCCGAGAGCGCCTCCGGCGGCGGTGATCTCCATCAGCGAGTTCAGCACCGTGGCGGGAGCTTCCCCGGAAGCGCCCTCCCCGTGCCCGCGGGCCTCGAAACCGACCGCGTCCACTCCGCAGTCGACCTCCGGAACACCCAGGATCTGCAGGATCTGGTCTTTCGGCTCGCCCTTCGACACGTCGACCGTCTCGCAGCCGAAGCTCCGGGCCTGGGCAAGGCGTTCCTCGTTCAGGTCACCCACGATGACGACGGCCGCACCCAGCAGCTGAGCGCCCGCGGCGGCCGCCAGGCCGACCGGACCGGCACCCGCGATGTACACCGTGGAGCCGGGTTTCACGCCCGCGGAGACCGCTCCGTGATAGCCGGTCGGGAAGATGTCCGACAGCATCGTCAGGTCGGTGAGCTTGGCGAGCGCCTGGTCCTTGTCGGGGAAGCGCAGCAGGTTGAAGTCGGCGTAGGGCACCATCACGTACTCGGCCTGCCCACCGACCCAGCCACCCATGTCGACGTACCCGTAGGCCGCGCCCGGGCGGGCCGGATTCACCGTGAGGCAGATCCCGGTCTTGCCCTCCTTGCAGTTACGGCAGCGCCCGCAGGCGATGTTGAACGGCGTGGAGACCAGGTCACCGACCTTGAGGAACTCCACGTCGGGCCCGACTTCCGCCACCTCGCCGAGGATCTCGTGCCCGAGCACGAGGTTGGGCGGGGCGGTGGTGCGGCCTCTGACCATGTGCTGATCACTGCCGCAGATATTCGTGACGGCGACCTTGAGAATGACGCCGTGACGGCATTTCCGGCCGATGTTGTCGGGGTGCACCCCGGGGCCGTCCTGCAGTTCCAGTTTCGGGTAGTCGATGTCCTGGACCTCGACCTTGCCGGGGCCCACGTACGCAACGCCTCTGTTGCCTGCCATCTGTGATCAACCTCTTCGTCGAACGACGGCGAACGGACTCCCCCATCAGAACACGGGTCTTTCGGGCCGGCCATGGCAAAACAGAAGAGCCGCGCCGTCCGGTCGGACAGCGCGGCTCTGGACGGACGAAAACTCAGTCCTGGGCGGCCTTGGCCTTCGCCTTGATGTCGCGGTGCAGTTCGCGCGGCAGCGAGAACATCAGGTCTTCGTGCGCGGTGACGACCTCTTCGGTCTGGCCGTAACCCCGCTCGGCCAGCCAGGCCAGCACGTCTTGCACCAGGATCTCCGGCACCGAGGCACCCGAGGTGACGCCGACGGTGGTGACACCCTCCAGCCAGGCCTCGTCGATCTCGGTGGCGAAGTCGACCCGGTAGGAGGCCTGGGCGCCGTACTCCAGCGCGACCTCGACCAGGCGCACCGAGTTCGAGGAGTTGCGCGAGCCGACCACGATGACCAGGTCGGCCTCGGGGGCGATCTTCTTCACCGCGACCTGACGGTTCTGCGTGGCGTAGCAGATGTCGTCGCTCGGCGGGTTCTGCAGGTTGGGAAACTTCTGCCGCAGGCGGCGGACGGTCTCCATGGTCTCGTCGACCGAGAGCGTGGTCTGGGACAGCCAGACCACCTTGTCCGGGTCGCGGACCTCGATGTTGTCCACGTCGTCGGGGCTGTTCACGATCTGGATGTGCTCGGGGGCCTCACCCGCGGTGCCCTCGACCTCTTCGTGCCCGGTGTGACCGATCAGCAGGATGTCGAAGTCGCCGTCGGCGAACCGGACGGCCTCCTTGTGCACCTTGGTGACCAGTGGGCAGGTCGCGTCGATGGTCTTCAGCTGGCGGCGGTCGGCGGCCTCGCGGACGGCCGGCGACACCCCGTGGGCGGAGAAGATGACGAGGGCGCCCTCGGGCACCGCGTCGGTCTCGTTGACGAAGATCGCGCCCTTGTTCTCGAGCGAGGTGACGACGTGCCGGTTGTGCACGATCTCCTTGCGCACGTACACCGGCGCCCCGTGGACCTCCAGGGCCTTCTCGACCGCCACGACGGCCCGGTCCACACCGGCGCAGTAACCGCGCGGGGAGGCCAGCAGGACCCGCTTGGTGGCGGCGGGCGCGCCGTCGGACGTGGGGGCCGTGGAGGCGATGCTCGATGCAGTCACGCCTCCATGGTAAGTCGCGAATCGGGAGAGTCCGCTGTGGGCTAGCGTGATCGGGTGAGCAATACGCCCCGGAAGATCCCGGCTACGGCGGGTGAGACCACCGCGGAACAGCCCTGGCCGGTGCGCCTGTTGTCGTCCAAGCTCACCGACTATGTGTCCAGGTCACCCGCGGTCTGGGTGGAGGGCCAGGTGGTGCAGCTCACGCGCAGACCCGGCCAGACCACCTGCTACCTCACGCTGCGCGACCCGGATGTCGACCTCTCCTTCAACGTGTCCGTGCATGTCCGGGTGCTCGACGCGCTCCCCACACCGCTGCAGGACGGGTCCCGCGTGGTCATGCGCGCCCGCGCCCAGCTCTTCCCCCGCCGGGGCTCGCTCAGCCTGTTCGCCGAGCAGATCCGCCCGGTCGGTGTCGGGGAACTCCTCGCCCAGCTGGACCATCTGCGGCGCCTGCTCACCGCCGAAGGGCTGTTCTCGGCCGACCGCAAGCGCCCCCTGCCGTTCCTGCCGAACGTCGTCGGCCTGATCTGCGGCCGGGCCTCGGCCGCCGAGCGCGACGTGGTGGAGAACGCGCGGCGCCGATGGCCGGCGGTGCGGTTCGAGATCCGCGCGGTCGCGGTGCAGGGCCCGAAAGCGGTTGAGGACGTCGTGGGCGCCCTGCGCTCGCTCGATGCGGATCCGACGGTGGACGTCGTGGTCGTCGCGCGCGGCGGCGGCTCGGTGGAGGATCTGCTCCCCTTCAGCAACGAGGCCCTGCTCCGCGTGGTCTCGGCGTGCCGCACGCCGATCGTCAGCGCGATCGGCCACGAGGTGGACAAGCCCTTGCTCGACCTGGTGGCCGACGTCGCCGCCTCGACCCCGACCGACGCGGGCAAGCGGATCGTGCCCGACATGGAGGCCGAGCTCAACGGCATCCGCCAGACCCGGCGCCGGGCCCGCCAGGCCGTGACGTCACGGCTGCAGCGCGAGGCCGCGACGATCGCCTCGCTGCGCTCCCGGCCGGTGCTCGCCGATCCGCACCGACTGCTCACCGACCGGTCCGACCTGGTCACGAACCAGCGGGAGCGGGCCGCGCGGGCCCTGGCCAACCGCCTCTCCCACGCCCACCAAGACGTTGGCCACCTGCGTCAGCGAGTACGGGCTCTCTCCCCCCTGGCCACGATGGAACGCGGCTACGCCGTGGTCAGCGGGCCCGGCGGGCAGGTGGTGCGCTCGGCCGGCGAGATCTCCCCCGGCGACCCCCTCCGCATCCGCGTGCACGAAGGCGAGTTCGCGGCCGAAGCCAGGGCGTTAGGGTCGCAGTCGTGACACCCAGCCAGAAGAAGACCACGGACGACCCGCTGGAGAAGGCGGCGGCCGAAGCTGCCGCCCTCGACGCCGAACTGGCGGAGCTGTCCTACGAGCAGGCTCGCGACGAACTGGTCGGGGTGGTCCGGCGACTGGAGAGCGGGGCGGAGACGCTGGAGGAGTCGCTGGCTCTCTGGGAGCGGGGCGAGGCTCTGGCCCGGCGCTGCGAGACCTGGCTGGCCGGGGCGCAGGCCAAGCTGGACGCCCGGCTGCCCTCCGAGGCCGAGGCCGACCAGGACAGGCTCTAGCTCAGCTGCGCTTGCACGGCCTTCTCGACCAGGGAGTCGACCTGGGTGTCGAGCCCGGCCGGTTCCAGCGTGAGGCCGGCCGCGAAGGTGGCGATGCCGTGCACGTGGGTCCAGATCAGCAGGCCGCGCTCGCGGGGATCGTCCACCGCCGGCGAGGCCTGCGCGACCATGGCCGCCATCGCGTCCAGCAGGGGCAGCCAGACCACGCGCAGCGAGTAGCCACTGCCCCGGTGCAGGTCGTGGCGGAAGATCAGGCGGAACATCTCCGGGCGGGCCTGCGCGAAGCCGACGTACTCGTGCGCCGCGACGCGCAGACGTTCCCGGGCCGGCTGCGGGCCGGTGAAGACCCGTTCCATCTGCGCCGTGAGATCGGTGAGACCAGACTTGGCGACGGCGGCGAGCAGGAGCTGGTGGGTGGGGAAGTAGCGCCGCGGGGCGCCGTGCGAAACCCCTGCCTGCCGGGCGATCTCGCGCAGACCCAGGCGATCGGGCCCGGTGCTCTCCAGCAGTTGCACGCCGACCTCGACCAGACGGTTCTCCAGCCCGGCCACCCTCAACCCACGGCTTTCTTCACCGCGGTCGCGTACACGTCAACGTATTCCTGCCCGCTGTGCGCCGCCAGGACACCCATCAGGTCGTCGGTGAGCTGGCGCACCGTCCGCCCGTCCCGATCCGGCCCCTTGGCCCCGGAAAGGTCCATCGGAGGGCAGAATTCAATGCACACCCGGCCCGGCCGCCAGATCCGCGAGCCGGGCGGGTTCACCCGGTCGGTACCGCGCAGAACCACCGGCACGATCGGTGCGCCGGTCGCCAGCGCCACCCGGACCGCACCGGTCCGGCCGCGGTGCAGACGCCCGTCCGGCGAGCGCGTCCCCTCCGGGAAGATGCCCCAGACACCGCCGTCGGCAAGAATTTTCACGGCTTGATCGAGAGAGGACGCCGCCCGCGCCGGGTTCGCGCGGTCGACCGGGATCTGCCCGGCGCAGGTGAAGAACCAGCGCTGGAGCCGCCCCCGGGTGAAGTACTCGGACTTGGCCAGGAAGGTCACCCGTCGCCGGGCCACGAGGATGAGGAACAGTGAGTCGGAGAACGAGAGGTGATTGCCGGCCAGGATCACCGGGCCCTTCCGCGGCAGGTACTCCCGCCCCGTCACCACGGGCCGCCCGAAGAGCCACACGAACGGCGCCAGCACCGCCTTGAGCACCCTGAACACCACGCGCAGCCTCCGTACGATCGGTCGAGTAGACATTGTCTACTCGAGTTCGTGAGCGAGGACAAGGCCCCGGGGAAGGAGGGGATGGAAGTGAGCGAAAGGGGGGTTACTTCAGGGCAGCGGCTACGGCCGTGGCGAACTGGTCCATCTCGATCTCGGCGGCGGTGCCGGTGACGATGGTGGTGATGTCGTCGTCACCACGGTGGACCAGGCTGATGGTGCCGCGGTCGGTGCGACTGCGCACGACCCACTCGACCCCGCCGATGGTCTCGGTGCCGGTCTCCTTGCCGTCGGTGACCTGCCGGGACTCCCAGGCCTTGGTGACGTTCCGGGCCTGCTGCACCCCGGCGTAGGTGCCGCTCGGCGTGGTGTAGGTCAGCTGCCAGGTGGCGATGTTGTTGGTGGTGCCGCTCTCCAGGCCGGCGGCGCGCGGCGTCCAGCCCTGCGGCACGTCCGGCTGCACCGGGGCGAAACCCACCGAGGGCTGAGCGCCGAGGGCGGCCGAGGCGACGTTGATGTCACGGGTGGGGATCTGGTTGGGGTGCGGCACGAGCAGCAGCAGGACGAGCACGATGCCGACGATGACCGCCATCGAGATGATCATGTCGCGCGGGCGGGTACTCATGGACGCGCGGCGGTGCTCCGCACTGCGGTCCGCCGCCGACCCGACGACCTGCGCCGGTGCCGCTTCCTGGGGGGACGAGGCCGGTGTGCTGGTGCTGGGCGTCTCGGTCACGCCTCTATGGTCGCGCCCTCGACCCGTAAACGCGCAACCGGGTGCTCCCGACACACCCCGGGTCGATCTTTCCTGGGTTTTTGCGGGTGCCGGTGGCCTTAGCCTGGTGCGGGGCTCAAGGGTGGCCCCGTGATCGCGAGGAGGCGGCGTTGGACGAGGTTCTGGTCATCGGTGAGGCTCTGGTCGACATCGTTCATGCGCCGGGGCGACCCCCGGTGGAGCATCCCGGGGGCAGCCCCGCCAACGTGGCGCTCGGCCTGGCCCGGCTCGGGGTCGGCACCCGATTGCTGACCCGGATCGGGGACGATGCGCGGGGCCGTTCGATCGTCGATCACCTGCGGGGTTCCGGTGTGGAACTGGCCGAGGGGTCGATCACGCCGGACGCGACGTCCACCGCTACCGCGCGGCTGGACGCCGAGGGGGTCGCCAGCTACGACTTCGCACTGCGCTGGGCCCTGTCTGACATCGTTGTCAGCTCTGGCACCAGGGCCATTCACACCGGCTCGATCGCGGCCACCCTCTCCCCCGGCGGCGAGGACGTGCTGCGGCTGGTCGAGGAGAATGCCGGGCGCGCCGTGATCTCGTACGACCCGAACGCCCGGCCCGCACTGATGGGCTCGCGGGAGGCCGCACGGGAGCGGATCGAGCGCATCGTGCGGGCTGCGGACGTGGTCAAGGTCAGTGACGAGGACCTGGAATGGCTCACCCCCGGCGCCGATCCGATGCAGGTCATCGAGGCCTGGCGAGCCAGTGGCCCGGCGCTGGTCGTGCTCACCCGCGGGGGCGAGGGCGCGGTCGGGGTCACGGCCACCGGTGTCGTGGAGGTCGCCGCCCCGAAGATCACCGTGGCGGACACGGTCGGCGCCGGCGACTCGCTGATGAGTGGGCTGCTGCACGGCCTCGACCGGGCCGGCCTGCTCCACCCCGCCACGATCGGACAGCTACGTACGCAACCGGCCGAGAACCTCGTCCCCCTGCTGGCCCATGCCGTGAAGATCGCCGCCTACACCTGCACGCAGGCCGGCGCCCAGCCCCCGACCCTCAAGGAGCTGGACGCCTACCGGCCCTGATGCGGTGACCACGATGGTCGGCCGCCTCCTGGTTCGTGATCATGCCGTTCCTCCCCGGCCGGAGGCTGGGGGATGACATGATCACGAACCAGGGAGCTCCGGTGAACAGGCCTGGCTGCGTCAGCGGACCTCGAGCCCGGGACGGCGCTGGATCGTCATCGCCATCGGCTTGGTGACCTCGGCGAAGAAGTCGTTGCCCTTGTCGTCCACGACGATGAAGGCCGGGAAGTCCTCGACCTCGATCTTCCAGACGGCCTCCATGCCCAGCTCGGCGTACTCCAGCACCTCGACCTTGCGGATGCAGTCCTGCGCCAGGCGGGCGGCCGGCCCACCGATCGAGCCCAGGTAGAAGCCTCCGTGCGTGGCACACGCCGAGGTGACCGCGCCGGAGCGGTTTCCCTTGGCCAGCATCACCATCGAGCCGCCGGCCGCCTGGAACTGCTCGACGTAGCTGTCCATCCGGCCCGCGGTGGTGGGCCCGAACGAGCCGGACGCGTAGCCCTCGGGGGTCTTGGCCGGGCCGGCGTAGTAAACCGCGTGATCGCGCAGGTAGGACGGCATCTCCTCACCGGCGTCCAGACGCTCCTTGATCTTGGCGTGCGCGATGTCGCGCGCCACCACCAGCGGGCCCGACAGCGAGAGCCGCGTCTTCACCGGATAGCGGGACAGCTCGGCGCGAATCTCGGCCATCGGCCGGTTCAGGTCGATCTCGACTGCGTCGTCACCGGAGTCGTTCAGGTGCTCGTCGGTGGTCTCGGGCAGGTAGTGCGCCGGATCGGTCTCCAGCTGCTCCAGGAAGATGCCCTCGGCGGTGATCTTGCCGAGCACCTGACGGTCGGCGCTGCACGACACCGCGATGGCCACCGGGCAGGAGGCACCGTGCCGGGGGAGCCGTACCACCCGCACGTCGTGGCAGAAGTACTTGCCACCGAACTGCGCGCCGATGCCGAACTGCCGGGTCAGCTCCAGCACCTGCAGTTCCAGATCCAGGTCGCGGAAGGCGTGGCCGGTCGCCGAACCTGACGTCGGAAGGTTGTCGAGATACTTGGCGCTCGCGTACTTGGCCGTCTTCAGGGCGAATTCGGCACTCGTGCCGCCGACCACGATGGCCAGGTGGTAGGGCGGGCAGGCGGCGGTGCCGAGCGAACGCAGCTTCTCGTCCAGGAACTTCATCATCCCGGCCGGGTTCAGCACCGCCTTGGTCTCCTGGAACAGGAACGACTTGTTGGCACTGCCACCGCCCTTGGCCATGAACAGGAACTTGTAGACGGCCTCGTGACCGGGCTCGGTGTCGGAGTACAGCTCGATCTGGGCCGGGAGATTGGTGCCGGTGTTCTTCTCGTCCCACATCGTCAGTGGCGCCATCTGCGAATACCGCAGGTTGAGACGGGTGTAGGCGTTGTGGATCCCCCGGCTGAGGGCCTCCTCGTCGGAGACCGCCCCCGGGGAGGTGAGCACCTGCGTCCCCCGTTTGCCCATCACGATCGCGGTGCCCGTGTCCTGGCACATCGGCAGGATGCCGCCCGCCGCCACATTCGCGTTGCGCAGCAGGTCGAGGGCCACGAACCGATCGTTGGGGCTGGCCTCGGGATCGTCGAGAATGCGCGCCAGCTGGGCCAGGTGGGCCGGGCGCAGGTAGTGCGCGATGTCGTGCATGGCGGTGTCGGCGAGCAGGGCGAGCGCATCGGGCGACACCTCGAGGAACTGCCGGCCGGCGGCCTCGATCGTGCGGACCCCGTCGTTGCTCAGCAGCCGGTAGGGCGTCTGGGTGTCCGGGGTCGTGGGAAGCAGATCGGAGTACGCGAACTCAGCCATGCCAAATACTAAGCACCGAGGAGGACTCGTTGCTGTCAGACCGGCGCGGCGACCACGGTGATGACGCGGTCGATCTCCTCGATGATGGCCCGGGTCGGGGCACCGGACGAGGCGATCCGGCGGATCTCCAGCAGCTTGTTCAGGGTGGCCCGGTCGGCCTGGGCCAGTACTTCCTCGGCCCGCTTCTCGGCCAGCTCCCGCTCGGCCTGCTCCCGGTTCACCGCTCCCCCGTTGAACAGCGTCTCCATCGCCGCCATCACCCGGGTCAGCATGCTGTGGACGGCGTCGGCGGCAAACCCACCGAGCAGGGCGATCGCGGGCCGGGCCAGCCCGGACAGCGCGTCACCCCCGTTGCCCAGCGGGATCAGCTCGGCGATCACCAGCCCCGCGGCCATCCCGAGCAGGATGCGCTGCAGGAAGGTGTGGTCGAACTCGGGGTCGTAGCTGCCCCGGGCGACCTCGCGGCCCGCGCGGTAGAGCGCGGTCAGGCCGGCCCCGAGCGCCGCGGCCGCGAGCAGGAAGAGCTCGCGCAACAACAGGGACCCGAATGCCGGGTCGCTGTCGCCCAGCCCGGTGCCCGCACTCGCCTGACGGGCCTGCGGAACGGCCGCCAGCAGCACGAAGGTCACCAGGAAGACCAGCGTCGCCGTCATCAGCCAGCGCACCAGGGGAACGGTGCTGCCGGCCGGGCTGATACCCGCGAAGACCAGACCCTTGAGGCCTTTCCGGTCGCGCGCCGGGTGCCCGCCCGAGGGACGGGACTGGCGGGGGATCCGGCCGCTGAGCCGGATCGGACGACGCCCCTCGCGGTAACCGTGCAGCAGTTCGAGCGTCGCCGGGCGGGCCGGGGCCACGATCCGGCTCAGCTCCCGGTGGGCACGGACCAGGGACTCGGTCGCCAGCATGCGGTCGGCCTCGCTCGGAGCGGTGTTCCAGCCGTCGGAGTTGAGGTCGACGACCGTACCCATCGTGTGCTGGTCACGGACGGCCTCGAACATCCACGCCTGCGGCGCGGGGGTCAGTCCCAGATCGAGTACGTGGGCGAGCATCACCTCGACCTGCCTGCGCAGGCGCTCGACTTCCTGTCCCTTACCGGCCTCGATGTTTCCGAGGGCGGTCAGTGTTGTCTCGGGAACCACCACGACCCCTTTCACAGGCTCTGAGATCACTGAAAGTAAGGGATTGGTAGCGGATTGTTTCGCATCTTTAGGGTGGCAGGACGAAAGTAGGGTGTTCGGTCCACACCTGTATCCCCCTGGTCAGCCCCTCCACAAAGGTCCCGGGTCGCCCCAACTGCAACCCTGAACACCTGCAGCCACGCACGCCACCAGATCTGAGCGTGGGAAACCGCGCTTCGCGGCGTGTCACCCTCCGCGTGTCACCAGCGGGGGTGACGCGGTGCGCGCGTCGCAATCCGGCGTGTCGGCGTGTCGCGCACCCAACCGGCACTCTCTGCGCGATTCCTCGGACTCCAGCGATCCCGGAGCGGACGTCGATCGCTGCGTGATAGCTCACCGTGAATAGATGCCTGCCGAGCGGAGGGGACACAATGACCTCCGGCCCCGGCAGTAACCGGGCTCCAGGAAGGTGTGGGTAGAGACATGGGAACGACCGACCGCCCGGACGAGACCGGCGGCATGGATGGCGCGGATGACGTCATGCCGGACGCAGCGGGCAGCCTGGCCGAGCTTCTGGCCGGTAATCAGCGCTTCGTGCTGGACGACGCCGCCCACCCGAACCAGGACGTGCACCGGCGGGCCACGCTCACCGGTGGCCAGCGTCCGTTCGCCCTGATCTTCGGTTGCGCCGACTCCCGCGTGGCCGCCGAGATCATTTTCGACCAGGGGCTGGGTGACCTCTTCGTGGTGCGCACCGCCGGCCACGCCGTGGACAACGCCGTGCTGGGCTCGATCGAGTTCGGCGTCGATCTCCTGGGCATCCCGCTGGTGATCGTGCTCGGGCACGACGGCTGCGGCGCGGTGAAGGCCACGATGGAGGCCCACGACAGCGGCAACATGCCCTCGGGTTACCTGCGCACGGTGGTCGAGATGCTCAGTTCCAGCGTGATCAACGCCCGCCGGGCCGGCCACGGTGACGTCAACGCCATCGTCGCCGAGCACTCGGTGCAGGTGGCACGGGAACTGCCGGAACGATCCAGCGTGATCGGGCGCCGGGTCGCCGACGGCCGGCTGGCGATCGTCGCGATGGAGTACGCCCTCTCCGACGGTGCCGTGCAGGTACTCAGCAGCACGATCGCAGACCCCGCGCCGATCTGAAGTGACCCGAACTCCCGAGCCCGTCACTCAGAGCAATTTCGATAGCTTTGAGTGATGGGCTTGAGGACGCGGGTGGCTTCCCTTCCCGGGGACGCGGGCCACGAGGCAGTGGGTCAGTCGCTCCTGATCGCGGGGGTCGGCGTGGGAGCGCTGGCCGCGGCGGCGCTGGGCCGGTCGGTGGTGCACGACCTGACCTCGTTCATGACCCAGCTGACGCCTTTCGTCCCGTAAAAAAACCTTTCCGTGATCATGCAAAATCTCCCCGGAGTTCTAGAACTCTCGATCGGGCCGAGAGGTCAGGAGCCCCACCCCGGGTGGCTGTGACCCGGCGGGCGGGGCGAGGATCGGGGCATGGCCAATGAAGACATGCGCGTCGAGCACGACACGATGGGTGAGGTCCGGGTTCCCGCCCAGGCCCTGTGGGGAGCCCAGACCCAGCGGGCCGTGGACAATTTCCCGATCAGCGGGGTGCGGATCGACCCGGCGGTGATCTCCGCCCTGGCGTACATCAAGGCCTCGGCGGCGCGGGTGAACGCCGAGCTCGGGGTGGTGCCCGCCGACATCGCCGAGGCCGTGGCGACCGCCGCCGCCCGCATCGCCGGGGGTGAGTACGCCGACCAGTTCCCGATCGACGTGTTCCAGACCGGCTCCGGCACCTCGACGAACATGAACGTCAACGAGGTCGTGGCCACCCTGGCGAGCCGTGAGCTCGGCTCCACGGTGCACCCGAACGACCACGTCAACGCCTCCCAGTCGTCCAACGACACCGTACCGACGGCCGTGCACGTGGCCGCGGCCGGCGCCACGGTGAACGACCTGCTGCCGGCGCTCGACCAGCTCGCGACCTCGTTCGAGAACCTGTCCGCCCGCACGCAGCACGTGGTGAAGGCCGGGCGCACCCACCTGATGGACGCCACTCCCGTCACCCTCGGACAGGAGTTCGGCGGGCACGCGGCTCAGGTGCGACGCGGCATCGAGCGGATCATCGACACCCTCCCCCGCGTCGTCGAGGTTCCCCTGGGCGGCACCGCGACCGGCACCGGCATCAACACTCCGCCCGGGTTCGCCGTCGGGGTGATTGCGGATCTGTCTGTCAGCACTGGCCTTCCGATTACCGAGGCCCGGGACCATTTCGAGGCCCACGGTTCTCGAGATGCCCTGGTCGAGCTTTCCGGTGCGCTGCGGGTTCTCGCGGTCAGTCTGACGAAGATCTGCAACGACCTACGCTGGATGTCGTCCGGCCCGAACGCCGGCCTGGGCGAGATCCACCTCCCCGACCTGCAGCCCGGATCGTCGATCATGCCGGGCAAGGTGAACCCGGTGATCCCCGAGGCGGTGCTGCAGATCTGCGCCCAGGTGATCGGCCACGACGCCACCCTGGCCTGGGCCGGGGCCAGCGGGAACTTCGAGCTGAACGTGATGGTGCCAGTGATCTCCCGTTCGCTGCTGGAGCAGATCCGGCTCCTGACAAGGGGTTCCGCGCTCCTGGCGGAACGTGTGGTGGACGGCGTCGAGCCGGACGAGCGCCGCGCCCGCGAGCTGGCCGAGTCCTCCCCCGCCATCGTCACCCCGCTGGCGCGCCCCCTGGGCTACGAGGCGGCTGCGAAGATCGCCAAACACGCCGTGGCCGAACGGATCACGATCAAGGCGGCGGCCATTGCCCTGGGTGTGGTGGAACGCGGCGAGCTGACGGAGGACGAGCTGGACCGGCTGCTCGACGTGAGCACGATGACCCACCCCTGACGCTCCCCTTTTCTTGTTCGTGATCATGCAAATCCCCCAACCTTCGGCCGGGAGGTACCCCCACTCCCCGGCGTTCTAGAACTCAGGGCAGAGGAGTTCTAGAACTCTGGGGAGGTTTGGCATGATCACGGAAGGCTTATTGGGGGGTGACGCGAAGACGGCGCCCCTCGGCAGGAGGGGCGCCGTCTTGTGGGTCGTGCGAAGAACTCAGTACCAGCCGACGGACTGGCTGTGGCTCCAGGCGCCGCAGGGGGTGCCGTAGCGGTCGGCGATGTAGTCGAGACCCCAGCGGATCTGCGTCACCGGGTTGGTCTGCCAGTCGGAACCGGCCGAGGCCATCTTGCTGCCGGGCAGCGACTGCGGGATGCCGTAGGCACCGGACGAGGGGTTGGTGGCCTGGTAGTTCCAGCCACTCTCCTTGGTCCAGAGCGAGTCCAGGCAGGAGAACTCCGACGATGACCAGCCGCGGTCGGCGAGCATGACCCGGGCGGCCGACTTGGGATCGCGCTGCGCGTTGCGCAGGGCCCGCTCACGGCGCTCCGCCGCGGCCTTGATGCGGTCGGCGGCGGCCTTGGCCTGCTTGTACTGGGAAAGCGCGGCCTTCGCCTTGGCCGGCGAGGCCTTCTTCAGCGACTGCTTGGCCTCGGCGGCGTCTTCGGCGGCTTCTTCGGCCGCCTGCGTGGCGGCTGCGAGCTCGGCGGCCTTCTCGTCCTGGGCCTGCTTCTCGGACGCGGTGAGGGTGAAGGCCGCGGCGGCGTTGGCGCCGTTGCCGCCGTCAAGGGGGGACGCAGTGCCCGCGAGCTGGGTGACCGCGACGCCCTCGGCGCCGATGACGAGCGCCATGACCAGCAGCCGGGCGGCGGTGGACTTACCCCCGCCGAAGAGCCGACGGTTCGGCGTCGGTACGGACGTCTCGTCGGGGGCGTAGGCGGGGGCGGTGGATTTTCGGCGCCCGGGGTCGAGGTCGACGGGCTCGACGGTGAGGTCGAGACCCCATTCGGCCGGGTCGACACCGTCGCTGACCGGGGCCTGGAACTCGATCGGCGCGGTGGGCGGCGACGGGAGCAGGTCGGCCTTGCTCGGCTTGGCCCTGCGCTCCGGGGCCGGGATCGCGATCGGCACCATCGGCGGCTGCCGGTCGGGCTGCCGGAAGGCGTCCTGCGAGATCGCGGGCGGCACCGGCATGTCGATGCCGGCCGGACGCCACGGGTCGGTCTGGGGAATGGGGAGGACAGCGGGGGTCGGTGCCACCGCGACCGGGTACCGCGCCTGGAGCGTGGAGCGCCGGGTGGCCTCCGCGCTGCGCAGTGCGCTGGCCGGGGCCGGCGGACGCTGCTGCCGAGCGGCGGGTGCGCCAGAGGGACGACTCCCGCCGGCGGGCCGGCTGGTCGTTCCCCGGCCGGCTCCACGCCGGGCCTCGGCCCTGCGCAGTTCCGAACGCTTGGGATAGCTCTTGGTCTCGCCTTGGACCGAGCTGGGCACCCCTCCTGTGCTCAACCACAGATCCGCGAGGTCTTCATCATTTTCAGACCCAACGGTTGCTGTCACGCCGACTACCGTGGCGAATCGGACCCGAGAGCACAAGTCCCCTGGTGAGGGTTAAGGAAGGTTTGACCTCGATCAGACGTACCGATCCACCCTGGGTGACTTCGCCATACAGAGGGTGAATTTTTGGATCACCTGCCCCACCGGGAAGGGCCGGCCCTCCCGAGGGGAGAACCGGCCCTCCCGGACCTGCGGACGATCCGCGGATCAGAACGTGGGTCAGTACCAGCCGACCGAGCGGCTGTGCGCCCAGGCGCTGCACGGGCTGCCGTAGCGCTCCTGGATGTACCGCAGGCCCCACTTGATCTGGGTGCTGGGATTGGAACGCCAGTCCTTGCCGGCCGAGGACATCTTGCTGCCGGGCAGCGACTGGGGGATGCCGTAGGCGCCGGAGGAGCGGTTCTGGGCGTTGTGGCGCCAGTTGCTCTCCTTGTCCCAGAGCTTCACCAGGCACGTGTACTGGCCCGACTTCCAGCCCCGCTTCGACACCATCAACCGGGCCACGGCCTTGGCCGAGCGAGGGCTGGTGCGGGAGGCCCGGGCGCGGGCCTGGGCCCGGCGCTTGGCGGCGGCCTTCTGGGCTGCCGCCTTCTTCGCCGCCGCCTTCCGGGCCGCGGCCTTCTTCTTCTCGGCGACGACCTCGGCGTCGACCACCGCGGACGCACTCCGGGCGATCCGGGCGTTCCGGGTATCGATGCCGCCCACCGGGGAGGCCGCCAGGGTGGTGGTGCCGCCGGTGAGGGCAATCCGGCCGGTGAGGTCCTGCTCGGCGGCCCGGAGGTCGGCACCGGCCGCGCCACCGGTTCCTGGGGACTGCGGGGCGGTGGCGATCGCCGTACCGGAGACGGCGACAAGGAGAACTGCCACCGAGAGGGTGCGCAGGGCGCTGGGAACCACGTAAGACCTTTCAACGGTGCGCCCTGGGGCACGGCGCATCTTTGTCACCCTGCTTTCGGGCCCGCCGGAACCATGATCGGCACCGCACTGACACCACAGGAGCCCTTGAGGTCAGATCGAGCACGCCTACCCGATTGCGGCAGGACGACGCCGCGATGAACGGCGCGCTCTTTCGTCACTCAGTGAAGCGGGGTGCTGACTGAGTCACCGTGTCGGGTGGCCCGTCGATATTTCAAGCGAACTACAGGGATGGGATTACTCACCGTAGACATTGGTGACGTTTCTATTACTCATCGTGGACATTGGTGAGAGTCGTCACGGACATTCGGGTGACGCTCCTGACCCGCCAGTCAACACCTACTGCCGCAATAACTTTCATGATCACGGACGCTTTCGGTGGCCGGTTCAGTAGCCCGGAGCAACCAGAACGACGTGAGGCCCGGCCGGGACGCTCCCGGCCGGGCCTCACGTCGGAACAACTGTCAGGGCACGAAGTTCTCCAGCAGTTCGGTGACGAGTGCCGCCACCGGCGAGCGCTCCGACCGGGTCAGAGTGATGTGGGCGAAGAGCGGATGACCCTTCATCGCCTCGATCACGGCCGCGACCCCGTCGTGCCGGCCCACCCGGAGGTTGTCGCGCTGCGCCACGTCGTGGGTCAGCACCACCCGGGAGTTCTGGCCGATCCGCGAGAGCACGGTCAGCAGCACGTTGCGCTCCAGCGACTGCGCCTCGTCCACGATCACGAACGCGTCGTGCAGCGAACGGCCGCGGATATGGGTCAGCGGCAGCACCTCGAGCATGCCGCGGCCCATCACCTCCTCGACCACCTCGGGTGCGACCAGCGCCCCCAGGGTGTCGAAAACCGCCTGCGCCCAGGGGTTCATCTTCTCCGCCTCGTTACCGGGCAGGTAGCCGAGATCCTGCCCACCGACGGCGTAGAGAGGACGGAACACCATGACCTTGCGGTGCTGACCCCGCTCGAGCACGGCCTCCAGACCCGCGCACAGGGCCAGGGCGGACTTTCCGGTGCCGGCCCGGCCACCCATCGAGAGGATGCCGATCTCCGGGTCGAGCAGCAGGTCGATCGCGATGCGCTGCTCGGCACTCCGGCCGTGCACCCCGAACACCTCGCGGTCACCGCGGACCAGCTTCACCCTCTTGTCCGGCGTCACCCGGCCCAGGGCGGAGCCGTTCGGCGAGGCGATCACCAGGCCGGTGTGGCACGGGAGTTCCGCAGCCTCCGGCACGTCGAGCGCCTCACCCGCGTACAGCGCGCCCACCTGGGACGCGTCCAGTTTCAGTTCGTCCAGCCCGGTCCAGCCGGAGTCCACGGCCAGGCCGGCCTGGTACTCCTCGGCCGCCAGGCCGATCGCCGAGGCCTTGATCCGCATCGGCAGGTCTTTGCTGACCAGCGTGACCGACAACCCCTCGGAGGCCAGGCTGCGCGCCACGGCCAGGATGCGGCTGTCGTTGTCCGCGTGCCGGAAACCGTCCGGCAGCACAGAGAGGTCTGCGTGGTTGAGCTCGACCCTCAGGGTGCCCCCGTCGTCGCCGAGGGGCATCGGGGCGTCGAGCCGCCCGTGCTTGATCCTCAGGTCGTCCAGCAGGCGCAGGGCCTGCCGCGCGAAGTAACCGAGTTCGGGGTGGTTGCGCTTCCCCTCGAGCTCGGTGATCACGACGACGGGAAGAACGACCTCGTGCTCGGCGAAACGATGAATCGCCTTCGGGTCCGACAGCAGGACCGACGTGTCGAGAACGAACGTCCGGTCACCTGCCTCGGGCGCGTTCGCAGAGGCCTGGGTGAAACTCGCGGGCAATGCCACGATGACTCCCCTCGCTGGAGGATGACGAACGTCCCGCCTGGCAACGACATATTGCCTGGCGGCAAGCGACGCTACGCGAGGTACCACCGTCGCTATCCGGACCGGGTCACGTCAACCCATTGCACGTAAACGGTTTTGACGGGGTCGGTGTCATAACTGCGGTGAGGCCGGAAAAGACGTGCCCGCTCTCGGAATTCCGCGAATCACGATCACGGGCGGGTATCTTCGCTATCACGGTTGAGTTACGGGGAGTTGAACAACAAAGGCGACCGCAAAATGAGGGACGCCTGTGAGCCAGGGCTCACAGGCGTCCTCACGTAGGTTCGGTCTAAGCCCCGTAGCGACGCTCCCGCTGGGCGTACTGCCGCAGGGCCCGGAGGAAGTCGACCTTGCGGAAGTCGGGCCACAGCGCCTCGCAGAACGAGAACTCGCTGTGGGCGCTCTGCCAGAGCAGGAAACCCGACAGCCGCTGCTCGCCGGAGGTGCGGATGACCAGATCCGGGTCGGGCTGGCCCTTGGTGTAGAGGTGCTCGGCGATGTGCTCGACGTCGAGAAGCTCCGCGAGTTCCTCGATCGTGGTGCCGCGGGCGGCGTGCTCGGACAGGAGTGACCGCACGGCGTCGGCGATCTCGCGGCGGCCGCCGTAACCGATGGCGATGTTCACGGTCCGCGGGCAGTCGACCCCGCGGGTCTGCTCCTCGAGCTCCTTGAGGCGGGCGGACGTCGCGCCCGGCAGCAGGTCGAGCGCGCCCACCGGGTTCACCCGCCAGCGGCCGGTCGCGGCGATCTCCCCCGCGACCCCCTCGGAGATCTGGAAGAGCGCCGCGAGCTCCTCGGGCGAGCGGCCGGTGAGATTGTCGGTGGAGAGCAGCCAGAGGGTGACGACCTCGACCCCCACCTGGTCGCACCAGCCCAGGAACTCGAGGATCTTCGCGGCCCCGGCCCGGTGCCCACCACTGGCGTCGAGCCCGGAGTTCTTCGCCCAGCGCCGGTTACCGTCGAGAATGACCCCGATGTGGCGCGGGACGGCGTCGGGCTGCAAGCCCCTCATGACGTTGCGCTGATAGGCGCGGTAGACGAGCCGGCGCAGTCCCATGAACCTCACGGTAGCGCTGTCCCGAGGGTGGGTTGTAGCAAAGTGCCCGTTCTTCAAGCAGACGGCGCACTCCCGAAACCGGAAAGTGACATTGATTCATGTCAAGCACGGGCCGCCCGATGCGTCAAGGGGTCTGGCACCCCGAAATCCTGAGTGGTGCGCCCACCGCCAATCCCCAAGGTCCGCCGCTAGTCTCGGTGTGATGACGGATCACCACGAGCAGGCCCCGAGCCTCGGCGCCCAGGACGAGCCCACCGGCCGCACCGGCCGGATCGAGGCCGGCGTGGAACGCATCGGCGACCGGCTCGAGGCCGGCCGGGAACGCATAGAGAACAAGCTCGTCGAGCTGAAGCCGCGGATGCGGGGCTGGCTGCACGCCGGCACCTTCCCGCTGTCGGTGCTGCTCGGCGCGATCCTGGTGATCCTGGCTCCGGACGAGCGCACCCGCGTCTCCACGGCGGTCTTCGCCGTCACCGCGTCCATGCTCTTCGGCGTCAGCGCGCTGTACCACCGGGGCGGCTGGAGCCCTCGCACCAGCTCCTTCTTGAAGCGGTTCGACCACGCCAACATCTTCCTGATCATCGCCGGCACCTACACGCCGTTCAGCGTGCTGCTGCTGCCCTCCGGCCCGGCCCGGACCCTCCTGTGGATCGTCTGGACCGGCGCCTTGCTCGGCGTGGCCTTCCGGGTGCTCTGGGTCGGGGCGCCGCGCTGGCTGTACGTGCCCGTCTACATCGCCCTGGGCTGGGTGGCGCTGGCCTACGTGCCCGCCCTGCTCAAGGGCGGCGGCGTGGCGGTGTTCACCCTGGTCGTGGTGGGCGGCGCGCTCTACACCATGGGTGCCGTGGTCTACGGCCTGAAGAGGCCCAACCCGAGCCCGCGCTACTTCGGGTTCCACGAGGTGTTCCACGCCTTCACCGTGCTGGCGTTCCTGGCCCACTACACGGGTATCAGCCTGGCGGCGTTCAACTCGTAGTCGGCGTTCAACTCGTAGTCGTCGCCGGTCCGGCCCGGCGCACCTTCTCCACCTCTTCCATGGCCGTGCGCAGGTCTCCGAGCCAGGTCGAGGTGTTGTCCCCGACCAGACGCACGCACCAGGCCAGCGCGTGGGCGCGCGAACGGGCGACCCCGGCGTCCACCAGGGTGTCCAGCACCAGCCGCTCGGACTGACGCAGCCGCGTCATCACCGGCACGGCGAGACTGGTGAAGACCTCGGTCTCCTCCCCCGAGGTCACCGCCCAGGCGACCTTGCGGCCGAACCGGTGCTCGGCCTCGCGGGCGATCTGGATGCGGCGCTCCCGGGTCTCCTCCCGGAAGCGGGCGATGCCACCGGCCGTGGCCTCCTTGAAGGCCGGACCGTCGTCGGTGGCCTCGGGCGCGGCAACGGTCAGCCGCACCATGATCTCCTCGCGGTCGGTGACGACCTCCGCCGCGGGCTCGTTCCACTCGGCCGGCAACCGGGCGCCGAACCAAGCCTTGACTGCTCCTGCTTCATCCATACCAGCGATGATTACTTGATTACACAGCCGATGCAAGCGTGTAATCACGCTTCTTCCCTGAGCAGAGATGCTGCCCCGGCATGGCATCGATGTCACTCGCCGTGCCTACAAGCGATCATCAAGCGCAACCGGAGCGCTACCCTGTGCGCATGACCACACAGCGCAGCGGCGAGGTCACAGATCTGAGCGTGGTGATCGACCCTGCCACCACGACCTGGGTAGCCGGCCGCTCCCAGGAAGGCCTGGACGACCGCCTCGAGGTTGCCGTGCTCGAGCCCGGCAACCGGGTCGCCGTCCGCGACGTCACCCACCCGGCCGGGCCCGCCCTGGTGTTCAGCAGCGCCGAGTGGCAGGGCCTGCTCGGCGGCCGGCCGAGTCTGGTCGACCTGCGCTAGAAGTCTTCGGTCGCCGGCACTTCCGGGGCCAGCTGCTTCTCCAGATCCGCCACGGTGGTCGCCGGCAGGTGGCAGGCGAAGTCATGGCAGACGAAGGCCTGGGCCTCGCCCGACCTCGCCAGCGGGCGCCCGGCCAGCAGCGGCACTCCCGGTGCGTCCGGCACTCCGGCGCTGATCACGGCCCCCGGTGCGGTCGAGGCCAGGGCGGCGAGGTGGAGATCCAGGCGCACCGGGTCGTCCTCGTACCCGACGATCGCGATCTCCCGGGGCCCGTCCAGCCGCGCCACCGACACGGCCAGCCCCCAGCCGAACGCCTGCGGGGCATGCCCGCCGACCGCGCCGGTGGCGGCCAGGCACCGCTGCGCCGCCTCCCGCGCGCGCGGCGAACCGGTCAGCGCGGCGTAGCTGAGCAGTGCCCCAGCCGCCGCGGAAGCGCCTGAGGGGTAGGCATTGTCGGTCGGATCGGCCGGGCGGCGCAGGGCCCGCAGGGCCTCGTCGGTCGAGTCGGACGCGGTGTCGTGCACCCCGTCGTCGTCGATGAACTGGGTCATCACCACCTCGAGCAGGTTCCCCGCGGTGGCCAGCCAGCGCACGTCACCGGTGACGTGGTGCAGGGTGAGCAGGCCCTCGGCCAGGTCGGCGTAGTCCTCCAGCACCCCGACGGCGGCCCCCGGGTTGCCGTGCCGGCTGGCCCGGTGCAGCCGGGGTAACCCCCCAGTGCTGTAAAGGTGCACGCGGAGCACCAGATTCGCGATCCGCCCGGCGGCCTCCACCAGGTCGGGCCGGTTCAGCAGGGCGCCGGTCTCCGCCAGCGCGGCGATGGCCAGCCCGTTCCAGGCCGCCACCACCTTGTCGTCCCGTCCGGGCTGCGGACGGGCCGTGCGCACGGCCCGCAGCTTCTCCCGCAGGCCCTCCCAGCGGGCGGCGGTGAACGGGTCGGCCCAGACGTCCTGCGCCAGCTGGGCCGTGGACGCGCCGTGCTCGAAGGTGCCCGGCCGCCCCACCCGTAG
Organism: Kineosporia sp. NBRC 101731; assembly: GCF_030269305.1. Lineage (NCBI taxonomy): Bacteria > Bacillati > Actinomycetota > Actinomycetes > Kineosporiales > Kineosporiaceae > Kineosporia > Kineosporia sp. NBRC 101731. The sequence continues at coordinate 565,583 of NZ_BSTC01000002.1, forward strand.
CAGGGCCGCCGCCCAGACGCCGTCTTCCGGGCCGAGGTGGGTCAGCAGGTCCTCGGGCGTCCAGACGTAGGTGCGCCCCTCCTCGCCGTGCCGCTCGCCGGTCTCCTCGTCCACCACCTCGGTGTCCGCGTCGAGCGAGGAGGCCAGCCCGTGCTCGTCGGTGAGCAGCGCGGAGACCATCCAGTCGCAGGTCTCCTGCGCGATCCGGGAACCCACCGCCTCCCCCGTCAGCCGCCACCAGTGCAGGTACACCCGGGCCAGCTGGGCATTGTCGTAGAGCATCTTCTCGAAGTGCGGCACCACCCAGCCGGCGTCCACCGAGTAGCGCGCGAACCCGCCCGCCACCTGGTCGTACATCCCGCTGCGGGCCATCGCCCGCAGGGTGCGACCGGCCAGGTCGTGGGCCGCCCGGCCACCGGGGCTGCGTGGCTGCGCGGCGGCATACCGGATCAGGAACTCCAGCACCATGGACGGCGGGAACTTCGGGGCGCCGCCGAAGCCCCCGTGCACGGGGTCCTCGGAGGAGACGAGCTTCTGCAGGGCGCTGGTGAGGGTGTCCCAGTCCGGCGGTGACGCCCCGGCGCTGCTCGGGATGGCCTGGTCGGCGAGGGCCTTGGCGATCCGGGCGCCGGCCTCCAGCACCTCGCCGCGGCGCTGGTTCCAGGTGTTCGACACCGCGGTCAGCAACTGCCGGAACGAGGGCATCGGGCCGCGCGGCACCGGCGGGTAGTACGTACCCGCGTAGAACGGGCGGCCCTGCGGGGTGAGGAACACCGTCATCGGCCAGCCGCCCTGACCGGTGAGGGCCTGGGTCGCGGCCATGTAGGTGGAGTCGACATCGGGCCGCTCCTCGCGGTCCACCTTGACGTTGACGAACAGCTTGTTCATCAGGTCGGCGACCTCGGGGTCCTCGAAGGACTCGTGCGCCATGACGTGACACCAGTGACAGGCCGCGTAGCCCACCGACAGCAGGATCGGCGCGTCGCGGCGGGAGGCCTCGGCGAAGGCCGCCTCGCCCCACTGCCGCCAGTCGACCGGGTTGTCCTTGTGCTGTAGCAGGTACGGGCTGGTCGCGTGCTCCAGTCGGTTGGCCACAGCGTCAAGGTCTCACGCCCACCACGACATCGCCGCCGGACACGCGACGAGGGCGGGCCGTCACCGTGGTGACGACCCGCCCTCGAAGGCAGTACCTAGATGACCTAGATGATCGGTGGACGACCGGCCTTGGTCATGGCCCAGATCGCCTTCCACTTCATCTGGCGACGCGGGCCGCAGGCCTGGGTCAGCCCCTGCCAGTAGCCGCGCATCATCTCCAGGGCGTCGTCCTTGGCCCGCAGCCGGATCGCGGAGATCGCGAACCAGGTGCCGACGTAGATCAGGCCGACCGGCAGCGGCAGGTTGCGCCGGGCCAGCCAGACCCGGTTCCGGGCCGAGAAGCGGTGGAACACGGCGTGCCGGGTCGGGGCGATGACCGGGTGGTTGACCACCAGGTCGCCGTCGTAGCGCACCCGGTAGCCGGCGTCCCAGACCCGCCAGGCCAGCTCGATGCCCTCGTGGGCGTACCAGAACGGGGCGGGCCAGCCGTCGGCCACCGCGAAGATGTCGCGGCGCAGGGCCACCCCGCCTTCCCAGACCGCGGTGACATCGCTGCTGCGGTAGGGGTCACCGACCCGCAGGCGCGGGGTCCAGCGACGGGGCGAGGGCAGACCGTCCGGGTCGGCTACCCGCGGCTGGATCAGGCCCAGGCTCGGCTCGTCGGCGAACTTCTGCGCGATCACGGCGAGGATGTCGGTACTGGGCAGGAAGGCGTCGTCGTCGAGGAAGAACAGCAGCTCCCCCTTGACGTAGGGCACGCCCGCGTTGCGCCCGGCCGGGATCCCGAGGTTCTCCGGCAGGCCCACGCCGCGAGCCCCCTCCGGCAGGCCGGTGGGCTCCCAGCCGTTGCCCACCACGACCACGTCGGTGACCACGCCGCGCTGGGCCAGGACCGACTCCACGGCGCGGTTCAGCGCCTCCGGACGGGTGCCCTGGCTGAGCAGCACCACGCCGTAGTGCGCCACCGGAAGGGGCTTGACGGCCTTCTGCCGGCCGGACGGGTTGGGTTCGGTCATCGCGCTCACCGCAGCCGGGCCGAGGAGAGCACTGCCGCCAGGTGCCCGACGACCGTGATCGACACCGCCAGGAGCAGGGCGACCAGCAGAGCACCGGTGGCGGTGTGGTTACCCGCGACCAGGTCGACGACCGCGGCGGCGAACACCAGCAGGGAAAGCTCCACGGAATGGAAGACCCGGTGGAAGGGCAGCAGTTTCGCGACGCGACGAAGCGTGCGGACCGATCCGGCGGAGGGCACGCGAACTTGTTCCGCGTCTTTCATCGCCGACATGCCGGCGTAGTGCCGTGACACGTGTACCAGGTCGTTCTCCACCTTGTTGAGGGCCACCAGCAGAGCCAGCAGCGCACCGAGGAACAACGCGGGGTCGGCGAGCGTGGCGAGCAACCCGGCCCACCAGCCCTCCCCGCCGTCGACGATCGAGGGACCGGAACCGAGACCGCCACCGGCCGCGACCCGGATACCGAGGGCCAGCGCGATGCCGCACTCGGCCACGTAGTGCCCGACCCGGTCGAGGTAGACACCCACCGGCGAGGACGTGTTGCGCCACCGGGCGACTTCACCGTCCGAGCAGTCGAGCAGCATCTGCAGCTGTACGAAGATCACCGCGAGCAGGGCACCGGCGAAGCCGGCCCAGGCGGTCGACACCGCCGACAGCGCCGCCGCGGTGATCATCAGCCAGGTGACCTGGTTGGCGGAGAGGCCGAGAGCCAGGAGCGGCCGGGTCAGGTACGGCGAGATCTTCCGCAGGTAGACGTCGGCCACCCAGTGCTCGGCGGCCGCCCGGTTCCGCACGTGCTCGGGCTGACCGACCCGGCGGATCTCCGCGATGCTGGGCCCGCTCATCGCGTGACTCCGATCCATGATTTGAGACTGGTTGAGACCGAGGCCACGGCGACCACGGCGGTGAGCGCCCAGAGACCGCCGGTGACCCAGTCCTCGACATCGTCGATGGGCAGCAGCAGACCGGGCAGGAAGATCAGGACGAGGAACGCGGCCATCCGTAGATCGGCCCCGATGACCAGCTGGGACTCGGTGGCAGCGCCTTCGCGCACTCCGTAGGCCTGCAGGTAGTGGGCCACGGCGATGACCGCGACGAGCATGACGACGGCGCCGTGCTGGGCCCCGACCGCGGTGCTGAGCAGGTACACGACCGCAATCTCGATCACCGAGACCAGGGCCGGGGCGATCACGGCGGCCCGGCCGCGCAGCCGCTGGAGGGCGGCGCCCAGCCAGGGGCCGGTGTCGGCGGCGACGGCCGGGACCAGGTCACCGGCCAGCGACCGGCCGCGGGAGGCGAGCGCCGTGAGCATGTAGGCGCCCGCGGCCAGGCCGAGCACGTTCAGGCCGATCAGCGTGGCCTTCGGGCTCCACAGGGCGGCGCCCAGCGAGATCAGCAGGAAACGCTCGCCGATCGGGAAGTGACCGAGCCGCTTGAGCCAGCCGCCCACCCCGAACGTGTCGGTGGACGAGATGAAACCAGACGGCACCCGGACGTTCTCGGTCGATGTCACCCAGTGCACCGGCTCCGGGCGGACATCGCCCTCCAGCTGCTTGCGGCGCAGCGACCAGGACAGGTCGGCCAGGCTGCGGAAGGTCTGCACACCGATCGCCAGGGCCGCCAGCGGCCACAGGTCCTGGTCGGCGCCCGCACCGGCCAGGGCCAGGGCGAAGACGACGGCGAACTCCTTGATGCGGTCGGTGCTGGCGTCGAGCCAGGCGCCGAACCGGGAGAACCGGCGACGGTAGCGGGCCAGTTCACCGTCCACGCAGTCGACCACCACGCACAGCTGCAGCAGCAGCGCGCCGATGACGGCCGGGAACCGGTCGCCGGTGGCGATCAGGCCGGCCGCGATCAGGCCGAGCACGAACGAGCCGGCGGTGACCTGGTTCGGTGTCAGGCCGAGGCGTTCGGCCGGCCCGGTGAGTCGCCAGGACAGCTTGCGCAGCACGAAGGTGGAGAAGAAACCGTCGCCCCCGCGGGCGGCCTCGCGCAGCCGGACACGGCGCTCGGGAACGGTGGCCAGGGCCTGCTGCGCCGCCATGGCCTCGACCGCGTCGGTGGGCCGGGCCCAGACGTAGCCGCCCATCAGCACGGGCTTCACCTCGACACCCGCACCGGGGAGCCGTCGGGTGAGCTCGAGCAGGAGCCCGTCGGGGTCGTGCGGGTCGAGCTCATGGACGAGGCCCGCGGCGGCGGGGCGGTCGACCGCGTCGATACGGAGGACGTCGAGAAGCTCGGTGCCCCCGGCGCCGGTCGTGCTCTCGGCGGCCAGAGCGCCGGTCAGCACCCGCGGATCGTCCAGTACCGCACCTAGAACTGTGCCGTTGGTCACCAGATCAACAGGGATCAGCGCGACCGGGCGGCGCGGGACCGCATTGGAACCGACCCCGTTCGGCGGCGTGCCGTCGTCGTAGGTCGGGTGCCCGGGAACGGGCTGCCCGGCCACCGCCCTCGCCAGAGCGGTGAGCCCGTCGGCGCTGCCGACCGTGACCACCTGCTCGTCGGCGACCACCAGGCCCTGCTCTGCGAGCGCGGCTCTGAGGGCCGCGGCGCGGGACGGGGAATTCGGGCGAAGTTCCAGGAAAACGATGTCCATAGCCGCCCTACCCGGCGCCGTGACGACCTCGCCGGGAGCGGGACGTGCGGATTCCGGTAGTGTTGAAGTCTCGGCGGCCCCGTCACTCACAGTGACAGCATTGCCGGTACGGTGCCGTAGCCCCGTTTCGGCCGATCGCCCTCGCGCATCCACCCTCTGAGGTCCGTTCTGTCGGCTCGAGTCGAAGAACATTAGCACTGCGTTCATGTGCCGGTCCCCTCACAGCATGGTCCCGTTCCCTTGCCCAATAAGCAAAAACGACCACGGAGCGTGAAGTCCGATCGGCACAGCTGTGACACAGGGGGCAAAAATTTACTGAGGGCGATGTTGCCGAAGCCCGGATTCTGCCACCGGACCGTGTAACGATCTGAACCCGAATCAACGATCCGGCAAACGGGCCGAATCTCCGGATGAGAACAAAGGCGTGGACCGCGCATTATGCTTCCGGCCGGTCCCTCGTCCGTACGACCGATTCACGAAAGGGCACCAGACCCCCGATGGCGCTGCCGAAATCTGTGTCCAACTTCCTCCGTTCGCCCAACCCGGCAACGATCGGGGCCCTGGCGAACACGATCAACAACAAGCGCCGGGACATGGGACGGCGCAAGCCCGCACGGGGTCCGCGCCTGAACCGTGTGCCGGAGGGACCCGCACCCGCAGCCGAGGTGGTCGTCTACTTCGCCGAGGACAAGCGGAAGATGTACCAGCTCGACCAGTGGCTGCCGGTGTTCGAGGAACTCCACCAGCGCCACCCGGTCGTGATCGTGCTGCGCTCCAAGCAGTCGTTCAACAACCTCAGTGAGCGCACCCCGCTGCCGACCGTCTACACCCGGCGTCTGGCCGACGTGCTGGAGCTGTACGACGAGCTCGACCCGAAGGTCGCGATCTACGTCAACAACGGTGTCGCCAACTTCCAGTCGCTGGCGGTTGCGTCGATCCTTCACGTGCACGTGAACCACGGCGAGAGCGACAAGGTCAGCATGGTCTCGAACCAGGCCAAGGCCTACGACCGGGTGTTCGTCGCGGGTGAGGCCGCCGAGCGCCGTCACGCGGCCGCACTGATCAACTTCGACTACTCGAAGCTGGTGCGCACCGGCCGTCCGCAGCTGGACCTGAAGTTCGAGCCGGTGCTGGCGCCGTCGGAGCGCAAGACCGTTATCTACGCCCCCACCTGGGAGGGCGAGAACGACTTCAACAACTACACCTCGGTCGACCTGTACGGCGTCGAGATCGTGCGGCAGTTGCTGGCCACCGACGGCGTGCGGGTGGTCTACCGGCCGCACCCCCGGGTCGCGAGCAGCACCACGCTCGAAGTCGTCGGCGGACACCGCGAGATCCTGTCGATGATCGAGAAGGCGGCCGATGCCGACCCGGAGGCGGGTCACGCGACCGCGATGGAGGGCTCGATCCTGGCGCTGTTCCAGGAGTGCGACGCCATGGTCACCGACGTCTCCAGCGTCGGCCTGGACTTCCTGTACCTGCGCAACGACGCCCCGCTGTTCATCACCGACCGCCGCGACAACCCGGCTCAGCTGGCCGTGGACGCCCCGATCAGCGGCGCCTCCGACGTGATCGACAGTGCGAGCATCGCCGACTTCGGCGCGGTGGTGGCCGCGCGCCTGGCGTTCGACTCGCGCATGGAAGACCGCATCTCCAAGCGGCGCTTCTACTTCGGCGACATTGCGCCGGGCGAGAGCACCCAGCGCTTCCTCGACGCGGTCACCAAGGTCGCCGCCCGGCGCGACGAGATGGTTGCTCTCCTGCCGCACCGCCAGACCCACGCCTCGGCGGCCGCTGCGGCCACCGGTGACGCGGTCGGCGACGTCTCGCAGGAAGAGGTCGAGGCGAACTACGAGCAGCGCTCCGAGGAGATGGAGAGCCAGCTCGAGAACCAGGAGCACGAAGCCGCGGAATCCGCCCGCTACGCCGACGAGGAACTGATGGACGCGGTGGTGGACGAGGGTGCCCCGACACCGGTGGGGGACGCGGCCGGCGGCAGGTGAGGCGATGATCGATCCCATGACGGAACAGAGCACCCCGGCGCCGTCGCCCCCGGGCCCCTTCGGGCCCGGGCTGGCGATCGCCTCGCACCGCGGTTTCGGCAAGAACGTCGACGGCTGGCCGGAGAACTCGCTGCCGGCCTACCGCGAGGCCCTGCGGCACAAGGTGCCGTGGCTCGAGGTCGACGTACGCCGCACCCGCGACGGGGCGCTCTTCGTTCACCACTGGCCGAGCGTCGGGGTGGACGACGGCCGCTTCGTCTCCGACCTGAGCGGCGACGACGCCCGTAAGGCCGGCCTGCTCGCGCTGGACGACCTGCTCGAGGTGGTGCCGGACGGCGTCGGGGTGATCTTCGACGTGAAGACCGCACTCGAGGACGCTCTGCTGAAGCCCTCGGAAGACACCACGGCTCTGCTGCTGCCGGTGCTGGACGTGCAGCGCACGAAGCGCCCGATCGTCGTCACCTCGTTCGACCCGGCGTCGCTGCTCTTCATCGGTCAGGAGCTACCGGGTGTGGCCCGAGGGCTGATCACCTGGATCTCGTTCCCGATGCGCAAGGCCGTGCCGGCTGCCGCGCGGCTGGGTGTGGAGGTGCTGTCGGTGCACTGGAAGTCGCTGGGCCCGAACGGCACCGACTCGGCCCCGCACCACCGCCCGGCCGGCTACGCGATCGACATCGCGCACCGGGCCGGGGTGCAGGTGCTGGCCTGGTCACCGCCCATGGGACCGGCCGCTGAACTGGCCGCGGCCGGGGCCGACGCGCTGGTCGTCGACGACGTGGTGGGCGGGCTAGCCCTGGCTCGCAGTCTCGGTGGGAGTGCCGGCCGGGGCTGAGCCCGGCCCGGCCGGGGCGCCGGAGGTGATAACGGTCCCGGCGGCCTCGGCCTCGGTGCGCTCTACCTGGTCGGCCATGAACTTCACCTTGCGCATGTGCTTGGTCATGCTGCGGATCAGCAGCACGGTGGCCACCGCGATGAAGAACACGGCCAGGAAGCCGGCGAAACCCGGCGAGACGGTGTCCGCGTCGGGGGTGCGGATCGCGTCGGGCTGGGTCGAACTCGCCAGGCCCGAGACCGCCATCACGGCCGAAGAAAACACCGTCGCCACATCAGTTCCCTAGCTCGTCAGACCTTCGCACGATCGCGGATGCCGGCGAACAGGTCGTCCTCCGGCAGCTCCGTGTCAACCAGACTACGCGCAAGCTCGAAGTCGTCCGTCGGCCACACGTTGGCCTGCACATCGTTCGGGATGGCGAAGAACCAGCCGTCGGGGTCGATCTGCGTCGCGTGCGCCCGCAGGGCGGCGTCGCGGCGGTCCATCCAGCCGACGATGTTGACCCGGCTGGTGATCTTGCGCTCCGGAGGGCTGTCGGGGCTCTCGCGGCGCTTCATCCAGTCCAGGAACGGCGATTCCTTGCCCATCGCGATCAGCGCCTCGTGGAACGCCATCATCCGGGCGATGGAGAAGCCCACGTCGTAGTAGAGCTTCAGCGGGGTCCAGGGCTCGCCGCCGGCCTCGTAGCGGGTCGGGTCACCGGCCGCCTCGAAGGCCTCGACCGACACCTTGTGGGTCATGATGTGGTCGGGGTGCGGGTAACCACCCAGCTCGTTGTACGTGGTCATCACGTGCGGGCGGAACTCGCGCACCAGGCGCACCAGCGGGGCCGAGGCCACCTCCAGCGGCTGCAGCGCGAAGCAGCCCTCGGGCAGCGGTGGCAGCGGATCGCCCTCGGGCAGGCCCGAGTCGACGAAGCCGAGCCAGTGGTGCTTCACGCCGAGCGCGGCCGCGGCGGTCGCCATCTCCTTGCGGCGCAGCTCCGGCAGATCACGCTCCACCTCGGGGCTGCCCTGCAGTTTGGGGTTGAGCACGTCGCCGCGTTCGCCGCCGGTACAACTGACCACCAGGACGTCGACGCCCTCGTCCACGTAGCGGGCGAGCGTCGCCGCCCCCTTGCTGGACTCGTCGTCGGGATGCGCGTGCACCGCCATGAGCCTGAGCTGCTCGGCCATGCCGGGTCCTCCTGATAGTGAGTGTCGGTCGGTGCTCGGTCGATGTCGATCTGGATGCGGGCGCGTGTCGGTGACTCCCCCGCCGACACGGGCAACCCGATCGACGAGGACAATCATGTCGGACGCCGGGACATTCCCGGACCGCACCCCGGACGGCCCCGACCGCTGCGACCCAGCAGCGTGAAGTCGGCATGACGGCGGCGTGACGGCTCATGACGACCAGAGGAAGACCGTGACATCACCGGCCACCGACCCCTCCCCCGACGACGCCCTGGCCGAGCGGTACGGGCGACGCCGCACCCCCCGCCGGGGACTGGCGTCCGGGCTGCTGGCGGCGGCCGCCGTGCTCGCGGTCGCCTTCGTCTTCTGGTCCACGGTGCTCGACCGCGACCAGGTGACCTGGCAGGACCACAGCTTCTCGGTGACGTCGGCCTCCGAGGTAGTGATCACGTTCGACGTACAGCTGCACCGCGGCGCCGACCAGGCCGTCTGCACCCTGCACGCCCTGAACGCGCTGAAGTCCGAGGTCGGCCTGCGCGACATCGAGGTGCAGGGCGACGACGACAACCGGGTCCGGATGACCGTGACGGTTCCCACGAGCGAGGAGGCGACGGCCGGCGAGGTCGTCAGCTGCATCGCCCGGTGAACAGCCCGGTGAACAGCCCGGCGGCAGCCCGCTGACGACCCGACGGGGTCGCGGTTCCGCTGGGATCTGTGGGGATTCGGACCCTGTTCATCGCGCTGTTCCGTGAGACGGTACCGGTGACGGCGCAACGGACGAGGAACCGGTCGTCACCCTCCGCCGTTGCACCCTGCACTAATCGTCCGGGCTTTCTTGTTAAGCTCAAGGTTTCGTCCCGGACGCCGTCGCCGCAGAATGTGCGACCTCAATGCGACCAGATTTGGAGATGCCCCGTGAGCGAGACCGGTGCTGTTGTCGCATGGCTGACACAAGAAGCCTATGACCGGTTGAAGAACGAGCTCGAATATCTTTCGGGCGAGGGACGGGTCGACATCGCGAAGACGATCGAAGCCGCCCGGGCCGAGGGCGATCTGAAGGAGAACGGCGGCTACCACGCGGCCAAGGACCAGCAGGGCAAGATGGAGGCCCGCATCCGCCAGCTGCGCCAGCTGCTCGAGACCGCGCAGGTCGGCGAGGCCAAGGCAGGCAATGGCTCCGTGGCCTCCGGCAGCGTGGTCACGGTCGACCTGGCCGGTGAGGAGATGACCTTCCTGCTCGGCAGCCGCGAGGTCGCCGGCGACACCGACCTCGAGGTGTACAGCGAGAAGAGCCCGCTGGGAGCTGCGATCGCGGGTCACAAGGTCGGCGACACCGTCTCGTACAAGGCGCCGAACGGCCGCGATGTCGCGGTGAAGATTCTCGAGGCAAAGCCTTTCACCGGCTGACCTCGATCCCCGATTTCGCCAGGTACGACGGACGGCCGGTCTCTCGAAAGACCGGCCGTCCGGTATTGGGGCACCGAAAATCCCTCGGCGGAAAACTCACAGGTAGCCAAAGCGGGGATGGCGCGTTTTCCGGCGACCCGCCGATGACGGCACGGACGATGGCGACCCCCTGACCGGACGACCTGACCGCCGGACCGAGCCGGGCCCTCATCGTCCGGAACTGACCTTTCCGGGGCCGATGCCCCCTGGCCCCTCCCGACCCGAGGCTCAGGGCGTCCGTTCGCCGGGTATCTCGTCGGCATTGTTCCCGGTCTCCCGGTCCGGCACCTTGACGTCGTCCGCATCATCGTTCCTCGACCCGTCCGCCAGGGGCCCGACCTCGTCCTCACTCGGCTGGTCGTTCGGCTCGTCCGGATCACGCCCCGCCAGGTACTCGCCGATCACGTTCACCACGGCCACGAACGGCACGGCGAAGAGCGCACCGATGATGCCCGCCAGGAGCACCCCGGCCGCGATCGCGATGATCACGGCCAGCGGATGCACACGCACCGCCCGCCCGAGCAGGAACGGCTGCAGCACATGCGCTTCCAGCTGCTGCACGGCAATGACGATCACCAGCATGATCACGGCCTTCACGAAGCCGACCGCGACCAGGGCGACGAGCACCGCCGCCGCTCCTGACACCAGCGCGCCGACGATCGGTACGAAGGCGCCGATGAAGACCACCATGCCCAGGGGAATCGCCAGCGGCACGCCCAGGACGGCAGCACCGATACCCACCCCGGCGCCGTCGACGATCGCGACGATCACCGTCGCCCGCACGTAGGCCGTGAGCGTGGCCCAGGCCCGCACGCCCGAACCCCGCACCCGGTCGCGCGTGGTGGCGGGGAAGAGACCCACCACCCACGCCCACATGCGGTCACCTCCGGAGAGGAAGAAGTAGGTGGCGAACAGCACGATGAAGATGCCGGTGAACACGTGGCCCGCGGTGTTGGTGACTTCCAGGGCCCCGGACACGATGTCGCTGCCGCCGTTGCCCCGGATGCTCTGCTGCAACGACTTCACGTAGTGGTCGAGCTGGTCGTTGGTCAGGTTCAGCGGGCTGGAGGCCAGCTGATCCTGGAGCTCGGTCAGACCGTCGGCGGCGTCGTCCCGCAGATCGTCGAAACCGCTGACCGCCTGCTGGCCGATCAGGGTCATCAGGCCGGAGACGAACACGATGGCCAGGAGCACCGTCATCAGGGCCGCCGCCGGGTTGGGCAGCCCGACCTTGTCCTCGTCGCGGGACAGTGCCCGGTGCACCGGCTTGAGCAGCGCCGACAGCATCAGGGCCAGCAGCAGCGGCACGAAGATCACCTGGTACTGCGAGAAAATGCGCCAGAGCAGGTAGACCGTGCCCGCGATGAGCAACACCCGCCACGCCCAGGCCGCGCTCACCCGCAGGCCGTGCGGGAGTTCGTCCGGGCGCACCCGGGTCGGGTCGTCGTGCTCGATACTCACCCGTCCAATACTGCCCCGTGTGGGTGATTCGGCACCGCGACGCACCACGCGCCGTCGAGCGGCAGATGCGCTCCGTTCCTCAGGTCTGGTCGGCGTTGATCGGCGTTGGTCGGCATCGATCTGGTCGGCATCGATCTGGTCGGCGTTGATCGGACTGCCGGGGGCAGGTCAGCGTTGCCCGGATAGCGGTTCGAGCCCCGCCGCGGCCAGCCGTCGCACCGCCTCGGGCGTGGCCCGCCCGTGCAGCAGTCCGGCCGCGAAGAGCGCGTACCGTGCGTCGACCGCCAGTCCCGCCTTCTCGGGGACGGCCCACCCACCGGAGTGGTCGGCAACGATCGGTTGGAGGACGCCTGCCAGCTCGCCTGCGTTTGCGTGCCGCAGCACTCCCCCGCTGCCCACCACGAGCCCCACGTCGCGCAAGGGCCGCGGATCACCACCCGGCCGAGTCGCCCGGCCGTGACGGCGCACCGCCACCAGGACGGCGAGCCGGGCGAGCGTCACGTCCAGCTCGTGGGCGGGAGCTGATGCACCGCGGGGTCCTCCCTCCGCGGCCGGCCCAGATTCCCCTGCCGGTCCCGCCTCCCCAGCCAGGCCTGTCTCCCCGACCAGTCCCCTCCCCTCGACCAGTCCCACTTCCTGAGCCAGTCCCATCTCGTCGGCCGGCACTGCCCCCAAGGCCGGCCTCGCCTCGCCGACCACTTGCACCGCCCCAGTCGGTCCTGGCCCACCAGTCGGCGCTGACTCACCTTGCCGTCCCGACCCGCCGGCCGTGACGAGACCCGAGGCGTAATCCCCCAGCCGCTGGGCCTCTTCGTCATCGATCAGGCCTTCGGCGAGCGCCGCCCGGACCACGCCGAGCGCCCCCGAACGCACCCCCAGATCACCTTCGACGGTGCGCGCGGACAGCCAGTCGCCCGCGGCAGCCGTTCCGGAACCGGCCTGGTCCGCCGGGAGCACCGAGTAGACGTCGGTCGTGGCCCCGCCGACGTCTACCAACAGCAGGCCACGACCGTCCGCGAGCGCCTCTACACCGGTGAGCACAGCGTCGGGGGTCGGGGACCGCACCAACTGGCGGAAGGATCGTCCGTTAATTCGGGAGCCGTTACGCGACAATCCTTTCCCGCCGATCACATGATCGAGGAAGGCTTCCCGGATCGCCTCGCGGGCGGGGCCGGGGTCGAAGGTGCCGATGCTGGGCAGCACATTGGCCGTGACGGTCACCGAACGCCCACGGCGGCGCAGCTCGCCGGCTGCTTCCTCGGCGGCGTCGCGGTTGCACGCCAGCACCACGGGCACCGGAATCCGCGCGATGCCGATACGACGGGCGTTGTGCAGGACCACGTCGGCGTTGCCGCCGTCCGTGCCACCGGTGAGCACGATCAGGTCGGGCCGGGCCTGCCGCAACTCCCGCACGGTGTCGGGCGTGAGCCGGCCCGAACTCAGGTGCACGACCCGACCTCCGGCCGAGAGCGCCACCCGCTGACCGGCTTCCGCCGTGACCAGGCGCTCGTGCCCGACTACGGCCAACCGCAGCCCACCTCCGGCGCTGGAACAGGCGAGCAGGTCTGCCGCCCGCACATCATCCGCGCTGAACGACCCTTGAGAGGGCTCCACGCGCGCCGGGCCCTGCGGGCGCGCCACGTCTTGTAGGCGCGCCACGCCCTGCGCGCCCGCTACGCCTCGGGGGCCCGGCACACCTCGCGGGCCAGCCACGTCTTGCGGGCCAGCCACACCTCGCGGGTTCACCGGACCATCCGGAATGCTTTCCCCGACAGCACTTTGCGGGAACCATGCGGAACCCACACCAGCTTCCACGACGGCAGCGAGCTCGTCACGGGCCGCGGTAATGCCCGTCATCACGTCGGGCCGGGTGGTCGGATGCTGGGCTGTAGCCAGCAACCGCCCGGCGTCGACGTCGACCAGCACCGCCTTGGTGAACGTCGATCCGACGTCCACGCAGACCACCAGTTCCGGCATCGGCCTCCTGCCCGGTGCGGTGTCCACCAGCTGCTGGCGCGGGTGGACGACCACTCTCGTCCGTGATCATGCAGAATCTCGCTGGGGAGATATTGCCTGATCACGGACGAAAACGGGGTCGATCCCGGTCATCCCCGCGCCAGGCGTCATGACCGGCCGAACCTGCCTCAGCCCAGTGCCTGCTCCAGGTCGGCCACCAGGTCGGCCGCGTCTTCCAGGCCGACCGAGACGCGGATCAGGTCGTCGGGCACCTCGAGGGCAGACCCAGCGACCGAGGCGTGGGTCATCTGGCCGGGGTGCTCGATCAGCGACTCGACGCCGCCGAGCGACTCGGCCAGGGTGAACACCTCCGTCTTGCGGCAGACCTCGAGCGCGGCCTCCTTGCCGCCGGCAACCTGGAACGACACCATCCCGCCGTAACGGCGCATCTGCTCGGTGGCGGCTTTGTGGCCGGGGTGGTCGTTCAGCGCCGGGTAGAGCACGCGGGTGACCTTCGGGTGCTGGAGCAGCATCTCGACGATCTTCTCGGCATTGTCGCAATGCCGCTCCATGCGCACGGCGAGGGTCTTGAGGCCTCGCTGCACGAGCCAGGCGTCGAACGGGCCGGCTACGGCGCCCATCGAGTTCTGGTTGAAACCGATGCGCTCGGCGGCGTTGTCGCCCAGACCCGCGATGCCGGCCATCCACGGGGCGGACGCCCTCTCGGACACGATCGCCGCGCCACCCACGACGTCGGAGTGCCCGCCGCAGTACTTGGTGGTGGAGTGCACCACGATGTCGGCGCCCAGGCTCAGCGGCTGCTGCAGGTACGGCGTGGCGAAGGTGTTGTCGACGACCAGCAGGGCCCCCACTTCGTGCGCGACCTCGGCCAGGGCGGCGATGTCGGCGACGGACAGCAGCGGATTGGTCGGCGTCTCGACCCAGACCAGGCGGGTCTGACCCGGCTCGATGGCCGCGCGGACGGCGTCGACGTCGACCAGGGAGGCGGGCGTGTGCCGCACCCCCCACGGCTCGGCGACCCGGGCCACCAGGCGGTAGGTGCCGCCGTAGGCATCGTCGGGGATCACCAGATGGTCGCCCGGGCGCAGCAGCGAACGGAGCACCGCGTCTTCCGCGGCGAGGCCGGACGCGAAGGCAAAACCACGGGCCGAACCGTCCGGCGCCTCGAGTGCGGCCAGACAGTCTTCGAGGGCCGTGCGGGTGGGATTACCGGAGCGGGAGTACTCGTACCCCTGGCCCAGGCCCTGCCGTAGGCCGCCGACGCCGTCCTGGGCGTAGGTGGAGGTCTGGTAGATCGGGGTGACCACCGCACCGGTGGCCGGGTCCGCCTCGGAGCCCACGTGGATGGCACGGGTCGAGAACCCGGCCTCTGACCAGCGGGAATTTCCGGACGTCAGGTTCGGCTCGTTCACGTCGACCAAGCTACTACCGAGCGCCGACAGTTCCGTCCCTGAGCACACCCGGTGCCGGGAACGGATCGGGGCCGGACGTGGTTGAGGCATGAGGGTGCGGGACCGATCGTTCCGCCCGGAGCAAGCAGGAGGAGTTCGGCGATGATTTTCGGCAGCAGGCTGAAGAGCACGATGGTCGAGCGGGACAAGGCGCTGCCGGGCCGTGAGAGCCGCCCGTTCACCGTGCCTACCGCCCACGCTGTGCTCGGTACCCCGCTCGAGGGCCCGTGGCCCGAGGGCACACAGGTGGTCTACCTGGCCATGGGCTGTTTCTGGGGTGCGGAGAAGACGTTCTGGCAGACGCCGGGCGTCGTCACCACCGCCGTCGGCTATCAGGGTGGCTACACCAAGAACCCGACGTACGAAGAGACCTGCAGCAGCCAGACCGGGCACACCGAGGCCGTGCTGGTCGCCTACGACCCGGCCAAGGTGAGCCTGACCGACCTGCTCAAGACGTTCTGGGAGTCGCACGACCCGACCCAGGGCTTCCGTCAGGGCAACGACCTGGGCACGCAGTACCGCTCGGCGTTCTACTGGACCACCGACGAGCAGCGTGAGGCCTTCGAGTCGACCCGGGCGACGTACCAGGCCGCCCTCGACAAGGCCGGTTTCGGCGCCATCACCACCGAGGGCCGCTCGGCGCAGGACGCCGGCACCTTCTGGTACGCCGAGGACTACCACCAGCAGTACCTCTACAAGAACCCGAACGGGTACTGCCCCGACCACGGCACCGGCGTGGCCTGCCCGATCGGCGTGGGCGTGCTCTACGGCACCGGGGTCAAGGCCGAGTAATGATCCTGGCCGTGCCCGCTACGAAGCGGGCACGGCTGCGGGTCAGGCAGCTACGAAACTCTTGAGCCGACCGGCGATCACAGCCAGATCGTCGAGTTCGCCAGAAGCGATGGCCATGACCAGGTCGAAAGCATCGTCGTCGGTCGGCACGAGCTCCACACCGTTCTTGGCACAGAACACGTAGGTTCCCAGCCACGCCAGCCGCTTGTTGCCATCGACCAGCGGATGGTTGGACACCAGCGAGTGCAGGAGCGCCGCCGCCTTGGTCAGCAAGTCCGGATAGGCTTCCTGACCGAACATCCCGGCCCGGGGCCGGTTCACCGCAGCGTCCAACAGACCGATGTCCCGTACCTGAACCGGTCCGCCGACGGCGTACCGGGAGATCAGCAGGGCCTGCTCGACGCTCAGGTAGCGGATCATTCGCCGAGGCGGCGCAGCAGATCGGCGAACTTCGTCGCACCCGCAGCCGCAAGCTCTTCGGTCTGCGCGTCGTCGTCGGCCCGGAGCAGGTAGTCGCTGATGGCCGCCTGAGCCACCTGCTGCATGCTCCGGCCCTCTCGCTCAGCCCGACGCCGAAGGGCCTCGGACTGCACATCATCAAGACGCAGGGTCATTGCCATGCCTGACATGATACCAACCTGATACCACTCGCTCCGCTTCAATGACCGATGGAGCACGAGGCTTACCACCAGCCGTACCTCTACAAGAACCCGAACGGGTACTGCCCCGACCACGGCACCGGCGTGGCCTGCCCGATCGGCGTGGGCGTGCTCTACGGCACCGGGGTCAAGGCCGAGTAGCCGTCACGTGCGGGCGCCCTCCTGAGCGAACCAGCTCGGGAGGGCCTTCATGTCCTGGGCGACTCAACCAAAGGCGTGACGGGACAGGACGACGCCCAGCCGCCTGGAGCGACGACTCCGTCAGAATGCCGCAATGACCGAGACCGTGTTGCCCAGTTGGCTCCCCGACCTCGACGGAACGATCACCGGCGGTGAGTTGTTGCGCAAATGGCCGCTCTCGGAGGTCTGGCGGATCCGCCTGAACGGTGCAACTCAGCGCTCGGTCATAGCCAAGCGAGGCGCCGGTGAAGAAGCCGCCGAAGTGGCACGCTACCTCGATCTGGTCATTCCCCTTGGCCTTCCCGCGCCCCGGCTCCTGGCTCAAGGCGGGCCCGGCGTCTTCGTGCTGGAAGACCTCGGCGGCAACAATCTCGAAGACCGGCCGATCACGGAGGGCTTCGAGCAGGCTGTACGGGTTCTGGCCCGGATGCGGGCGACATCGGCTCGCCAGCTGGCCGAAGACCTCGATCTGGGTGCCGGGCTACGCCGGTCCACCGCCGATTTCCTGGCGTCGGCGGCCCGGGCCGACGCGGCGGTGCGCGCTCTGCGCCCCGACTTGGCCGGCGCGCTCGATGAGCCGGTCGAAGCCCTGCGCGATCGCTTGGAGCAACTGTCCGGCGCTCCGGAAACTCTGGTGCACGGAGACTTTCAGGCCAAGAACCTCCTGCGTACGTCGGGCAACGAGATCGTCCCCATCGACTGGTCCCATGCCTATGTGCATCCGCACCTCGGTGATCTCTACCTTCTGATCCGAGAAGGTCTCCAGCAGGACCGCGTCGACAGCACTCTGATGAGGGCTCTACCCGAACTCTTTGCCCGCGAGGCCGGCATCGACCTGCCCACGGTCAACGATCAGCTGATCACCGGCGGCCTGTGCTGGACCATGGACGCCCTGCGCTGGGTCGTGGAAACCGGTGTCCCGGAAGTCTCCGTGCCCCTCGAATGGATGGACGAGCTGGTGATCGATCTACGGGAGCTGGCCGGACGCCACCGAATGACCGCCACGTGAAGAGACTCAGGCTGCTCAAGCAGTCGTCCGAACGTCGCGTCAGCCTCAACTAGCTCCGGGCCCCACCGGAGACCGCGTCGATCTTGTCGGGCAGCTTGCGCTCGGGCTGAGTCCCGCCGAACGGAATCCAGGTCCAGGACAGCTTTCTGCGTCTGGCCCGGCCGTCGGCAGGCCGCATAGGTTCCTCGTATGTCCGCCGAGCGATTCATGCGCATCCGCAGCGCGCAGTTCCAGGCCATGTCCGAGCGGGTGCTGCAGGTCACCGCGCTCACCTCGCGCCTGAACGGGCTGCCCTTCGACGACGAGGCGGGCAAGGCTGCGCTCTTCGAGCAGATCCTGGGCCGGCCGCTGCCCGACCAGGTGACGATCTACCCGCCCTTCTTCACCGACCACGGCCTGCGCCTGGACCTGGCCGAACGCGTGTTCATCAACCAGAACTGCACGTTCCTCGACTATGCCGGTATCCGCCTGGCCGAGCGCGTCATGGTCGGACCCAAGGTCACCTTCATCACCGGTGGGCATCCGGTCGATCCGGTCGAGCGGCGCGAGTGGCTGACCGGCGCCCCCATCGACGTGGCGGAGAACGTCTGGATCGGAGCCGGGGCGACGATCCTGCCCGGTGTCAGCATCGGCCGCGACGCGGTGATCGCGGCCGGGGCGATCGTGGCCGACAACGTTCCGGCGGCGAGCCTGGTGGCCGGGCCCAAGGCCACCGAACTCCGCCGCTGGTCATAGCGACCGTCGGCTACGCCCGAAATGCGACGCCCTGAGGCCCATGCGATCTTGACGCCGTGTCTGACTGGCGATCACCCAAGGCCCGGCTGGAACTGACCTCACTTGGTGCCGGGGTCCTCGGCATCATCTCGGTCGTGGCGCTGCCACTCGGGCTCGTTGCGGCCTTTTCGCTGTGGCCCTCGACGTCGGACACCCTGGTCGGCCGGATCTTCGTCGCCGTCTGGATGATCGCCTGGGTGGGGTGCTGCCTCAACACCATCCGGATCGCGGTGCGACGCCGGGCCAGGGTCCGGATCTCTCCCTGGATCAACCCGAACCTGAGCACGCCCCTGTTCAGCATCCGTCCCATCGAAGACCGCGGGTAGCCTCCGGAGCATGTTCGCCCTGCGCCCCGACTTCGCCCGGACCCTCACCGACGCCGAGAACTCGTCCCCCGACGAGTCCGCCGGCTGGCTCGACCACCCGCCCGCGACGGCGGACCGGGTGAGCCACAGCATCCGGCTCCCCGGCGCCCTCGCGGACTACGGTCAGGCCCTTCTCGACTGGGAGGTCCACCGCGGCGCCGGTCTTCGGGTCACGGCGAGCGGCCCCGCGGCAGTCGGCGCGACCGTTGTGCTCGGCTACCGCATCGGCCCGGTGTGGGCCCTCATCCCCTGCCGGGTGACTGCCCTCGAGCAGACCGAGCAGGTCGTCGCCTTCACCTACGCCACGCTGCCCGGCCACCCCGAATCAGGGGCCGAGCGCTTCGGCTTCGTCGCGGACGACGACGGGGTCCGGTTCGAGGTGAGTGCGGTGAGCAGGCCCGCGTTCTGGGGCAGCCGCCTGGTTCCGGCCGTCTCCCGGCGGGTTCAGCGTCAGGTCACCGACCAGTACCTCGAGGCCGCACGCCGTCTCGCCCGCCCTTGACCTCAACCCCGCTTCAGCGCCCAGCCTGGAGCCATGACTCATCGCGAAGATCTGGACGCCATCACCCGCGTCGTCGCCACCGTCGAGCACGCCCAGCAGAACGAGCTTCCGGACGAGTTCGTCGGCCTGTTCCGGGATGATGCGATCTGGACCACCGGGCACGGTCGGCGATTGTTCGGACGGGACGAGATCGCCGACCTGACCCGTCGCTTCCTGCCCGGCTCGATGACGGAGACCACCCAGACCTACACCGTCGAGCACATCCTCTTCATCCGGCCCGACGTGGCCGCGGTGAAGGTGCGCCAGCAGTACGTGACGCTCCACGGCGAGCCGCTCGAGAACGAGCCGCTGGGCAGCCCGCTCTACGTGATGAGCAGGGAGAACGGCGAGTGGTGCATCGTCGCCGGGCAGAACACCCTGGTGGTGAAGGGCTGACCGCCCCACAACCCGGTAGGGGCCGTCCGGCGTACCGGACAGCCCCTACGACGACGAACCAGGATCAGGTCGCGGAGATCCAGCCCAGGCTCAGGGCACCGAGCAGGGCCAGGCCCAGCACGATGCGGTACCAGACGAAGACGTAGACGCTGTGCCGCTCCACGAACTTGAGCAGCCAGGCGATGATCGCGTACCCGACCACGAAGGCGATCAGCGTGGCGACGGTCATCTGGGCCGTGCTCACGCCGCTGTCCCCGGCGGTCACGTCCTTGAGGCTGAACAGGCCCGAGGCGACGACGGCGGGGATCGCCAGCAGGAACGAGTAGCGCACGGCGACGGACCGTTTGAGGCCGATGGCCAGACCGGCCGTGATCGTGCCGCCGGAGCGGGAGACGCCCGGGATCAGGGCCATGGCCTGGGCGAAGCCGAGGATGATGCCGTCCTTGATGGTCAGGCTCTCCTCGTCACGCACCTGCGGGCCGAACTTCTCGGCCAGGCCGAGCACGATGCCGAAGATCACCAGCATGCTGGAGACCAGCCAGAGGTTGCGCGCAGGCTCCTTGATCGCGTCCTCGAACAGGAGGCCGAGCACACCGATCGGGATGGTGCCGAGGATGACCAGCCAGGCCATGCGGTAGTCGAAGGTCTGCCGCACCTGGGCATCCACGAAACCACGGCACCAGGTGATGAACAGGTTCCAGAGGTCCTTGGCGAAGTAGATGACGACGGCCGCCTCGGTACCCAGCTGGGTAACTGCGGTGAAGGCCGCGCCGGCGTCCTTGTCGAAGAACACCTCGGCGACGATCCGCAGATGCCCCGAGGACGAGATCGGGAGGAACTCGGTCAGCCCCTGCACCAGACCGAGAACGATGACCTCAAGCCAGCTCACGGCGG
Organism: Kineosporia sp. NBRC 101731; assembly: GCF_030269305.1. Taxonomy (NCBI): domain Bacteria; kingdom Bacillati; phylum Actinomycetota; class Actinomycetes; order Kineosporiales; family Kineosporiaceae; genus Kineosporia; species Kineosporia sp. NBRC 101731. The sequence continues at coordinate 586,248 of NZ_BSTC01000002.1, forward strand.
TCAAAACCCCTTCGTTGCGGCGCCCGGCGGCCCGGCTTCGAGCCGGCTGCCACGGTCTGCCTACGCGAGACCCCCGGCGGCGGCGCCAGAGGACGATGTTTGCGCACCGCGTAACCGTCGAGGAACAAATCCCACGAGGGGCGGTGGCCAGGTGACCCTACACGGCTTGATACGCCGTGAGGCAATCTCGTCAATTCCCTGAAAATGCCCGCGAGACGGCGGGCATCGTGCAACGAATGCGACCTCTGAAGGGTTCCGGGACAGCTGGTACCGAACTGCACGCGCCCTCAGCGCTGTGGCCTACAAGGGGAATCACCTATCGAGCCGGGCAAAACGGATGAGCCGCCCAGGTTTCCCCGAACGGCCGTCCGCCGAATCTGTTGCTCAGCCGAACAACTCCGCGCGGCGGCGTTATCCGATCGGTGCCGGATCGTCATCCGCCCCGTCGGGGTTCGGGGAGCTTTTGCATGATCACGAACGAGGTGGAGGCCTACGGGGCCAGCTCCCCCAGGAGGCGCTGCACGTCCGCCTCGAGCTTTTCGGTGGCGACCCCGAGCTGCCCGAGCAGGCCTGTCCCGTTTTCGTGCTCGGCGAGGGCCAGCAGGATGTGCTCGGTGCCGACGTAGTTGTGCCCGAGTCGCAGGGCCGTGCGCAGGGTCAGCTCGAGCACCTTCTTCGCGGCCGCGTCGTAGGGAATGAGCGCCGGCACGTCGGCCGCCGGCTCCGGCAGAACGGCAGTGGCGGCCTCGATCAGCTGCGCACTCGTGACACCCTGCGCATCGAGGGCCTTCAGCGCCAGCGTGTCCGGAACAGCGGCCAGCCCCAGAAACAGATGGGCGAGCCCGATGTGATCACTGCTCGCGTCCCGGGCCGCGGTCTGTGACTGCACGACGGCGTCGCGGGCGCGCGGGGTGAACCGCTTGAACCCGGCGCTCATGTCCAGCGGCTCGACATCGGCCTTGACCACGAACCGTTTCTGGACGGCCTGTTTGCTCACGCCCATGCTCGTACCGATCTCGGTCCACGACGCCCCCGAGCGCCGGGCCTGGTCGACGAAGTGGCCGATCAGATGATCGGCCACCTCACCGAGGTAGTCGCCCACGACCACGGCGCCGGACAACTGCTCCAGCGGTTCGGTGTGGGCGCTCTTGATGGCCCGGATCAGATCATCCAGGCGCACGCTGTCGGTGGTCGTACGGGAATCCGTCATGCGTCAACCATAGGTTGACGATTCGAGGGCGTCAACCAATGGTTGACGCGCGTCAGGCCGCCCGGGAGAAGTTCGGCCGACCGTCGCGCTCCAGCAGTTCGTCGAGCTCGGCGTCGATCGGGTCAAGCTCGTCGAGACCCAGAAAATGAGGGACGAGGTGGATACCCGGAGCGGGCACGGCCACCCGGCGTCGGGGAATCGAGAGAGGCGTCACCGGCGCCGTCCGGTCCGACCCGACCGCAGGTCCCGGCATCACGGCCCCTGCCCCCTGGCCCCCGACCACGACGTCCACCCGCGGGCGTTCGGTGGTGACCGGCGTCCTCAATGCGTCGTTCGCCGTCGCCGTGGACCGCGACTGATGGATCGTGCCGATGTAGATGCCGGCCAGCAGCGCCACCCCGCCACCGATCTGGCCGGGGCCCGCCGGGTCACCCAGGATCGTGATGGCGATGACGGTCGCGACCAGGGTCTCCAAGTTGAGGAAGACACCGGCGATCTCGGGCGCCACCCCGGTCTGGCCGTAGGCGAAGAGGGTGAAGGGCATGACCGTGCCGACCACCGCGAGCGCGACCGCGGCGAGCAGTGCGCCACCGCCGAGCCCGTTCTGCCCGGGCACCGGGAGGTCTTCGGTGAACAGGGCGAAGGGCAGCACCGCGACGGCCGAGGCGAAGAACTGCGCGGTGGTGACGGCGAGAACGTCCTGCCCGGACAGCAGACGGGCCTGCAGGATGGTGAACACCGCGCCGATGGCCACCGAGCCCAGCACGATGGCGTCCCCTCCGAGCGAGGCACCTCCGCCACCCGCGCCGGCCACCACGACGATGCCGGTCAGCGACAGCGCGAAGCCGCCCCAGGCGACCGCACCCAGCTTGGCGCCGTTGAAGACCACCGCGAGCACGGCGACCAGGATCGGCACCGAGCCGAGCAGCAGCGCCGCGTGGGTGACGCTGGTGCGGTCGAGGCCCAGGTTCTGCAGCAGCACGCACGCGCCGTAGCCGAAGGCACCGTAGAGCCACAGCATGGGGCGCACCTGGCGCAGGCGGGGCCGGGCGATCACCACGATCAGCAGGCCGGCCAGCGCGAACCGGAACACGGTGAGCCAGGCCGGCCCGAATCCGGTGAACGCCGCCTTGCTCAACGGAACACTCGTGCCCCAGGAGAGACCCGCAAGGGTCAGGGCGGCCAGCGCCGAGGTGCGACGGTCGAGGCGACTGAGGAGGTGGCTGAGGCGAGGTGGGCGTACGGCGAACATGGTGGCTATTCTGCGGAGACGAAGTATATAAATCGGACACTGCCCGGAGTTACCAACTATTGTTTGGCGATGTGGCCATCGAACTTGATGAAATTGACGTCAAGCTGCTGACTCAGCTCCAGCAGGACGCCGACCGGACGAATCTCGAGCTGGCCGAGCTGGTGGGCCTGTCCCCCGCGGCCACCCTGCACCGGGTGCGCCGGCTCAAGGAGAGCGGGGCGATCCGGATCATCAGTGCCTCGGTCGACGCCGCGGCGGTCGGCTTCCCCCTCACCGTATTCATGTCTGTGACCACGGGGAACGCCCGCGCGACGGAACGGTTCGAGCGGGAGGTGCAGCTGCTGCCGCAGGTGGTCGCGGCCGAGACGGTGGCCGGCGAGATGGACTACTGGCTCACGGTGGTGGCCCGTGACGTGGAAGACCTGGAGCACACGCTCACCCGGATCGCGACGCACGGCGGCGGGCGGGTGGTGACCTATCTACGCCTGAAGCAGCTCAAACCCCCCACCCCTCTGCCCCTCCTGCCGAGCGCAGCGGCCCGGCAGAGACGCCGCAGTTAGCTCGCCGCCCGGTGGGCACCGGGGTAGGTGCCGAAGTACCAGGTGTTGCCCTCCGGATCGCGGGCCTCGAAATCCGTTGATCCGTAGTCGGTGACGTGCAGCTCGGTGGAGATGACGGCCCCGGCGCCCCGGGCGCGCTCGGCCAGCGCCTCGATCTGACCGTCGGGAACCACCACGTAGCAGCTGAAACCGCCCGTGGTGATGGCCTTGCCGTCGTCGCGGACCGACCCGAGCATCACCCCACCGCCGGGAGGCCAGGCCAGTTCGGCGTGATGCACCACGCCGTCCTGCTCATGGCAGACGGTTTCCTCGAAGCCGAAGGCCGTCACCAGGAATGCCATCAACCCCCGGGCGTCGCGGGCCCGGAACGTCGGCCAGACGCCGGGCGGTGGAGTGGTGGTCATGGATCCCCCCGGATCTCGGTACGAGCATCGTGACGCCCGCCACTTTGCCTCACGAGCGGTGCGCGTGGGCCGTACCGGCAAAAAGAAGTCGCGGGCCCGGTGGGACCCGCGACGTGTGGAACGAACTGCTGGAACGGACGATGGACGGGGGCGGCAGGGGGCCTCACCCGGCCTCAGCCGACGTTCATCCCACTGTCACGGTGCAGCGGGTGGGTGAGCTCGAGCCGGTTGGGGTCGAGCGAACGGGAGTCGGCGCCGAGCCAGGGGGCGAGGGCGACGGTGGCGAGCAGCAGGAACACAATCAAGAAGGTCATGGCATGTACCTTGCTCCTTCCTGGCCTTGCAACCCATAGCCAATTCGTGAAGACTGGCTACATGCCTCCCCTAAAGAAGCAGCCAATTCAGCAGCGTGGACGCGTCAGTGCACGAGAACTGATGCCAATGCTGACCGATTGGCGGTCTTCCGGCGAGGGCATTCCGGGCTATCGGGCCCTGGCCGACCGGCTGCGCCTGCTGGTACTCGACGGCCGATTGCCGGTCGACACGGTGCTGCCGTCCGAGCGCACGCTCGCCGAGGCGCTGGAGACCAGCCGGACCACCACCACCTCGGCCTACCGCCTGCTGCGGGAGTCCGGCTTCGCCGAGGGCAGCCAGGGCGCCGGCACCTGGACCACGCTGCCCCGTAGCGAGGGCCGCAGCGAGTCACCGATCTGGCCCGAGCACCTCAGCGGTGAGCCCGACCCCTCCGGCGCCCGCGGCGACTTCTCCTCGGCCGCCCTGGAGGCCCCGCCCGAGCTGTACCCGGCCTACCAGGCGGCGATCAGCGAACTGCCGCGGTTCCTGCCCGGCAACGGCTACGTCACCAGTGGCCTGCCGGTGCTGCGCGACCGCATCGCGCAGCGCTACACCGAGGCGGGCCTGCCCACCACGCCGGAGCAGATCCTGGTGACCAACGGCGCACTGCAAGCACTGCACCTGGTGCTCGGCCTGGTGATGGAACGCGGTGACCGGGTGCTGGTCGAGCACCCCACCTATCCGGCGGCGGCCCAGGCGATCCGCACCCGCGGCGGGCGCTGCGTGCCGTTGCCGGTCGAGGCCGGGTGGGACATCGAGCGGATGGCCACGCTGATCCGGCAGACCGGCGCCCATCTGGCCTACCTGATGCCCGATTTCCACAACCCCACCGGGCTCCTGATGGATGAGGCCCAGCGTCGCGAGCTGGGCGCGATGATCGCCGACACCGGGTGCCGCATCATCGTCGACGAGACCATGCGTGAGCTCGACCTGCGCACTGCCATTCCCGCCGCCCGCGCGGGCGTGCCCACCCCCCAGAATCTGCCGATGCCCCGGCCGCTGGCCGCGTTCGGGCCCGCTGAGCACGTGATCACGCTGGGTTCGGCCTCCAAGACGTTCTGGGGCGGCCTGCGGATCGGCTGGGTGCGCGCCTCCCAGCCGCTGATCCGGCGGCTCGGCCTGGCCCGCGGCAACGAGGACCTGAGCGGGCCCCTGCTGGAGCAGTTGGCCACGGCCCATTTGCTGGAAAACCTGCCCACGATCCGGCACCAGCGGCAGCGACTGGTCGCCGAGCGCGCCGTCGCCCTGCGCGACGCGCTGGCCATGCACCTGCCGGGCTGGAGCGTTCCGATGCCGCAGGGTGGGATCTCGCTGTGGTGCCACCTGCCCGAGCCGCGTAGCTCGCACGTGGCCGCCTCCGCCCGGGCCATGGGCGTCTGGCTCACTCCCGGGCCGAGATTCGGCCTGGACGGCGCCTTCGAGGCCCGCATCCGCCTGCCCTTCGCCCGGCCCACCCACGACCTGGTCGCGATGACCGAGGTACTGGCCCGGGCCTGGCACTCCCAGGGACGCGCGCACTCGCTGGACGACGACCTGACCACCGTCTGACGCGGCTTGAGCGGCCCGAGCGGAGTCCGAGCGCGGACCCGGGCCCTGATCACGGCGGGTCGGACCGCCGGCCAACAGCAACAGCAACAGCAACAGCAACAGCAACAGCAACAGCAACAGCAACAGCAACAGCAACAGCAACAAGGGTGGGAGCGGAGAGGTCGGCGTTGTGTACACCTGGTACATCCGGTAACGGATGTACCAGGTGTACACAACGCGTCAGCCCCGTCAGGCCACCGAACCGGAACGAACTCCCGGACGCGCCCGCGACGCACGTCGCAGTGTCCGCCTCGTTCATGATCATCTCGGCAAGACCTGCCCCATCCCTTCACAGGAGATTTCGTGACCACCTCTCTTCCCGGCTTCACTCCCGTCACCGACAACCGGCCGGACGACACCCCCTGGCCCGCGATGACCTGGCCGATCCCGGCGGAACTGTCCATCGAGTCCCACGCGGTGCGACTGACCCGGTTCACGGCTGACGACGCGGACGACCTGTTCGCCGCACTCGACCACGACGCGGTCTGGGCGCACGTGGCGGGGCGTTTCGAGAGCCCTGCGGCGCTGGCCACGGCGTTCGGGGCCCGGACGGGCCGGGGAGACGTGGCCTGGGTGGTGCGGCTGGCCGAAGCACTCAACGGACTGGAGGCCGGCACCGTGGTGGGCACCACCTCGTACCTCGACATCGTCCCGGGCTCGGCGCGGCTGGAGATCGGCTGGACCACGTACACCCCCGCGGTCTGGGGCAGCCGGGTCAACCCGAGCACCAAGCTGGGTCTGCTGCGCTACGCCTTCGATGAGCTGGGTGTGGGTCGGGTGCAGCTGAAGACCGATGCCCGCAATCACCGTTCACAGCGCGCGATCTCCCGGATGGGCGCGCAGTTCGAGGGCGTGCTGCGTCGCTACCAGCCGCGCGCCGACGGCACGATGCGTGACACCGTGATGTTCTCGATCATCGCCGAGGAGTGGCCCGCGGTGAGTTCCGGGCTGGAGAATCGTCTGAACTCGTAAAGCCCCGTCGAGCCGAGTCCCAGGAGACAAGCATGTGCCGGAACATCCGCACCCTGGCCAACTTCGAACCGCCCGCCACGAACGACGAGATCGCCGCGGCGGCGCTGCAGTACGTGCGCAAGGTGGCCGGCACCACGCAGCCGTCGAAGACCAATGAGGACGCGTTCGCCCGGGCCGTCGAGGCGATCACCCGGATCACCCACGAATTACTGGACGAGCTGGTCACCACGGCGCCACCGAAAGACCGGGAGGTCGAGGCGGCCAAGGCCAGGGCGCGCAACGAGGCCCGGTTCGGCCCGCGCTGAGGAACCCACCCGGGAAAACCGCCCACGGACCGCTGGCGAACTCGCTGACCGGCCGGGGACGCCGCACAGCCCGACCCGACCGCGAAAGCTGTACGGCGTCCTCAATCAGTGACCGCCGGGCTCCTATTCCCGATCACGCTCCCGGCGTAAATGCGGATCCACCGCCCCCACAGGGTGCCGGGCGACCGTTCACCGACGTACCTTCGTCGCGTGACGACCTCACCGGAGACCACGACCTCCTGGCCCGACCACCTGCCCACCACGCTGGGTACCCTGCGCGCCTCCGGGCATGTGCACCGCACCGTCAAGCAGGAGATCTCGGTCAACCTGCTCGAGCTCATGCGCGCGGGCAAACCGCGATTCCCCGGTGTGGTCGGTTTCGACGACACCGTGCTGCCCGACCTGGAGCGTGCCCTGCTGGCCGGCCACGACCTGGTGCTGCTGGGCGAGCGCGGCCAGGGCAAGACCCGGCTGATCCGCACGATCGTCGGGCTGCTCGACGAGTGGACGCCGGTCATCGAGGGTGCGGAGCTGAACGAGCACCCCTACGACCCGATCACCCCGGCCTCGATCCGCCGCGCCGCCGAGTTCGGCGACGACCTGCCGGTGGCCTGGGTCCACCGGGAGGCCCGCTACGCCGAGAAGCTGGCCACGCCCGACACCAGCGTCGGCGACCTGATCGGTGATGTCGACCCGATGAAGGTCGCCGAGGGCCGCACCCTGGGCGACCCGGAGACCATCCATTTCGGTCTGGTACCCCGCATGCACCGCGGCATCATGGCCGTCAACGAGCTGCCCGACCTGGCCGAGCGCATCCAGGTGGCGCTGCTGAACGTGCTCGAGGAGCGCGACGTGCAGGTGCGTGGCTACGTGCTGCGCCTGGACCTCGACCTGCTGCTGCTCGCCAGCGCCAACCCGGAGGACTACACCAACCGCGGGCGCATCATCACTCCGCTGAAAGACCGCTTCGGCGCCGAGATCCGCACGCACTACCCGGTCGATCTCGACCTCGAGATGACCCTGGTGCGGCAGGAGGCCCAGCTGGCTGCCGTGCTGCCCGACCACCTGGTCGAGGTGCTGGCCCGGTTCACCCGCGCGGTGCGCGAGTCCAACGCGGTCGACCAGAGATCCGGTGTCTCGGCCCGGTTCTCGATCGCCGCGGCCGAGACGGTCGCCGCCTCCGCCTTGCGCCGGGCCACCCTGAACGGCGAGGAGACCCCGGCGGTGGCGCGGGTGGGCGACACCGACGCGATCACCGGAACCCTGCGCGGCAAGGTCGAGTTCGAGGCCGACGGCGAAGGTCGCGAGATGGAACTCCTGGAGCACCTGCTGCGCCGCTCGGTCGCCGAGACCTGGCGCAACCGGCTGGCCGGGATCGACCTGACCGGCTTTGTCGCGGCGGTCGCCGAGGGCGAGGGCATCAGCACCGGTGAGGCCGTCGCCTCCACCGACCTGCTGGCCCAGCTCGGCACCGTTCCCGGCCTGGCCACCGTGCTGGAGCGCCTGGGCTTCGACGAGATCCCGGGCCCGGCCGAGGCCGCCAGCGCCATCGAGTTCACCCTGGAGGGGCTGCATCTCACGCGGCGCCTGGCGAAGGACTTCCTCGCCGACGGGCGCACCGTCTACGGCGGCGACGGCGCGTAACTAATGACGAAGGGGCTGGCATCCGGGGCAGGCCGAGAGCGGCGACCAGTTCGGCGAGGTGCTGGCCGAGCAGTACAACGGCGTGGTGGCCGGAGTACCGCACGAAGACGTCGGATCGGCCAAGGACGCCGGTGAGGTGGTGTTCGTACGCACCGACATCACGACCGACCTGCTCACCTCGGCCTACACCTTCACCCAGAACACCGGTGGGGTGGGCGGTTCGGCACGGGCCGGCAACCGGTTCGGCGCATCGGTATCACCGTTCGGTGTACTGGCCGGAGCGCCCGGCGAAGATGTCGGGACGGCGAAAGACGCCGGCGGAGTCTTCGTGCAGACGTTGCCCACCGCCTTCGGCGGCAACGGTTGTGCCTCGAAGCTCCTCACCCAGGGCAAGGGCAAGGCCCTCGGTGGCACCGCACGATCGGGCGATCACCTGGGCCGGTTCATCGGCACGCTGACCGGTGCCCCGGCCCGGGGCAGTCAGCGACTGGACAACCTGGCTGTCGGGGCTCCCGGGAAAGATGCCACCAAGGCCGCGAATACCGGGGTGGCCGTGGTCTGGAACGGCAAGGGGAAGGGCGTGCTGAAGACCTTCGGGTATTCGGGGGGCGCCATGAAGAACCAGGCCTACGGCAGCGTGTTCGGGGCACTGACGGTGGTGCCCCGGGTGCTGTCGTAGCAGCAGCATCCACGGGGAACGGTCTGGCCCGCGGATCGTCCCCGGTGATGCTGGATCGGGGGTGCAGGAGTTCAGCCCGGGGTTCCGAAGTTCTACCTGCGTGAGGTGTCAGCGGCGGGTAGGCCCGTTTTATTCCCGAAACGCGGGTGATCAGCCAAGAGCGATCAGGGGTGACCATCGGGCCGGGGAAGCACGTACGGTCGTACCGTGACTTCTCGGCGACGTGACCCCCGTTACCGGTACGGGCCGTGGCGGGGTGGGCCCGACCCGCTGGCCGCACCCTACGACGTGCGCAAGGCGCTGGACGCGGTCGGTGACCGGGTACTGAACGGCGAGAACGTCCGTGAGGCCCTGCGTGACCTGCTGCGGCGCGGTCTGCCCGACGAGAACGGGCGCCGGACCGGGCTGGACGACCTGCGGGCACGGGCCGAGCGCCGGCGTCGGGAGACGTCCCGGAGAGGGCGGCTCGACGGTGCCGTGACCCGGGCCCGGGCCCAGCTCGACCAGGCCCTGGCCGCGGAGAAGGAAGAGCTGGCGCTGCGCGACAGCGACGACGCGCGGTTTGCCGAGGCCCAGCTGGACGCCCTCCCCCGGTCGACGGCAGCTGCGGTGCAAGAGCTCTCGGAGTACCGCTGGGCGTCGCAGGAGGCCGGGCAGATCTACCGGCAGATCCTCGACGGCCTGCGCACCGACGTGATCGACCAGCAGTTCAACGGCATGCGCAATGCCCTGCAAGGGCTGGGGCCGGACGCCGACCCGCAGCAGCGGGCGGCGGCCATGGCCGCGATGAACGAGATGCTCGACGACCTGAACGGGCTGCTGGACAAGCACACTCGCGGCGAGGACACACCCGAGGACTTCCAGCAGTTCATGGCCAAGCACGGCCAGATGTTCCCCGACGATCCCCAGAACGTCGAGGAACTGATCGACTCCCTGGCCCGGCAGGCCGCCGCCGCCGAGCGCCTGATGAACGCGCTCAGCCCGCAGCAGCGCGAAGAGCTCCAGGGCCTCATGCAGCAGGCACTGGGAGACGCGGGCCTGCAGGACAAGATGGGGCAGCTGACCGACAACCTCCGCGCGCTGCGCCCCGGCGAGGGCTGGGGCGAGGGACGCGGCGAGGGCCGGCGCATGCGGGGCCAGGGCGAGATGGGCTACGGCGAGGCGGCGGGCGCGCTGCAGGAGCTGGCCGATCTGGACGACCTGATCGACCAGCTGGGCCAGGACCATCCCGGCGCCACGCTGGACGACATCGACGTGGAGACCGTGGAGCGCTCGCTCGGCGCCGGAGCGGCGGCCGACGTGCAGGCGCTGCAGGAGCTCGAGCGCGAGCTGGAACGGCAGGGCTGGCTGACCCGGGCCGACGGGGCGCTCACACTCTCGCCCAAGGCTCTGCGCCGCCTCGGGCAGACCGCGCTGCGCCAGGTGTTCGCGCATCTGGGGTCCGGCCGCCGGGGCGAGCACGACCTGCGCGACGCGGGTGCGGCCGGCGATGCCACCGGCGCCTCCCGGCGGTGGGAGTTCGGTGACGAACAGCCCCTCGACGTGGTGCGCTCCCTGACCAACGCGGTGCACCGCAGCGCGTCTTCGGGGTCGTCCGTGATCTCCCTGCAGGCCGAGGACTTCGAGGTGGTCGAGACCGAGCGCCGGGCCAGTGCGGCCGTGGCGCTGTGCGTGGACCTGTCCTACTCGATGATCTCCGAGGGCCGCTGGGGCCCGATGAAGGAGACGGCCCTGGCCCTGGCCCACCTGGTGGCCACGCGGTTCCCGCAGGACGCCCTGCAGATCGTCGGTTTCGGCCGTTACGCCGCGAAACTGACGGTGGAGCAGCTGGCCGGTATCGAACCCGACTACGTCCAGGGCACCAACCTGCAGCACGCCCTGTCGATCGCGGGCCGGCACCTGCGCCGCCATCCCGACGCCGAGCCGGTGGTGCTGGTGGTCACCGACGGCGAGCCGACCGCCCATCTCGAAGACGGTGTGGCCTACTTCGACTACCCACCCACCCAGACCACCATCAACCTGACCGTGGCCGAGGTCGACGCCCTGACCCGCTACGGCGCGGCCATCAACATGTTCATGCTGGGCGAGAACCCCGGCCTGCGCCGCTTCGTCGACGCCATCGCCCGGCGCAACGGTGGCCGGGTCTTCAGCCCCGGCCTGGACAATCTGGGCGAGTACGTGGTCAGCGACTATCTGAAGGCCCGCAAGGGCCGCCGCTAGCGCACCGAAAAGCGTCCCCTTGTCGCTCAAGGTCGGTCTCGAACGGGCCGATGACTGCCCGACGTCCGCACATCCTGACCCGACAGGGGATGCCCATGGCCGAGATCCTGGTGATCGACGACGACCCCGACATCCGCGACCTGCTCTTCGCAGCCCTGAGCGGAGCCGGTCACGCCGTGCGGGTCGCCGCTGACGGCTACGCCGGGATGGCGGCCGCAAGTGGCCTGACACCCGACCTGGTGGTGCTCGACTGGATGCTGCCCGAGCACAGCGGCCTGGAGATCTGCAAGGCCCTGCGCGCCGACCAGACCCTGGCCGACGTGCGGGTCCTCATGCTCTCGGCCCGGGGCACGGAGTCGGACATCGAGTTCGGCCACGCGGCCGGGGCCGACAGTTACATCGTGAAGCCCTTCAGCCCCCGCGCCCTGGTCTGGCGGGTGGAGTCGATGCTGGCCCAGGAGCACCAGGTCGTCGACGCGACCCCGGACGAGTAGGCGCTTCTTCCCTCCCAAACCATTCGTGATCATGCAAAATGTCCCCGGTGTTCTAGAACTGTCGAGCGGAGAGTTCTAGAACACCGGGGGCATTTTGCATGATCACGGAGGACTTTGCGGTTGCGGTTACTGACGGACGAGGGCCGCCGGGCGCAGGGCGGGGAGACTGACCGTGAAGGTGGCGCCCTCGTCGGCTGCGCTCTTCACAGCGATCGAGCCCTGGTGCCCGTCGACGATCTGCCGCACCACCGCCAGCCCCAGACCGGTGCCCTGGATCGCCTGCAGCCGGGCCTGTTCGGTGCGGAAGAAACGGGTGAAGAGCTGTTCCTGCTCCTCCACCGGGATCCCGATGCCGGTGTCGGCCACGCTGATATCCACGGTCGGCCGGTCGAGATCGGGCATCGAGGCCGTGACCGTCACCGTCCCGCCGGCTGAGGAGAACTTCACCGCGTTCGAGATCAGGTTCAGCAGTACACGTTCCAGCTGCGACCGATTACCCAGCAGACAGGGCAGGCCGGGGGCGATCTGCACCTCGAGCGCGACCCCCTGCGACTCCATCGCCGGGCCCAGCACGCCCTCGGCCTGGGCGACCAGCTCGGCCACGTCGACTTCCTCGTCCATCCGGGCGGCGATGCCGGAGTCCACGCGCGAGAGGGTCAGGAGATCCTCGACCAGGGTGAGCAGACGACGGGAGTTGCGATCGATCACCTGGATCATGCGCCGGTGCACCTCGTCGGCGTCACCGGCCAGCAGCATCTCCGCGTAGCCGGTGATGCTGGTCAGCGGCGTGCGCAGTTCGTGGCTCACGGTGGCGACGAATTCGCCCTTCAGCCGGTCGAGTTCGCGCAGTTCCTCCTCGACCTGCTTCTGCCGGGAGATATCGACATAGATCGCGCCGATCGCGAAGCGCCGACCGGTTCCGTCGACCACCGGGTAGCGGACGACCAGGTAGGTACGGTCCTCCCCGTCGACCGCCCAGGTCTCCTCGCCCTCCACCTTGTCGGCACCGTCCAGACAGGCTTGTTCCACGGAGGTCAGCTTGCGCCGGTCGTGGGTGATGGGACGGCCGGTGCCACCGGTGGGACGGAGGCGGTCGAACTCGGCGTTGGTGAGCAGAGTTCGACCGGTCGCGTCGCGTACACAGATCGCCGCCGGGGCGTGATCGACCACCCCGCGCAGGATCTCGGCGGTCTCGCGGCGTTCCTGCTCGATCGTCCGGGCCTGGGTGGCCAGGCGGCGCCCGGCCAGGGCGTGCTCGATGGCCGGGGCCAGGCGCACCAGGCGGTCCTTCAGCAGGTAGTCGGTAGCCCCCTGCCGCAGGGAATTGACGCAGGTGCCCTCGTCCATCACCCCGCTGACCACGATCAGGGGAATGTCGACCTGGAGGTCCTGCAACATGCGCAGTGCGTCCGGTGCCGTCATGGACGGCAGGGAGTAGTCGCAGAGCACGATGTCCGGCTGTTCGGCGAGACCGGCGATGAATTCCTCCGGGGTCTCGACGCGCGTCCAGGTCGGTTCGTATCCGGCTCGTTTCAGCTCGAGCAGGAGCAGCTCGGCGTCGTCGGGTCGATCCTCGACGATCAGCAGCCGCAGTGGCGATGGCATTGGTGTCTCCCGTGATGTTTTACCGATACCGCGCTTTCGTGCTCAGTGACCGCCACCGACGAGCACGACCCTCCGATCGCGGGGTGGAAGGTTGTAAACCAGCCAGTACCGACCGATGTCGAGCACCGTCGCGAAGTAGGGCTCGATCTCCACCGGCTTGACGATGTAGCTGTTGGCGCCCAGGCCGTAGCAGGTCTCCAGGTCGCTGTCCTCCGCCGATGACGTCATCATCACCACCGGCACCTCTGCGAGCACCGGGTTCGCGCGGATCTCCCGCAGCACATCGATCCCGGACAGCATCGGCATCTTGATGTCGCACAGCACCGCCCGGGGCAGGTCGTGCGGATCCCGCCCGGCCCAGGGACCGCGGCACAACAGCAGGTCCAGCGCCTCGACGCCGTCATTGGCAGCCTCGACCCGTCCTGGGAAACGCCCCTTGCGCAGAGCGTGCAGCGCCAGCTCCCGGTCGTGCGGACTGTCTTCCACCAGCAGCAGCCAGTCGCTCACCGCAGCTCACCTCCCGGCGCGGGAAGGGTGAAACCCATCGTCGCGCCCACCCCCGGCTCGCCCACGGCAGACAACTGACCGCCGTGCCGCTGCACGATGCGCTGGGAGAGGGCCAGGCCGATGCCGGTCCCGATGAACTCGTCGTTGTGGTGAAGCCGCTGGAACACCTGCCCGATCTTGTCCGCGTACCGCATGTCGAACCCCGCCCCGTTGTCCTTCACCAGATACATCACGGTGTCCGGAACCATCCGCGGATCCGGCCCGCCGCTGGGCTTCTCGTCCTCCTCGGCAACCTCGGCCCGCACCTCGACCCGGGCCGTGTCCTTCCTGCCGGTGTACTTGATGGCGTTGTCCAGCAGATTCATCCACACCTGCCGGATCAGCCGGCGATCCCCGTAGGCCGGCGGCAGCGGGGCCAGCACGAACTCGATCGAGCGGCCCTCACGGGCCGACTCCAGCGAGTTCCAGCACTCCTGGGCCAGCATCCCCATGTCGATCGGCTGCGACTGCATCTGCTGGCGCTGCATGCGCGAGAACGACAGCAGGGCATCGATGAGATTACCCATGTGCTCGGCATTATCGGTGATCTTGGTGAGATACTGCAGAGCCTCGGGCGACATCTGACCGCCGTACTCCTCCGCCATGATCCGGGCAAAACCGCTCATCGCCCGCAGAGGTGCCCGCAGGTCGTGGGAGACGCTGTAGGAGAACGCCTCCAATTCGGAATTGACCGCAGCCAGGTCGGCGTTCTTCTGCTCCAGCTGCACGGTGCGCTCGGCCACGCGCTCCTCCAGCAGCTCGGTCAGCTCCTGGCTGGCCTGCTCGGACGCCCGCTGCTCGGAGACGTCGTGGGTGACCTTGACGTATCCCTGGAGCCGACCCCGATCGTCGCGCATCGCCGAGATCGACGCGTGCGCCCAGAACACCGAGCCGTCACGTCGCACCCGCTTGCCCTCGACATGAATCTTCCCCAGGACCGCGGCATCGGCCAGGATCTGGGCCGGCACCCCGTGGGCCTGGTCGGCCGCGTCGAAGAACGAGGCGTAGGGCAGACCGATCGCCTCGTCGCTGCGGTACCCCTGCATCCGCTCGGCCGCGGCGCTCCAGCTGTGTACCTGGCCGCCGCGGTCGAGCATGATGATCGCGTAGTCCGAGGCCCCCTCGAGCAGACGGGCGAGCCGGTCCAGCTCGTTACGGCTGCGTTCGGCGAACTGCCAGCTGTCGGTGATGTCGGTCCAGATCATCAGTGCACCGAAAGTGCCGTCGTCCAGCTCGACCGGCTGGCCCGACAGCATCATCCGGCGCGGTTCCCCCTCCCGCAGCAGGCGAGCGCTCACCAGCTCCCGCGACAGTGTGGCACCCGCCAGAACCCTGGCCAGAGGTGCCAGTTCAACCGCTTCGTCGACCAGGGGACGCCCGTCGGGCCCGGTGCGCACGGGGCGCACCTGCTGCGCGAACCGTTCGACCCGATCGCCGACGGCGACCCCCAGGGCACCCAGCAGAGGGGTCGCGGCCGGATTGGCGAGCCGCACCACCCGGTGGGAGTCCACGACCATCATGGATGCCTCGGAATTACGCCACAACAGATCGATCAGTGAGTGCCCACCATTGGTCGGTGGAACGAAAGTCGTTGTTGCGGAGGAATCCAGGGGCAGCACCGGGTCGATCACGTCCCCACCCCCGGCTGTCTGGCGGCCATCCACCGAACGGTCTGATGCCCCGTGTCACCAGCCATGTCCGTTGGTCACCAGGCATGTTCGGTGACCGAGGGGATGGGACGTCCGGTGATTGCCTCGTCCACCGCGTCCAGCAGGGCGTGGGCGGCGAACGGTTTGGTCAGGTAGGCGGCACCGAGCTCGTGCCCCCGCAGGATGTCGCGTTCCCGCGCGGAGGCGGAAACGAAGATGGCCGGGATGTCCTCGTGCCCCCGGCGCAGCCGGGTGAGCAGGTCGAAGCCGTCCATGCCGGGCAGGCCGACGTCCAGGACGTAGGCGTCCGGCGCGCCGAACTGGTCCACGGAGTCGAGCGCCAGGTCGGCGTCGGGCATCGCGATGACGCGGTGCCCGACCATGACCAGTCGCATGGAGATCAGGTCACGCACATCCGGGTCGTCCTCGACCACCAGCAGTCGGGCCACGGTGCCTCCTCGTTCGCGGGGATGTTCCGGGGAAGTCGCTTGCCCTGTTCCATCGGCGCGAAGGGGGTACTTCCTTCAGTCCCGGGCCCGGTCACACTCGGATGCCCTATCCGGGTGAGCGCCCGGACGACGCAGTGGCGCGGCCCGCGGTTACGGTCACCACCTGCACAAACGCAGGTGGCGGCCCGCTCGGCGGGCCGCCACACAACTCCACCCGTTCGGCGGAACGACCTACTCAGCCGGCGTAGACGCCCAGCAGATCCAAACGGGTGAGCACGCCGGTCGGCTTGCCGTCCGCGACCACCATCACGGCATCGACCTGCTCCAGCGACTTCCTGACCACTTCGACGGGTTCTCCTGCGCCGACCAGGGGAAGCGGCGCGGACATGTGCTTCTCGACCGGGTCGGCGAGGTTCGCCCGGCCGGTGAACACGGCCTCGAGGAGATCGCGCTCGCTGACCGACCCGGCCACCTCACCCGCCATCACCGGCGGCTCGGCCTTCACCACGGGCATCTGCGAGACGCTGTACTCGCGCAGGATCTCGATGGCGTCGCGCACCGTCTCGGTGGGATGGGTGTGCACCAGGGCGGGCAGGTCACCGGCCTTCGCGTGGAGCACGTCGCCGACGGTCATGCCGCCGTCCTGGCTGAGGAAACCGTAGGAGGCCATCCACTGGTCGTTGAAGATCTTGCCGAGGTAACCGCGTCCACCATCGGGAAGCAGCACGACCAGCACGTCGTCCTTCGTCAGCTTCTCGGCGGCGCGCAGCGCGGCCACCACGGCCATGCCGCAGGAACCACCGACCAGCAGTCCCTCCTCCTTGGCCAGACGACGGGTCATGGCGAACGAGTCGGCGTCGGAGACCGCGATGATCTCGTCGGGGATCGACGGGTCGTAGGCGCTGGGCCAGAAGTCTTCTCCCACACCTTCGACCAAGTAGGGACGCCCGGTGCCCCCGGAGTAGACGGATCCCTCGGGGTCCGCCCCGATCACTTTCACGCGTCCTTCGGACGCTTCCTTGAGGAAGCGGCCGGTACCGGTGATCGTGCCACCGGTACCGACACCGGCGACGAAATGCGTCACCTTGCCGTCAGTGTCGTTCCAGATCTCCGGGCCGGTGGTGGCGAAGTGGCTCGCCGGTCCCTCGGGGTTGGCGTACTGGTTCGGTTTCCAGGCGCCGTCGATCTCCTTCACCAGCCGGTCCGAGACCGAGTAGTAGGAGTCCGGGTGGTCGGGTTCCACCGCGGTCGGGCAGACCACTACCTCGGCGCCGTAGGCGGCCAGCACGTCGCGCTTGTCCTTGCTGACCTTGTCCGGGCAGACGAACACACACTTGTAGCCCTTGCGCTGGGCCACGAGCGCCAGGCCGACCCCGGTGTTTCCGGAGGTGGGCTCGACGATCGTGCCGCCCGGGCGTAGCAGCCCGTCCCTCTCGGCGGCCTCGATCATCCTCAACGCGATGCGGTCCTTCACGGATCCGCCCGGGTTCAGGTACTCCACCTTGGCCAGCACGAGGGGTGCCACGTGCTCGGCGATCCGGCCCAGCCGGACCAGCGGAGTATTGCCCATCAGCTCAACGATCGATTCTGCGTACTTCACGGGCCCATCCAACCCCACGCAGCCGCAGGCGGCGAGGAACTACGGGTTTTGTGATGCCTCTCCGGTCGCGGCCACCACGGACTCGTCACCCGTCCGGGGTGCACGACGCCGCCGGAACGCCGCCCAGCGACCCCGCGGGCCACGCTCGGCTCCGGAGACCTCGATGCCGGACACCTCGGTACCGGCGGTGTCGACGGCCCGGACCGCGGCATGCGCGATGTCGTCGATCCCCTCACCGCGACGGTAGTCGGGCACCCGGTCCCGTTCGCCGGGCAGGTAGCCCAGAGCGGTCGCGACGCTCGGGAGGATCACGTCGGCCACCCGGGCGTAGCCGGTGGCCGAGGGGTGGAACCGGTCGCTCGCGAACATGTCGACCCGGTGGTTGCGGAACTCACCGGCCAGCAGGTCGGCCAGCGACACCGTCGCCCCGCCCGCCTCGACCGTGGCGATGGTCTGCGCGGCCGCCAGCTGGCGACTCAGCCGCTGCGCGATATACCTCAGTGGATGCGGGATTTCCTGGATGGTTCCGAGGTCGGGACAGGTGCCCACGACGACCTCGACGCCGGCGTCGCGCAACCGGCGCACGGACGCCTCGAGCGCGCGCACCGCCACCTGCGGCTTCACCCGGTGGGTCACGTCGTTCGCGCCGACCATGATCACCGCAACGTCGGGTTTGGCCCCCTCTTCGAGGGCGCGCACGGTCTGGCCCTCCAGCTCCCACGACTGACCGCCGACCCGTCCGTACATCCGCATCTCGACCGGGCGCCGGGCGATCGCCGCCAGTCCGGCCGAGATCACCGCCCCGGGCGTCTGGTAGCCGTGGTCGGCCCCCAGGCCCACCGAGGTCGAGTCACCGAGCATGACGAGCTGGACGGGTTCCCCGGGAAAGTCTCCGTAGCGCCCCTCACCGCCGGGACCGGCACTACCGAAGGGCTGGCCGATCACCTTGCGCGCGATCTGCACCTCGGTCAGCAGCAGCCCGTAGGCCGCCGCGCCCACCGCGCCGATACCCCCTCCGCCGAAGGCCGCCGCGGCTGCGATCCTCCGTGCCCTGTCGGCTCGACTCACGTGCGCTCCCATCGCCAGTGGGTAACCAGTACCCCATCCCGCAGTTGAACAGCGCAGGCGTGTTCAGGCAACACCGTAACCACGGCCCGGGAACCAGTTCTGGCTGCCACCCCACCTTCGTCGCCGGGACCCTCTGCGAGACACGCCTCGCCCATGTACTGCAGCAAGCGGACTTTGGGTTTTGATTCCCGAAACAGGTCACGAATCGGCCTACCCCGAACGAAATTCGGTCAGCGACCCACGTGACGAAGATCTAGTAGGTCATACCAGGGCGTGGACGGCGACGATCGCCTCGACCGCGCGGGCCCGGAAGAGATCGCTGCGCTCGCCCCCGCGCAGCAGGTCGTTGCCGAGCACCAGGGCCTGGTCGGCCAGGGCGTGGGCCTTCAGCACGGGCAGCTCGCGACGCGGTTCACCGTCGGCCTCGGCGGTCAGGTCGGCCATCTGCTGCAGCCCGGCGCGGACCTGGGTGAGCAGTTGCGCGGCCTCCTCGCCCTGCCGGGCGGCCAGGCGGGGGCCGACCACCCGCAGCCGGTCGGCCAGACGGTCGAGCCGTTTCACGGCCTCGTCGTGGGTGGGGCTCAGCGCTTCAGACATGGTGGAAGGTTCTCACTGCAGCTCGAACCCCCGCTGCCGCTCCCAGTCCGTGACCACCGCGCCGAACGCGGCGAGCTCGGCGTCGGCCGCTCGCAGGCACATGGCCACGACATCCTCACCGAAGGCGTTGCGGGCGAGGTCGGACCCGGCGAAAGCCTGACGGGCGGCCGTGAGGGTGGCCGGCAGCCGGGCCAGACCGGGGGCGCGGGGGTCACCGATCAGTGGTTGTTCCAGGGGCAGGCCCGCGCGGATGCCGTACAGGCCCCCGGCGAGCATGCCGGCCAGGGCCAGATAGGGGTTCACGTCGGCACCGGGCACCCGGTTCTGCACGCGCAGGCTCTCGCCCCGGCCAGTCACCCGCAGGGCGCCCGCCGTTCCGTTCTCACCCCAGGTGATCGTGCTGTTGCCGGGCCGGAACCGCTTGTACGAGTTCACCGTGGGCGCGTAGAGCAGGGTGAAGTCGCGCAGGGTGGCCAGCACCCCGGCGACGAAGCTGCGCAGGACCGCGCTGCGCCCGTCGGAGAAGTCCTGGTTGGCGGAGTCGGCGAAGACGAACGCACCGTCCAGGCCGCGCAGGCTCATCGAGATCCGGGCCCCGTTGCCGGGCCCTTCGTCGTAGCGCGCCATGAAGGTCAGGGCCTTGTCGTGGCGCCCGGCCAGCTCGGTCGCGGCGGTGCGGAACACGACGTGATGGTCGGCCGTGCGGATCAGGCCGTCGTGCCGGAAGGCGACGTCGTATTGCCCAGGCACGCCGGTGCCGTGTGACGTCTGCACCGTCAGCCCCGAGTTGTAGGCGGTCTGGCGCAGATCGCGCAGGAGCTCCTCGTCCACGTTGGTGCCGCCCAGGGCACTCCCGCCGGTGGCCCGGGGCAGACCGGACCAGTTCCGCCCGGCCGCCTCGGCGTAGCTCGTGCCGAACACGCCGAACTGCACGGAGATCGCGCCGGTGGGCACCACCCCGAGGTCGGCGGCATCCTGCACCTGGGCCGCGAGCACCTGCCGGGGAGCCGTGCGCACCGGCAGGCCGTCGGCGCGGAACAGGTCGCCCTGCACCATCACCGACCCGGCCAGCCAGGGTGCGGGCCGCAACGTCGACGGGTCGGGCCGCAGCACCAGGGCGCCGGGCGACACCGCCAGACCCGCCGACCCCAGGTTCAGGCCGTCGGTAAGGACCGACCCGGAGAAGTGCCGGGCGTGCACCCGCTCACCCTGCAACCGTCCGGCCGGGTCGGTCCACGTCACCACCACGGTGTCGACGTGTCCCGAACTCACCAGACGCTCGAACTCGTCCAGCTCCAACGGTGCGGCCATCGCGGAAGTCCCTTCCCCGGGTCGTCGAACGACGATGAGCTAACGACGATGAGCTCTCGTGATCATGCAATCCCCCACCTGTCCGGGTTCGGGAAAGGCTTGCCTGATCACGAACGGTTCGGTGGTGCCGTCAGGTAGCCGCGCTCGGTCAGCAGCGACCAGACCTGGTCGACCGCGTCCTCGACGGTGATGCCGGTGGTGTCGATGCGCAGTTCGGGATCGACCGGGATCTCATAGGGCGAGGAGATCCCGGTGAAATCAGCGATCTCGCCCCGCCGGGCCTTGGCGTACAGGCCCTTGCGGTCGCGGCGCTCGCACTCCTCGAGCGGGGTGGCGACGTGCACGAGCACGAAGTCACCGGCCTGCTGGACCTCGGTCCGCACCTGCGCACGCACTGCCTCGAACGGCGCGATCGGCGCGCAGACCGCCAGGCCGCCGTGCCGGGTGATCTCGGCGGCGACGTAGCCGATGCGCCGGATGTTCAGGTCGCGGTCGGCCCGGCTGAAGGTGAGCCCGGCCGAGAGCATGCGGCGTACCTCGTCACCGTCGAGCAGTGACACGGTGCGCGTGGTGTGGTCGAGCAGCCGTTCGGCCAGGGCCTTGGCCACCGTCGACTTGCCCGAGCCGGACAGGCCGGTGAAGAACAGGGTCAGGCCCCGGCGGTGGGGCGGGGGCACCGCGCGGGCGTACTCACGGGCAAAGGCCGGGTGCAGTTCGCCCTCCCGGCCGTTCGGGGTCTCCGGGATCTCCAGGGTTTCCGGGGTCAGCACGTCGGTGGCCCCGTAACCCCGGGCGACAGCCGTGAGCAGCGCCGCGTCGTCGGTGTGGGTGAGCCAGGGCACCGCGACCAGCACGGCCGTCTCACCCGACTCGGCGGCCACGTCCCGCACGGCCCGCCAGAGGCCGTCGGCCGGCAGCCGAAGCTTGCGACCGGCCCCGGCCACGGCGATCCAGAGCAGGTGGTGCCCGGTCTGCCGGGCCCGATCGCGCACCTCTTCCACGGCCGCTGCGGTGAGCAGCCCGGTGACCGGCACGGCCAGGACCGCGGCGCCCTCCGGGAAAGCGGCCCGTACCTGGGCGGGGGCCTGTCGGGCCGCCCGCGCCGGGCCGTGGGTGAACGGCTTCAACGGTGTGAACTCGGGCAGCGACACGTGCCCGGCGCCCACCGGTTCCGCACCCACCGGCTCCCCGGAACCCGGTCCTCCCGCCACCCGGCGCGTCAGGGTGGCCACCGGCGTCCCCTCGGCATCCTCGAGCGTGACCGCCGCACCGGCGTCCAGGCGCTCCCCCAGATCCGAGGGCACCTCCACGATGCCCGGAGCGACCGGTAAGGCACCGGTCAGCACGAGCTCGGCGATCTCCAGCAACGACTGCGGCGGGTGCCAGCTGAGGGCGGGGCTGTTTTCTTCGGGCACGGTCGCCAGCCTACGTTGTGACGACCGCGCAGACCCGGACAAAGATCGCCCCCGCCAGGAGGAGCCTGGCAGGGGCGATCTGCTTCGAAGCGCTGGTGATCAGTCGTCGCCGCGCAGGATCGCGAGAAGACGCAGGATCTCGACATAGAGCCAGACCAGCGTCACCAGGAGGCCGAAGGCGGCCGTCCAGGCGAACTCCTGGGGCAGTCCGTTGCGGATGCCCTGCTCGACGAAGTCGAAGTCGAGGATCAGGAAGAACGAGGCGAGGGCCACGCCGAAGCCGGCGATCAGCCAGCCCAGCGGGCTGTCGTACGCGTTGTTGCCGGTGATCACGCTGACCAGCAGGTTGATCACGGCGAACGCCATGTACCCGACGCCGGCGATCATCAGCACGCGGGTGAACTTGGGGGTGGCGCGCACGACGTTGAACTTGTACAACGCCAGCATCGAGACGAAGGCACCCAGGGTGCCCAGCACGGCCTGCATGACGATGCCGTCTTGGAACGAGTTGAAGACCAGGCTGATGCCGCCGACGAAGAGGCCCTCGGCCGCCGCATAGACGAACATCAGGGCCGGGCGGATCTTCTTGCTGAACGAGATCACCAGGCTCAGCACGAACCCGACGATCGCGCCACCGAAGGTCACCGGCAACAGGATCGGGTCACTCGGCTCGATCAGTGCGAACACGCCAGCGGCCGCCACGAGCAGCACGGCGAACAGTGATGCGGTGCGCACCACCACGTCGTCGATGGTCATGCGGTCGGTGTTACGCGACCTCGCCGACGGGCTCTCGTACATCCCCTGCAGGTCATCGGCGGTCGGCGTGCGCGTGTCGAACGTCGCGTAACCCCCACGGGCAAACTGCTCACTGCGCCCGAAGACAGGGTTTCTGCTTTCCATCGGTCCTCCGACCGTTTGTTCGCGTCTCCTTCTGCCCGTAGTTCCCACGTCCGGGCCCGGTCGACCTTGTGCGACCGTTGTGAATCTAATGTTCGCCCGGCCGGGGAAGTTCCCGGCCCGAAGATCTTTCTGTGAAGTTTTACCCCACACCCGCCGCGGACCCCCCGCCACACGCCGACCTGCCCGAATGTCCGGGAGATCAGGCCCATAGGTGCCCGGATGATCACCGTGCGCTCCACCGGTCCCACCAATGGGTGACAACGGTGCCAATAGATGCCCCAGTTACGCCTGTGATGGTTGTGTCATGACCGGCCTGTCCCCGATACCCTTCTCGTCCAGGCGATTGCACCGTGGGATGTCGGGGTTTTCGACCTCGCGGTGAGCAATCCTCCCGGAGCGATCAAGGCAGGAGCTAGGTGCAGTCCTTCGTGCTGAGCGACAGCCAACGCGAGGAGAACGAACAGGCCGAGCGCCCTTGGGTGACGTCTCCGGTCCTGTTCGGCGTCCTGGCCCTGCTCGCCCTGCTGGTGCCGGTCCAGGCGCTGGTGTCCGGCGGGGCCACCGGAGTTCTCCATGTGATCGTCGGTGCCGGCGCGATCGCGGCCGGGCTGGCGGGCGTCCTCAAATTCGCACCCACGCGTCGCCGCGGCTGGTACCTGCTGCTCGCCGGAGCCGCGATCTGGTTGCTCGGTGACCTGGTCGCCCTCATCGACGGCGGCACGACCACGGGCAGCCTCCCGGCCCTGTCCGACCTGATCTCGCTGTGCGCCTACCCCCTGCTGGCCGGCGGCACGCTGGACTTCTCCCGGGCCCGGGGCAGCAACCGCGACCACGGCGCCGTGATCGACGCCCTGGTGCTGACCACCAGCCTCGGCGTGGTGATCGGGGTCTTCCTGATCGCCCCGTTGGCCGAGAGCTCGTCGCTCCCCCTGGCGACCAAGACGATCGGCACCGCCTACCTGCTCGGCGACCTGTTCCTGCTCGGCGTGCTGGCCCGGATGTACTCGGTGCCCAGCGCCCGCTCGCTCTCCTACCTCTCACTGGCCTCGGGCATCGCGCTGATGCTGGTGTCGGACACCGGGTACCAGGTGTCGTCGCTGATCTTCTCCACCAGCCGGTCCAGCGGTCTGGTCGAGGCCGGCTGGCTGATCGGTTACCTCCTGATCGGCGCGGCCGCCTGTGCCGCCTCGATGCGCGAACTGGCCGATCCGGAACCGGCCGAGCCCGGCAACACCCTCAGCCGCCGTCGCCAGGCGGCGCTGGTGCTGGCGCTGATCCTGCCCGGCATGGTGCTGCTGGCCGACGGCTTCGCCAGTCAGGCCCGGCACTGGCCGATCATCACCGCCGGCATGCTGCTGGTCTGCCTGCTCATGCTGGTCCGCATCCTCTGGCTGATCTCGACGGTGCAGGACCAGTCGGTGCGGCTGGAAGGGCTGGTCCGCACCGACGGCCTGACCGGGGCCCCGAACCGGCGCACCTGGGACTACGAGGTCGCGCGCGCCACCGACATGGCCCGGGAGCACGGCACCTCGCTGTGCATCGCGATGATCGACCTGGACAAGTTCAAGTTGTTCAACGACTCCAAGGGACACCAGGCCGGCGACATGCTGCTGCGGGACTCGGTGGCCGCGTGGACCGCCCAGCTGCGCCCGCCGGCCCT
Organism: Kineosporia sp. NBRC 101731; assembly: GCF_030269305.1. Lineage (NCBI taxonomy): Bacteria > Bacillati > Actinomycetota > Actinomycetes > Kineosporiales > Kineosporiaceae > Kineosporia > Kineosporia sp. NBRC 101731. The sequence goes on from NZ_BSTC01000002.1 coordinate 610,729, forward strand.
GCTCGCGCGCTACGGCGGTGAGGAGTTCGCGCTACTGGCGCCCGGTTTCACCCCTCTGCAGCTGGCCACCGTGCTGGAACGGCTGCGCCAGGTGACGCCGCACGGCCAGACCTTCTCGGCCGGGGTGGCGCAGTGGGACCCATCGACCGACCCGGGCCGCGCCGTGGCCGCCGCCGACGAGGCGCTGTACGCGGCCAAACGGGCCGGCCGCGACCGGGTGGTGATCGCCGGTGACGAACCCCCCGCCGGACCGCCGACCGGGCCGATCTCGTTCACCTCGATCACCGTCAAGGCCGACCCGATCAAGCCCTACGACGAGTCCGGCCCGCCCGTGACCTCCCGCCGGGGCCGGCGCCGGGTGCACCGCATGCCGAGCTTCGAGATGGTCACCCAGCCGATCGTCGACCTGCGGGTGCAACAGGTCTGCGCGCACGAGGCGCTGGCCCGCTTCGACGCCCTGGGGACCTCCCTGCCGACCAGCGAGGTCTTCCGGCAGGCCTACCGCGAGGGATTCGGCGACCTGCTGGAACTGGCGGCGATCCAGGCCGCGCTCGACCTGCCCGGCCGACCGCCGGGCCACGGCCTGTACGTCAACGCCTCGGCCCGGGCGCTGATGACTGCCCGGATGCGGACCGGCCTGCCCGACGACCTGTCCGGGATCACGATCGAGCTCAGCGAGGACCCGGGCGACGTCGACATGAACGACCTCGTTCGTGTCATCAACGACCTGCGCGACCGGGGCGCCGGCATCGCCCTGGACGACGTCGGCGCCGGGGCCCAGGAGTTCGCCCGGCTGGCCATGCTGCAACCCGACATGGTGAAGATCGACCGCACGCTCGTGGTGGGCTGCGCGGTCGACCCGGGACGCACCGCGGTGGTGCGGGGCCTGGTCGTCTACGCCGAGATGATGGGCTCACTGATCTGCGCCGAGGGCGCCGAGACCGCCGCCGACCTGGACCATCTCGCCGCCCTCGGGGTGACGCACGCCCAGGGCAACCTGCTCGCCGAGCCGAAGAAGGGCTGGCAGACCCTGAAGCCCCCACCGGCCTTCGACTTCACGTCCGATCCGCCGACCTCCTTCGCGTCGGCGGCCAGCTTCGCACCCGGGACCACCTTCGAGCCGGCCACCGCCCTGGACCCGTCGACCACCTTCGAGCCGGAGGCCACCTTCGAGCCGGAGACCACCTTCGAGCCGGAGACCACCTGGACCTTCCGGCCGCCCGGCTACGACGACCCGGACGCGACCAGCCCGATGGTGATCCGCCGGGATCCCGAGGAGTAGGGCAGGTCCGCTCCACGCCGCCGGCTCCAGCCTGTACAACGCCAGGGAGAACGGCCGCGCCCGGGTCGGGCGGGCCGTCCCCATCGCCTAGCTCTTGACGAACACCGGCATGGTGTCCAGACCGGTGGTGATCTGCGCGGTACTGCCACCCTTGTACTTCTTCCCGGTGAAGTAGTCCTTCCAGGTGCTGCCCGGCGGGAACCAGACCGACGTGGTGGCACTCGTGCCGGCGGTGGTCACCGGGGCGACGAGAAGGTCCGGTCCGTAGAGGTACTCGGACCCGGCGGAGGCGTACGCCTCCTGCTCACCGGGGTAGGCCAGGTAGAGCGGACGGACGATCGGCGTACCGGTGCGGGTCGCCTCCTGCGCGGCCGCGTAGGTGTACGGCTGAAGCTTCTTGCGTAGTTTCAGGAACTTCTCGGCCGAGGCCTGCGCCGCCGGTCCGTACTGCCACGGGAGCCGGTCGCTGTGGTTGGAGTGCAGCCGGTCGATCGGCTGGAAGGTGCCGAGCTGCACCCAGCGGGCGTACAGGTCGTCGGGCAGCTTCGTGCTGCCCGGTTCCGAACCCGGCTCCTGCAGGCCGCCGGTGTGCCCGCCGATGTCGTGGCTGATCGCCGCCAGCCCGGTCGCCGCCGACTCACCCGGCGTGTAACCGACCTGTGCCTGCAGGGTTTCCCAGGTCGAGAGGGTGTCACCGGTGAAGTGCAGCGTGGTGCGCTTGTCGGCCCACGGCCCGGTCGCCACCGACGCCGGGTTCGAGTACCCACCCGCCTGCAAGGAGCCGTAGGCCCGGCTGAACGCGAAACCGTTGCGCTCGGCGTACTGCTGGTTGATCCAGGCATCCGGGGTCACCCCGGCCAGTGACGAGCTGGAGGCGTCGCAGCACCAGTCGAGCCACCAGAAGTCCACGCCCTGCTTCTCGATGTCGTCGTGCAGGTCGAGATAGGCCGCCAGCTGGTCAGGATCGCCCCAGTCGAAGCTGTAACAGTCCGCGCCGCCGTTGCAGCCGGTGCGCTTGAGCTTTCCCTTCGCCGTTGCCTGGGCGGCGGCGAACTTCGGGTCGCTGCCCAGGATGCTCGGGTGGATGTTCCAGGTGGTGTGCAGGCCCTGGGCGTGGAGCCAGTCGTTGAAACCCTTCGGGTCGGGGAACCTGGTCTCGTCGATCGACCACCCGTTCCACCGATCCGGCTTCTTGAAGTCGGTGTCCACCACCAGCACGTCCAGCGGCACCTTCTCCTTCTGGAAACGCCGGACGATCTCCTGGAACTGCGCCGCCGTACGGTCGTAGTACTCCGCGTACCAGACGCCGTAGGCCCATTTCGGCAGCGTCAGGGTCGGCCCGGTCAGCTTCGACAGGTCGCTCAGGCCGGTCGAGTAGTCCTGCCCGTACCCGAACACGTAGCCGTCCTGGTACCCGCCGGCATGAGAGGCGCGCTGCGTCACCTTTTTCGTGGCCGGGTTCCACAGGGCGGACGCGGTGTCGTCGAGCAGCGACCAGCCGTCCTGGTAGAGAAGGCCCGGGGTGGACTTGGCGTCGCCGTTCACCCCGTCGAGCCCGCGCCGATAGCCGCCCAGCGGGGCGTGGGGCACGAGAAGAGTTTCGCCGGTGGTGGTCAGGGCCACCGTGTCGATGTTCACGTGGCAGCTGTCCTCGGCCGGGCAGCCCAGTTTCACGGTGTTGGTGCCGGCGGCGAGGGTGACCGGGGCGGTCACGGTGCGCCAGTGGTCCCAGCCACTGGTCGCCTTCAGGTCAAGGGTGGACGCGGTGGCGCTCCCGACCTGGACGGCGACGGTTCGCGTCTGCACCGGCTGAGAACCTGCCTTGGCATTGGCGTACCGCAGCTGCAGCTGGTACTTCCCGGCCTTCGGCACCCCGTTCACGGTGATCGTGTCCGACGACTCGGCCCGTTCCATCCCGGCAACGAAACCCTTGCCGGAGTAGCCGTTGTGATCGTCCGCAATTTTTGCCCCGCCGGCGAGCACCCCGGTGTCCGCCTCGCAGACCGTGCCGAAGGAACAGGGCTGCGGAATCGGGACCGAAGGGGCCGGATAGGCCGCCCCGGTCTCGGTGAGGGCCAGGCTGTCGACGTTGACCTGGCCCGACTCGGCCGGTCCACGCACGATCGTCACCTCGTGGCGCCCCGCCGACAGAGTCACCGGCACGTTCACCACGGCCCAGGTGTCCCAGGAACCGGTGGGCGCCAGGGCGAACTGCTGCCCGGCGTCGCCGTCCACCACCGCACGCAGCGTGCGGCCGGTCACCTGCCCGTCGCCGCCCCGGTCGTTCGCGTACCGCACCGCCAGCTGGAAGGTTCCGCTGCTCGGGGCGTTCACCGAGAACCGCAGCGAACTGCCGGGCGCCTCGTACCCGGCAGCGAAACCACCACCGGTGTAGCCGCTGTGATCGGTAGCCCGGGCCAGTCCGTCGAGGGAGAGCGCCTCGGCCTCGCAGAGGGTGGCGAAGGCGCAGGCCACGGCCCCCTGCCCGGCCCAGGGCGCTGCCTGCACCGACTGCCGGCCGGCCGTCAGTCTCACCTGGAGGTTGTCGGCGGCGAAAGCCCCCGACCCGGTGCGATAACGCAAGGTCATCTCGCCGGTGTCGATGGTCAGCCAGCCGTTGCCCGTGCGGGTGGTGAAGCGGGGAGACGTGAATTTCGTGCGGCCGACGACGTTGAAAGTGCCTGCGTCGACGAACTTCGCGTCTCCCGCGAACTCGGTGCGGATCAGCGTGGGCGACAGCACCTGGAACCGGGCCGACCCCGAGGTCACCACGGACCGGTCGGGGGCCCGCTCAGCCGCTTGAGCTGTCTGAGCCGCTTGAGCCGAAGGGACGGGGGCGAGCAACACCGCTGTCAGGCCGAGAGCCAGCAGCAGCCGAGATCTTCCTTGACCGGGCATCCCGTCATTCTGCATGAATCACATGATTTCGGACAGACCCCCGTCCGACTGACCGGACGGAGACCTGTCCTGGTGCCTCAGCTCGGGAATTTGCCCTGGTAGACATGGTTCTTGCCGGTGCCGCCGGAAAGCTTGTCCGTGCCGCTCTCACCCGCGAGCCAGTCATTGCCGGCGTTGCCATACAGGCTGTCGTTGCCCGCACCGCCGTACAGCGTGTCGGGGCCCGCGCCACCGGCCAGGTAGTCGTTGCCGCTCTCGCCGGCCAGCAGGTCGCTGTCGGTGCCGCCGTAGATCTTGTCGTTGTCCGCGCCACCGATGACGTAGTCCTCGCCGGAGTCGCCGTTCAGCACATCGCTGCCCTTGCCGCCATAGACCATGTCGTCACCGCTACCGCCGTAGTAGGTGTCGTTGCCGCCACCCTCCCCCGCGAGGTAGTCGTCGCCGGAGTCGCCCCAGACCTTGTCGTTCCCGGCCAGCGGGTAGATGGTGTCGCTCCCGGCTCCGGCGCAGATCAGGTCGTTGCCGCCGTTGCCCTCGATGTAGTCGCCACCGCCGAGCGCGATGATCACGTCGTTCTTCGACGTGCCGATCAGATCGTCATTACCCGCCGTGCCGACGATGGTCGGCGCCTTGCCCCCGCACGAGAGGGCGGCCGTGGCCGGGCCGGCACCGGCCAGCGCCAGGCTGCCGAGAACGGCGGCGGTCATACTGAAGATCGCAAAACGCTTGCGCACGTTCACGAACTGCTCCTTGAGTTCCGGCCGGGCCAGGCATTGCCTAGGCCTCGGCGGTCGATCCGCCAGATACTTCGGCATCAGATGTGACGTTAAAGCCGTTTCGCCGGTATCGGGGCGAAAAGCCGCATCAGACAGTCAAGAGTTGGACCACAGTTCACCTGGCAGTGATCCGCGAGCCCGGATTCCCCAGCGCGTCCGCGATCTGACCGGCCGCCCGATCGCCGCCCGGTCGCCGCCGGATCCCAGTCGGTCATGGTGATCTGCGTCCGCTGATGCCGCCCCGGAGGCCCGGAGGATCTGCGTGATAGGACTGCAGACGTGAAAATCAGACCCGCCCAGTTCTCTTCGGACCTCGATGCGATCGTCGGTCTGAATCGCGAGTACCTGACCTGGGCGACCGGCCGGCTGCTGGAGGAGTTCCAGCAGGTCATGCCGGTTCCGGACGACGCCGAAGCGGCCGGGCAGCTGCGGAAGTTCGACGGCCCGGACGCGGCCCTCCTGGTGATCGAGCACGAGGACGACCTGATCGGCATGGGTGGGTTGCGCACGCTGGCACCCGGCGTCGTGGAGGTGAAGCGGATGTACGTGCGGCCGGGACACCAGGGGCAGTGCGTCGGCTCGGCCCTCTTCGATGCCCTGCTCGGGACCGCTGTCGACGAGCTCGGTGCCGCTACGCTCCGCCTGGACTCGTGCCGGTTCATGGCGCAGGCCCAGCGCCTTTACGAACGTCGGGGTTTCGTCGAGCGGGATCCCTACGAGGGCACCGAGATCCCCGGCGACCTGCAGAAGTACTGGCGCTTCTACGAGCGGGGCGACATCGCTCAGGGCTGATTCACAGGCAACCTCGGGGCGCCCCGGCGCGACTCCCCTCGTCAGCAACCAGTCGATCGAGGGGAACCTGAACCCAGATGAAGACCGGAAACCACAGGCTGCGGCGCATCGCGGTCGGCAGTGTGGTGGCGATCGCCGTCGCCGCGGGAGGCGCGACCGTCGCCGCCGTGGCTGCCAACCCGTCCACCACGGCCGCCACCACCACCCCGGTCAAGGGCGACGTCGTCACCCTGATCAACAAGAACACCACGTACTGCGCCGACGTCCAGGGCAGCTCGACGGCCAAGGGCGCCGTGGTCGTCAGCGCGACGTGTGACTCCTCGGACGCCTTCCAGCAGTGGACGGTCGACACCAGCGGCACCGAGCTGGGTTTCGTCAACAAGGGCAGCGGTCTGTGCCTGGCGGTCACCGACTCGACCGCGGGCAGCAGCCTGGTGACCACGACCTGCGCCCGGACGCAGGCGCAGTTCTACGCGATCAAGCCCTCCACCACGTACTTCCTGATCGACAACGACCAGTCCGAGCTCTGCCTGACCGACACCGGGTCCAAGACCCTGGCCCCGGGCAAGGCGCTGAGCCAGCAGACCTGCTCGACCACGGCCAGCACCGACAACTGGAGCTTCGGGACGGTTTCGGGCAGCACCCCGGTCACGACCACGACCACCAGCGCCGCCTCCAGCAGCACCGGCCTCAGCACCGGTGACATCTGGGTCTCGACCAGTGGCAGCGACTCCGCGGCCGGCACCAAGGCGGCTCCCTACGCGACGATCGCCAAGGCCCTCTCGAGCGTCAAGGCCGGGCAGACGATCGTGCTGCGCGGTGGCACCTACAAGCCCACCGCCACGCTCAAGCCGGCCACCAGCGGCACCTCGTCCCAGCGCATCATCATCGGCTCGTACACCGGTGAGAACGCGGTCATCGACGGCTCCAAGATCTCCTCGGACTCCTGGACCTGGAACCAGACCGCCAGCTACATGACCGTGCAGGACCTCGAGGTGAAGAACGCGCTCAACCACCCGGTGGTGTGCACCTCCTGCGCCGGCGTGATCTACCAGCGGCTGCGCGTGCACGACAACCAGGAGACCGGCATCGCCCTGCGCGGTGACGGCACCACGAACAACAAGATCCTCGACAACGACCTGTACCTGAACCACGACGACGCGACCAAGGGCCAGAACGCCGACGGGATCGCGATCAAGTTCGGCACCGGCACCGGGAACGTGGTCAAGGGCAACCGGATGTACAACAACGCCGACGACGGTATCGACCTCTGGCACTTCCTGTCCCCGGTGACCATCCAGGACAACTGGGCCTACGGCAACGGCGTGAACCGCTGGAACATCTCCGGCTGGGAGGGCAACGGCAACGGGTTCAAGCTCGGTGGCGACAACCTCTCCGCGAACCACATCGTGAAGAACAACGCGGCCTGGGACAACAACGCCAACGGCTTCACCGAGAACTCCAACACCGGCAGCCTGACCCTCACCCGCAACACCGCCTACGACAATGCCGCCGCGGGCTTCTACTTCAAGATCTCCACCTCGACGCTGACCGGCAACGTGTCGGTGGCCAACGCGACCACGGCCACGATCGGCACCGGTGTGAAGGTCTCCAGCAACTCGTGGCAGAGCGGCACCTGGAGCGCCTCCAGCTTCAAGTCCGTCAGCGCGACGACCGCCGTGGGTTCCCGCGACGCCGACGGCACGCTGCCCACGGTCACCTTCCTGGTGCCGTCCAGCTCCACCACACAGGGCTCGACGATGACCGAGTCCTGATCAGTGGTCCGGTGGCCGCCCGACAACGGCGGTCACCGGGCCCGTCCTCAGATGCCGAGCAACTGACGGGTGACCAGCACAGCGTTGTCCATCGGCTGGAGGTGACGGTTCACCTTCGCCATGACGCTGGCGCCCAGCCACAGTTCGTACAGCGACTCCGCGGTCGCCCGGGCCTCACCGCGCACGGTCAGCGACCCGTCTTCGATGCCGCCGGCGATGGCCTTCTCCACGCGGTCGATCACCTGGGATGTGCCGGACTTGAGGGCCAGGCGCATCGGCTCGGACATGTCCGCCACCTCGGCCCCCAGCTTCACGGCCAGACAGCGGCCCTGGCACTCGTCCAGGCTCTGGGTGTCACGCCAGTTGTCCCAGTAGGCCATGAGCCGGTCGGCCCAGGGGCGCCGGGTGTCGCCCAGGAGCTGGTCCATCTCGCGCAGGTAGTGCTCGAAGTAATACTCCACCACCGCCTCGCCGAACGCGTCCTTCGAGCTGAAATAGTGGTAAAAGGAGCCTTTCGGCACGCCCACACTGCCGAGCAGCTCGTTGATGCCCACTCCGGCATAGCCTTTGTTGGCGAAGATCTTCTCGGCGGAATCGAGCAGGGCGACGCGGGTGCCCTGGTCGGCACGCTTCGGTGACATAGCAGTCAGCCTACCTCTTGATTAGACCGGTCGTCTCTATTCGTCGACCCCCTCGACGATGGGCACCCGGTAGTCGGCCCCGGCCTGACGGTGCGGCAACGCCGCCTGGTAGGCCGGGCTCTCGTACCAGCGCAGAGCGTCTTCCCGGGTGGGGAAGCGGTGGACGAGCACCCCGTCCAGAGGCTCGCCCTCCAGGGTGTGGATCGCCCCGTAACCGATGACCGGGGTGATCGGATGCCCGGCCCGGGCCGGCCGGGCCGAGGCCGCGTAGGCCTCCAGCTCGGCCGGATCCGTCACCCGCTCACGGAGCATGATCACGTAGGCACTCATGCCGACTGCGCAGCCAGAGCCTTGATCAGTACGTCGGCAGCCTCGGCCGAGGAGCCCGGGTTCTGCCCGGTGATCAGCAGGCCGTCCTGGAGCACGTACGACGCCCAGTCCTCGCCCTTGGAGTAGATGCCACCCTGCTCGACCAGCACGTCTTCCACCAGGAAGGGGACGACGTCGGTGAGGCCCACGCCCTCTTCCTCGGAGTTGGCGAACCCGGTGACCTTCTTGCCGGCCACGACCGGGGTGCCCTCCTCGTTCACGACGTGCCGCAGCACGCCGGGGGCGTGGCAGACCAGGGCGGTCGGCTTGCCCGAGCGCAGGAAGTCCTGGATCAGGGTGATCGAGTCCCGGTCCTCGGCGAGGTCCCAGAGCGGGCCGTGGCCGCCGGGGTAGAAGACGGCGTCGAAGTCGGCCGCCTTCACGGTGGACAGCACCTGCGTGGAGGCCAGGGCCGCGGTCGCCTCGGGGTCGAGCTCGAAGCGGCGGGTCAGGTCGGTCTGGAACGACGGCTCGTTGCTCTTGGGGTCGAGCGGCGGCTGACCGCCCAGGGGTGATGCGAGCGTGATTTCCACGCCGGCCTCCTTCAGGCCGTAGTACGGCGCGGCCAGCTCCTCCAGCCAGAAGCCGGTCTTGAGGCCGGTGTCGCCGAGCTGGTCGTGGGAAGTCAGAACGAGCAGGACCTTCATGGTGGACGCGCCTCACAAGTCAGTTTTTCGGATGTGGGTCAGGCGGTTTCGCATCCCGGAGAGATGTCCGAACCGGTCTGCGTTCCCGTCTGACCAGAACACTAGACGACCGGTCTACTTCTGTCTACTGTGACGGCATGACAACCACCCACCCGGTCGCCATCACCCCTGCGACCCCACCTCGTACGGCCGGTCCGGACGCCTGGAAGCGGCCCGCATTCGGTGCGCTGGTGGTGGCCTGGGGCGCGAACATGTTCGCCTCCCTGCTGCAGACCTATCGGGGCGACCTCAGCCAGGTGCAGGTGACCACCCTGTTCGGCGCCTACGCGCTCGGCCTGATCCCGGCCCTGCTGGTCATGGCCAAGGCCTCCGACCGGCTCGGCAGGCGCGCGGTACTCAGCGCCGGTCTGGTCCTGTCCGCGACCGGGACCCTGCTGATCCTCGCTTCCGGTAATGCCTTCGGCGGCATCCTGGCCGGGCGCATCCTGGTCGGGATCAGCGCGGGGGCGGCTCTGGCCCCGGCCACGGCCTGGATCAAGGAGCTCTCCGAGGCCGGCGGACTCGCCGCGTCCGGGGCCCGGCGCGCGGCAACGGCCCTGACCGGCGGATTCGCACTCGGCCCGCTGGCCTCCGGCATCATCGTCCAGTGGCTGCCCGCACCCCGGCCCACGGCCTACCTGCTCCACGTCGCCCTGGTCCTGGTGGCCCTGTTCCTGATGGGCTCCGCTCCGGAAACCCCTGTCCGCACGAATGTTCCGGATGATGTGGCCGGGCCCGGCCTGTATGAGGTACTGACCGGCCGGCTCTTCCTGACCGCCGTCGCGTCCACTGCTCCCTGGGTGTTCGGGGCCGCCACCACCTCCCTGGCCGCACTGCCCGTCCTCGTGCCGCTGGGCGCCTACGGCGCGGTCGGCAGTGGCGCGATCGCCGCCCTGACGCTGGGCACCGGCATCCTGGCCCAGCCCCTGGCCCAGCGTCTGGCCCTGAGTTCACCGGCCCGGCCGTTCCGCGCAGGCCTGGCCGCCGTGATCGTGGGCATGCTGGTGGCCGCGCTGACCGCCGCCACGGGATGGGTTCCGCTCCTGGGCATCACGGCCGTCATCCTGGGCTCCGCCTACGGGCTGCTCCTGGTCAGCGGTCTGAAAATGGTTCAGGCCCTGGCCCCGGCACAGCACGCCGCGATGACGACGGCCGTCTTCTACGCCCTCACCTACGTCGGTTTCGCCGCGCCGGTGGTCATTCCCGTCCTGTCCGCCGCCTGGAGCCCCACGATCGTGCTCGTGGGCGTATCGGCCCTCGGACTGATCAGCCTGGCAACCACTTTCATGGCCTGGCCGCGTCGTCGATAGTTATCAGCGGGAACGAGACCGACCAGCGCCGCCGGACCACCGACTCGGTCCGGCGGCGCACTGCGTCCGCTCCAGCGCCTTTGACATTCCGGGCCGCCGGGAGACGTCAACTTCCGATCCTGGTGGCCGCGGTGATGGCGATGCTGATGTCAGGAGCCAGCAGCACCCAGGACAAGTGCCTGAGCTCGAGCTTCGCCGGAAGCGTGTACCCCACGCAGTGCAGCGGCAGCATTCATCGCCGGTGGCAGCGGGTGAGCAATGGTGAGTTGCGCCATGCCGGAACCCATCTCTGCCTGAGTGCGAACGCTGCGAACGTCTACACGACGGGATGCAGCCACCGGCATGACGGCAAAACCGTGATGTGGTGCCGTCGCCGGAGCGAGGGCACCACATCACGGAGGTGTTCTGGTCGTGCGCGGGGATCAGGCGCCGAGGAATTTCACCAGGGCGGAGTTCACCTCGTCGGCGTGCGTCCACAGCAGGCCGTGGGGCGCACCCTCGATCTCGACGTACTCGGCATCCGGCATCAGGGCGGAGAACCGGCGTCCGGTGACATCGATGGGCAGGATGCGGTCTTCGGTGCCGTGCAGGATGAGAGTGGGCCTGGCCGCGTCCTTCACCGCCTGCACGTCCTTGCGGAAGTCTTCCAGCCAGGACGGGACGACCGCGTAGGCCGCGACCGGAGCACTCCTGGTGGCGGTGTTCCAGCTGGCCCGCACGACCTCGTCGCTGATCCGGGTGCCGAGGTTCTCGTCCAGGTTGTAGAAGTTCTGGTAGAAACCCGTGAACCAGGCGTAGCGGTCGGCCCGGGCCGCGGCCACGATGCCGTCGAAGTTCTCCGGCGGCACACCCTCGGGGTTGTCGTCGGTGCGCAGCACGAACGGCTCCAGAGAGGCGAGGAAGGCCATCTTGGACACCCGGCCGGCGCCGTAGGTGCTCACGTAGCGGGCAATTTCACCGGTTCCCATGGAGAAGCCGACCAGGATCGCGTTCTGCAGATCCAGTTCGGTCATCAGGGTGTTGAGGTCGGCGGCGAAGGTGTCGTAGTCGTAACCGGCCGCCGTCTTGGAGGACTGGCCGAAACCGCGGCGGTCGTAGGTGATGACCCGGTAGCCGGACTCCAGCAGGACCGCCGTCTGCTTCTCCCAGCTGTTCCCGTCCAGCGGGTAGCCGTGGATCAGGACCACGGGCTGCCCCTCGCCCTGGTCCTCGTAGTGCAGTTCGATGTCGGTCGAGTTCTGCGTGCCCACTGTGATCGTGCCCATGATCGTTCCTCATCCGTGGTGAAGTCGCACCGTGCGGTCCCGGTCGGTCCCGCTGAAAGAAAACTACTAGACGACCGGTCTACTTTCAAGTGAGCGGGCGAGGCCGCGAGATCGCGCTGGCGGTGAAGGCCATCCAGGCGCTCAGCAGCACGGAACAGGGCCAGGCGATCATCGCGGCGGAGAAGTTCGCCACCGAGTCGGTGGCCGGGGCCTTCCAGGACAATCTGGTGCAGGAGTACGAGGGGGTCGCACTGGGCGACGTGTCGGCGAAGGGCCGCCGGGCGATCCTGGCGTTCGTCGAGCGGATGGTCGGCAACGTCAAGGAGGGCCAGGCGAAGATCAAGATGGCCGAGATCCGCAAGCACCTGGACGAGACCTACTTCGCGTGGATCGGTGGAACCGATGACGACGCGGTCTTCTACGTGCGGGTTCAGTCTCCGGTGATCTGGATCGAGTTCGACTGTGAAGGGCCGGGCCCGCTGGGCAAGGGCGTGACCGGTTCCAGTCGTAACCACGTGCACTCGGACGTGCGAACCCCCAACGGCAATGACCACGGCAAGTCTCTGCTGGCACTGCACCTCGCGCTCGACCACTGATCCAGCCGCCGGGAGCGACGGGTGGGCGTCACCGCCCCGGGGCGTCCACCGTCCGGCCCGGCCGGAACTGACCACCGTGTCCGGGCCCCGCGCCCGTTCCGCATCATCGCTGGACACGTGCCCAGGGAAGACCCATGGTGCCCCCGACGGGATTCGAACCCGTACTGAAGCGCTTTTAAGGCGCCTGCCTCTGCCGTTGGGCTACGAGGGCGTACGGACACAGGTTATTAGGTCCACCATCCTCGATGTGCAGGGACTGCCGAGCATCACGTCATCCCGGGCAGGCTTACGCTCAGGAGCATGGGACATCTCGTGGACCGCCGCCCGGTCGTGCGTGTGCGTGGGGCCGGAGGGCCCGGGGCCACCGCGACCACCCGCCCCGACTCGCTCGCGGTGGAGGCGCCGCTGACCATCAAGGCCGGCGACACCACCATCGCCACCACCATGCGCACCCCCGGTCACGACCTGGAGCTGGCCCTGGGCTGGCTGGTCGCCGAGGGGGTGGCGCACGCCAGTGCCGACATCACCGAGCTGACCTCGTGCGACACCGACACCGTGCAGGTGCGCCTGGCTCCCGGGGTGCCCGTGCCGCAGGCCCGTCTGGGCGCCACGTCCAGCGCCTGTGGCGTGTGCGGCAGCGACTCGATCGCCGAGGTGCTCAACCGGCGCCCCCGGCTCTCGATGAAGGACGTCGTCGAGCCTCTGGTGGACGCCGGCACCCTGGTCTCGTTGCCCGGCAGGCTGCGCGAGGCGCAGCGCGCCTTCGACCGCACCGGTGGGCTGCACGCGGCCGGGCTCTTCACGCCCGAGGGTGAGCTGCTGTGTGTGCGGGAGGATGTGGGCCGGCACAACGCTGTGGACAAGGTGGTGGGCTGGGCCCTGACACACGGTCTGCTGCCGGCGTCGAACACCGTGCTGCAGGTCAGCGGGCGGGCCTCCTTCGAGCTCACGCAGAAGGCGACGATGGCCGGGATTCCCCTGCTGTCAGCGGTCTCCGCACCGTCCACGCTGGCGGTGGACCTGGCGGAAGAGGCCGGCCTGACGCTGGCCGGGTTCGTGCGGGGCGACTCGATGAACCTCTACGCGCACCCGGAGCGGGTGCGCGTAGAGGTCGCGGTCAGCGCTTAGACCAGGCCAGGCCCCAGGCCATCCCGTCGAGGATGTCGTGCTCGGAGGTGACCTGCTGTCCGATCCGGCCGGTGGCGCCCATCCGTTCGACGATGCGCCGCCAGACCAGGGCCCCGGCGCCGATCACGTCGACCCGGCCCGGGTGCATGAAGGGCAGCTGTGCCCGCTGCTCCCGCGGCATCTCGATCAGCTCGGTGCAGGCCTTCTCGACCTGGTCGAGGCTGAGCGTGGCGCCGTGGATGGCGGCCGGGTCGTAGGCGGGCAGACCCAGGGCGTGCGCGGTCACCGTGGTGATCGAGCCGGCCACCCCGACCAGCGTGCGGGCGTCTTCCAGGGCCACCTTCCCGGCGACCTGGGTCAGGGCGGCGTCGATGTCGGCGGTGGCGGCGGCCACCTCGGAGGCGGTCGGTGGATCGCTGCGCAGGTGCCGCTCGGTCAGCCGCACACAGCCGATGTTCACCGAGATCGCGCTGTCGACGGTCTTCTCCCCGAGGACGAACTCGGTCGAGCCGCCGCCCAGGTCGACCACCAGGAACGGCGCGTCGTGGCCGCCGGGCAGACCGCCGGTGGCCCCGGTGAACGACAGCTCGGCCTCCTCGGCGCCGGGGATGACCTCCGGCTCCACCCCGAGCGCCTCCCGGACCCCGTCGACGAAGATCTTGCGGTTGCGCGCGTCCCGGGTGGCCGAGGTGGCGACGAACCGGATCGAGTGCACCTCGTGCTGGTGGCACAGGTCGGCGTACCGGCGGGCGGCGGCCAGGGTGCGTTCCATCGCCTCCGGGGCGATCTCTCCGGTCTTGTCCACCTCCTGGCCCAGTCGCACGATCTCCATCCGGCGCTCGATGTCGACGAGCTCGCCGCGACTGCGGCTCACGTCGGCGATCAGGAGCCGGATCGAGTTGGTGCCGCAGTCGATTGCTGCAACGCGGGTCATTGTTCCTCCACCACTGAGCAGGGCCCTCTTTCCCACCAGCACGGCAGAGCGTCGAGAACTTCGTCCCCCAGCGGATTCACGCCCCGGCCGGCCGCGAGCGCGTGCGCGGCGTAGACGTGCAGGCACTTGACCCGGTCGGGCATGCCGCCGGCGCTGACGCCGGCGATCTCGGGCACCGGGGCGAGCTGGGCCCGCCGCTGGAGGTAGTCCTCGTGCGCCCGACGCTGGGCGTCTGCCAGATCCGGATCCTCGGCGATCCGGGCTGTCATCTCCTTCATCAGACCGGAGGCCTCCAGGGTGCCGATCGCACCGGCGGCCTTCGGGCAGGTCAGGTAGTACATCGTCGGGAACGGCGTGCCGTCGTCCAGCCGCGGGAAGGTCTGCACCACGTCGGGCTGGCCGCAGGGGCAGCGGGCGCCGACGGCGACCACGTTCCGGGCGGGCCGGCCGAGCTGACGGTGCACGGCCGCGAGATCTTCCGCGGTGGCCGGGGTCGGACCCGGGTTCCGCTGTGCGTCGGCGCCGCTCACGGCACCTCGGTGGCGGCCTGGGCCTCGCCCTGCGACCCGGCGGTCTGGGCCGACAGCCAGACGCTGGTGAACCAGGACCGGTTCCCCACGGGCACGTCGGCCTCGCCGGTGCTGCTCGGGCTGACACTGGGGCTGGGCGTGGGATCGGAGACCGCGTAACCGGTCTCCCCCGGCATCACGTAGTTGAGCCGGGAGCGGGCCTGGGCTCGCACGTAGTCGTCGTCCTTCCAGCGTTCCTTCTGCTTCTGCAGATCGGAGACGTCTTCCTGGGCCTGGCTGACCTCTGCCCGCACCGACTCGATCTCCGAGCGCTGCACCAGCCACTTCTGGAAGTAGGGCAGGATCGCAAGTGCGAGCGCGGCCATCACTGCACCGAGAACCCATACCGGGCGCCCGGTTCCGAAGCCGAAGCCGCGTCCGCGGGAACCTCGGCCGGCCGATCCGGCACGGGGCCGGGCCGATCCCGGCCGGGTGCTCGTGGGGCGCAGTCCGCCGGAGCGGGAGGCCGTCACCCGGGGCGCGCGCTTCTTGGTCGGGGTGTGTGAGATCGGGGAGCGCTGTGCCCTCGCGGCGGCGGCCTGTTTCTTCTTCGCCGCGGCCGCACGCTCGGCGGCAGTCACCGGTGAGGTGGGTCGCTTCACCGGTCGCTGGGCCGAGGCCCTCTGGGCGGCGCTCTTCTGAGCCGCGGCCTTCTGGGCGGCGCTCTTCTGGCCGGCACTTCGCTGGGCAGGGGTCTTCGAGGCGATGGTCTTCTTCGTGGCGGCCTTCTGGGCCGCCGGAACACCGGGGCCGGCCGCCCGCGCGCGGGGTGCGCGTGGTGCACCGGAGGGATCAGGGATCCCTCCGGAACCGGGCGCGGGCGGACGGCGTGGGCTCATCGGTGGGCGAACCGGGGGAACGCGCCGGCGCCGGCGTACACCGCGGCGTCGTCGAGCTCTTCCTCGATGCGGAGCAGCTGGTTGTACTTGGCCACCCGGTCCGAGCGGGCCGGGGCGCCGGTCTTGATCTGGCCACAGTCGACGGCGACGGCCAGGTCGGCGATCGTCGTGTCCTCGGTCTCGCCGGAACGGTGGCTCATCATGCAGCGGTAACCGTTGCGGTGGGCCAGGGCGACGGCGTCGAACGTCTCCGTCAGGGTGCCGATCTGGTTCACCTTGACCAGCAGCGCGTTGGCGGCGCCGGTCTCGATGCCCTGCTGCAGGCGGGCCGGGTTGGTGACGAACAGGTCGTCGCCGACGATCTGCACCTTGGAACCGACGGCGGTGGTGAGGGCCGTCCAGCCCTCCCAGTCGCTCTCGTCCAGCGGGTCCTCGATGGAGACCAGCGGGTAGTCGTTGACCAGGCTGGTGTAGAACTCAATCATCTCGGCGGAGGTGCGCTTGCCACCCTCGAACGAGTAGACGCCCTCGCTGTGGAACTCGGAGGCGGCCACGTCGAGCGCCAGGCCCAGGTCGGTGCCCAGCACGTAGCCGGCCTTGTCGACCGCGGTGGCGATGAGCTCCAGGGCCTCCTTGGTGCCGGCGACGCTCGGGGCGAAGCCACCCTCGTCGCCCAGACCGGTGCTCAGGCCCTGGGCCTTCAGCACGGACTTGAGCGAGTGGTAGACCTCGGCACCCATCCGCAGGGCCTCCTTGAAGGAGGGCGCACCGAACGGGGCGATCATGAATTCCTGCACGTCCACGCCGCTGTCGGCGTGGGCGCCACCGTTGACGATGTTCATCATCGGCACCGGGAGGATGTGCGCGTTCGGGCCACCGAGGTAGCGGAACAGCGGCAGTTCGGCCGACTCGGCCGCAGCCTTGGCCACAGCCAGGGAGGCGCCGAGGATGGCGTTCGCACCCAGGGTCGCCTTGTTGTCGGTACCGTCCAGGTCGAGCATCGCCTGGTCGATCATGCGCTGGTCGCTGGCCTCGAAGCCGAGGAGGGCGGGCTGGATCTGGTCGAGCACGGCGTTGACCGCGTTCTCGACGCCCTTGCCCAGGTAGCGCTTCTTGTCGCCGTCACGGCGCTCGACCGCCTCGAAAGCGCCCGTGGAGGCGCCGGAGGGGACCGCCGCGCGGGCGATGGTGCCGTCGTCCAGAGCCACCTCGACCTCGACGGTGGGGTTGCCCCGTGAATCGAGAATCTCTCGGGCTCCGACGGCCTCGATGCTTGCCATGCTTGCTGCTCCTGCTCGTCAGACCGGTTTCAGTGGAGTTTCTGTGGACCGTTACGTCTACGCAACTACGTAACCGAGCCTATCGTCCGGCCTGTGGCCCACCCCTCACCTGGGGGCAGGTGTCCGGGGGCCGAAGGTCCTGCTAATGCCTGACTCCCCACAAGTGGGATTCAGTCGAGTCCCAGTAATGCCCGCAGGTGCCGGGGCGGTGGCGCCCCGTGTGCCAGTAACTCGTCGTGCACCTGCCGTTTCGACCAGTCCGGGTTCTCCGCGTGAATCCGACCGGCCAGGTCGCGGATCTCGCGGTGCCCCACGTAGTAGGTGGACAACTGGGTGGAGGTGAGCAGCGCCCGTCGCCACTTGCCCGCCGCCTCACCCTCCTCCTGGTGGCCGCGAGCTGTCATCAGCAGCATCGCCTCGTCCTCGGTCATGCCGTGCGCGTGCACCCGCACGTCGAGGATCGCGTTGATCGCGCTGCGCAACGCCATCTTCAGCGTCATCAGCCGCAGCCACATGTCGTCGTCGTTGTTGCCGGAACCCAGGCCGAACGAGGCGATGAGCTCCTCGGCGTAGACCGCCCAGCCCTCGATGAACGTGCCGCTGCGGATCGCACTACGCACCGGCGTGGTGCCGCGGTACCGGTTGCCGTGCGCCAGTTGCAGCGCATGCCCCGGAATCGCCTCGTGCACCGCAAGATTGCGCAGCATGTGGCCGTTGTACTCGCGGTAGAAAGCGTCGGTGCGGGCCTGGTCCCACTCGGCGGGGGTGGGCGCCACGGCGAAGAACGTGGGGAGCGTGCCGTCGGCCGCCCCGGGCTCCAGCGGCCCGGGCGGGTCGCAGTAGGCCACGGCGATGCCGGCCCGCGACGGCGGCATCTCGATCACGTGGATCGGCGCCGGGGGCACGGTGACCAGATCGAGCTCCCGCACCCGGGCGGCCAGCAGAACCAGTGCCTGCTCACAGAGCGGGCGGATGGACGTGGGGGTCACCGGTGCGCTCGCGGCCGCCTGGTCGAGCACCTCCCGCACGAGCGTCTCCGACATCGGCCGGCCGCTGATCCGGCAGGCCAGCTCGGCAATGTCCTCCTCGATCGCCTGGAGGTCGCTCTCGGCCCGGGTGAGCAGGGCGTCGGGACCGGTCTCGGTGTCGAGGGTGTACCAGAGCCGGGCCGCGTAGTTGAGCTCGCCCAGACGCGGGTCGCCGTCGCTGACCGGCAGCTGCGCCTCCAGCCAGCGGGCGTGGTCGCGCAGGGCCTCCACCGCCGCGTCGCGCACCTCGCGAACCCCGGAGGCGAGGGACTCGTCTTGTGCCAGCAGTGGTTCCAGGTCTTCGGTCAGCAGCGGCACGGTACCCCGGGCCTGGCCGATGGCGGTCTGCACCGCGGGCCGGGGCATGTCGCGCAGCACGTCACGGGCCTGGGCCAGCCGCTGCGGCACCTGGCCCAGCCGGGCCGCCAGCGCCCGCAGCCGCTCGGGCGCCGGGCCCTCGCGGCTGATCAGCGGATACAGCCCGTCGGCGGGCAGGTGCAGGAGGGGGTCGTTCTCGAAACGGCGCAGCTCCGTCTGTTCCCACAGGGTGCCGCTCACCCGGGTCCGGAGGATCTCCAGGTCGACCCGGTCGCCCGGGGTGAGGGCGGTGTCGTCGACGTCGTCCAGCGCGGACATCGCGTCGACCAGCATCGAGGCCCGCCGGATCGTGGCCTCGACGGTGAGTTCGGTGGTCAGTTCGTCGTAACGGTGATCGCCCAGCTCGGTGGCCTCTTCGGGTGCGGCCTCGAGCAGGGCGTCCAGCACCTTCGTGGCGGCGTCACGGAATCTCGCGGTCACGATCGGGTCATCGTCCTGCTGCTCGCGCATGCACCCCATCGTGCCGCACGATCAGGCCAAGAACCCGCTCAGAGCAGGATTTACCAGCGGTTGCCGGTGATTCGCTCATAGACGTCGACGTAGAGGGCGCGGGTCTTCTCCACGATCTGCGCGGGGATCTCGGGGCCGGGATAGGTCTTGTCCCAGCCACTGGCCAGCGACCAGTCTCGGACAAACTGCTTGTCCCACGACTGCTGCGGGCCGCCCGGGGCCCAGGTGTTGGCCGGCCAGAACCGCGAGGAGTCGGGAGTCAGCACCTCGTCGCCGAGCACCAGCTCACCGGCGGCGTCGATCCCGAACTCCAGCTTGGTGTCGGCGATGATCACACCGCTGCGGGCGGCGATCTGCGCGCCCCGGGTGTAGACGGCCAGCGTCAGCTCCCGCAGCCGGTCGCTGAGGTCGGCGCCCTGCTGGGCCACCACCTCGTCGAAGGTCATGAACTCGTCGTGACCCTCGGTGGCCTTCGTGGTCGGTGTGAACACCGGCGCGGGCAGCTTCGACGCCTCCACCAGGCCCTCGGGCAGCGCGAGACCGGAGATGGCACCGTCGCGGCGGTACTCCTGCAGGCCGAGGCCGGCCAGGTAGCCGCGGGCGATGCATTCCACGGGCACCATGGTCAGTTTCTTGCAGCGCACGGCCCGGCCGGCCCACTCCGGCGGCACGTCGGTGCCGGAGATGATGTGGTTCGGGACAACGTCTTTGATCTGCTCGAACCACCACAGCGAGAGCTGCGTGAGAATCGCGCCCTTGTCCGGGATCGGCGTCGGCAGGATCACGTCGTAGACCGACATCCGGTCGGAGGCGACCAGGATGATGTCGTCGCCGTCGGCGTAGACCTCACGCACCTTGCCGGAGTGGAGCAACTGCGGGCTCATCTAGAACTGCCTTTCCTCATCGCGCAGAGGAGCCCAACTTACTGTGACGGCGGGACCAGCCGGCCCAGAGCCGCCCGCAGCGTGGCCTCGGCGTCCTGCCCCGACACCCGGGCCAGCACCACCAACCGCAACAGGGCCTCCGCCAGCTCGTCGCCTTCGGCCGCCTTCTCCACGGCCTCGTCCAGGTCGGCCCCGGCCCGGGACAGCCGGCCGATCATCTTCTGCGCCTTGGCGAGGGCCGGCAGCGTGGCCGGGATGCCCTCGAAGCCCTGGCGGCCGGCTTTCTCCGCCGCCTTCAGAACCTCCCACGACGCCTCGGCATCCTGCGCCGAACCAGCCGATTCGTCACCGAACACGTGGGGATGGCGCCGGATCAGCTTGGCCACGATCCCGGCGGCGACCTCGTCGATGCCGAAGCCCGCCTCCTCCTCCGCCATCCGGGCGTGGAACACCACCTGCAGCAACAGGTCGCCGAGCTCTTCCTGCACGTGGGCGGGGTCACCGGCCTCGACCGCCTCGATCACCTCGTGCGTCTCCTCCAGCAGGAACGGCAGCAGCGAGGTGTGCGTCTGCTCGCCGTCCCAGGGGCAGCCCCCGGGTGAGCGCAGCGTGTCCATCACCGCGACCAGGTCCAGGAGCCGCGAGCCAGGCACGTCATACGAGCCGGTCAGCACCTCCACCTCGGGCGGCGGCTGCGACCCGGGCACAACGGCACGGCGCGACAGGTGCTCGGCCAGGGCGTCGGTCAGGCCGGGGTCGCCGTCCTCGCTCCCCCACCACACCAGCTCCTGCCCGGCGCAGGCGTCTTCCACCAGCCGGCCGGCACGCTCGGCCACCGGCACCGTGGCGACGTCTTCCGGCGTCACCCCGGCCGCGGCCAGAGCCTCCAGCCAGGCGGGATCCGGGTCGACGGCCAGCACCGCACCGGCCGACCGAAGCCGGTCCCAGGCAGCGAAACTCAGCAGTCCGGGCGCGGTGCGTGGGCTGGTCAGCAGGATGGTGACGCGCCCCGCGTCCAGCGGGGCCTGATCGTCGCGACCCACTACGGCGCAGGCGTCTGCGTCGGAGCGTCTGTCGGTGCAGCGGCGTCCGGGCTCTCGGTCGGGGCCGTCTGCTCGGTGGGTGCGGTCGGCTCAGAGCCCTCCGTGGGCGCCGGGGCGGTTGCCGCCGGCGTCGCGGTGCTCTTCAGCCAGTTCGGCTGCGCCTGGGTGATGGTGAACGTGGTGTAGTCGATGCCGTTGCCGTAGCGCGGGTTGATGTGGACGCCCGCCTTCTTCAGCTTCTGCTCGATGGTCGAGTAGGTCGCCGTGATCTCCGCGGTGCTGCGGTCGGTCTGCAGGGCGGTGTTGGAGAGGTTGGCCTTCCACACCTCCAGCCCGGCCTCGCTCAGGTCGGCCTCCTTCACCGTGCCGGACGAGGCGAAGTCGAGCTTGGCGTCCTCGTCGGACACCCCGCGCCCGAGATCGGACGCGGCCTGGCTCAGGTACGGCTCCAGGATCAGCAGATTCAGGATCTGGGCCTGGGTGATGCCGGCATCCTGCCCGACCAGCGGCACGATGTCGCTGAACCCGTCCTGCACATCCCCGACAGCGATACGGCGTTCACCGATCACCGCGGCGGCACCCGCCTGACTGCCGGAACAGCCGGAGAGAGTCACGGCAAGAACGGCGGCCGCTCCGGCCACAAGAGCGCCCATACGGCGCGGCGTCGCGATCACGCACGAAATGCTATCGCCCGGGCACGACGCGTGGGCAGCTAAGGTCACCCCAACCTCCTGCGTGATCATGCAAATCCCCCAGCCTTCGGCCGGGAGGTGCCCCCACTCCCCGGAGCTCCTGAACTCCCGGCGTCACAGTTCTAGAACTCCGGGGAGGTTTTGCATGATCACGAACAAAAAATGGGGAGGGGAGGGGAGGGGACGGACGGGCGGGCGGGCACCTTGGGTGCCCACCCGCGTCCTCAATTCGCTGTCAGCTATCTGCTCGCGGCCGACGCCGCCGCCTTCACCGACGCCATCAGCACCGACTCGATGAACTCCCGCGCCCAGGAGAGCACCGCGACGTCACGCAGCGGCCGGCCGCCGATGCGCGCCGTGGTCGGGGCGGGCACCAGCACCGTCTTCGTGGCGGGCTTGTCCTGCGTGCCCGGGTAGAGACGGTGCAGCCGCATGCGGGCCGAGTCGGGCAGGTCGATCGGGCCGAACCGGATCGCCTTGCCCATCGTGGCGATCTCGGTGAGCCCGGCCTGACGGGCCAGGATGCGCAGCCGGGCGACCTCGAGCAGGTTCGTCACCACGTCGGGGATCGGGCCGTAGCGGTCGACCAGCTCGGCCTTCACCGCGTCCAGCGCCTCGTCCGAACCGACCTCGGCCAGCTTGCGGTAGGCCTCCAGACGCAGGCGCTCGTCGGGCAGGTAGGTGGTGGGCAGGTGTGCGTCCACCGGGAGATCGATCTTGACCTCCTGGTGCTCCTGCTCGTTGTCGCCGCGGTACTCCGCGACCGCCTCGCCGACCAGCCGGATGTACAGGTCGAACCCGACACCCGCGATGTGCCCGGACTGCTCGCCGCCGAGCAGGTTGCCCGCGCCGCGGATCTCCAGGTCTTTCATCGCCACGCGCATGCCGGCACCCAGGTCGGTGTTCGCCGCGATCGTCTGGAGCCGGTCGAGAGCCGTTTCGGTGAGCGGCTTCTCGGGCGGGTAGAGGAAGTAGGCGTAGGCCCGCTCGCGACCCCGGCCGACCCGGCCCCGCAGCTGGTGCAGCTGCGAGAGACCCATCATGTCGGCCCGCTCCAGGATCAGCGTGTTGGCGTTCGAGATGTCCAGGCCGGTCTCGATGATGGTCGTGCAGACCAGCACGTCGAACCGCTTCTCCCAGAAGTCGACCATCACCTGCTCGAGGGCGTGCTCGCCCATCTTGCCGTGGGCGGTGGCGATCCGGGCCTCGGGCACCAGCTCGTGCAGCCGCGCGGCGGTGCGGTCGATCGACTCCACCCGGTTGTGGATGAAGAAGACCTGCCCCTCCCGCAACAACTCCCGCCGGATCGCCGCGGAGATCTGCCGCTCGTCGTAGCCCCCCACGAAGGTCAGCACCGGGTGCCGCTCTTCCGGAGGTGTGGCCAGCGTGGACATCTCGCGGATACCGGTGACCGCGAGCTCCAGGGTGCGCGGGATCGGGGTGGCGCTCATGGCCAGCACGTCGACGTTGGTGCGCAGCTGCTTCAGGCGCTCCTTGTGCTCCACGCCGAACCGCTGTTCCTCGTCGACCACCACGAGACCCAGATCCTTGAACTGGATCTCACCGGTGAGCAGGCGGTGGGTACCGATGACGACATCGACCGAGCCGTCTTTAATACCCTCCTTCACCGCCTTGGCCTCGGAGTCGGTGGAGAAGCGGGACAGGCCCCTCACGTTGACCGGGAAGTTGACGTACCGCTCGACGAACGTGTCGAGGTGCTGCTGCACGAGCAGGGTGGTCGGCACCAGCACGGCCACCTGCTTGCCGTCCTGCACCGCCTTGAACGCCGCCCGCACCGCGATCTCGGTCTTGCCGTACCCCACGTCGCCACAGATCAGCCGGTCCATCGGGACCGTCTTCTCCATGTCCTTCTTGACCTCTTCGATGGTGACCAGCTGGTCGGGCGTCTCCACGTAGGCGAACGCGTCTTCCAGCTCCCGCTGCCACGGCGTGTCCGGCCCGAAGGCATGGCCGCTCGTCGCCATGCGCGCCGAGTAGAGCTGGATCAGCTCACCGGCGATCTGCTTGACCGCCTTGCGGGCGCGGCCCTTGGTCTTGGCCCAGTCGGTGCCGCCGAGCTTGTTCAGCGTCGGCTGCTCGCCACCCACGTACCGGGTGACCTGGTCGAGCGCATCGGTCGGCACGAACAGCCGGTCGCCCGGTTGCCCACGCTTGCCCGGCGCGTACTCGATCACCAGGTACTCGCGGGTGGCCCCGCCGACGGTGCGCTGCACCAGCTCGACGAACCTGCCCACGCCGTGCTGCTCGTGCACCACGTTGTCACCGGTGCTGAGCTGCATCGGGTCGACCACGTTCTTGCGGCGCGCCGGCATCCGGCGCATGTCCTTGGTGGTCGAGCCGGGGGCGGTGCTGCCGGTCAGGTCGGTCTCGGTGAGCACCGCGAACTTCAGCGCGGGAGCGATGAACCCCTGCGGCAGACGGCCGGTGCCGACCGCCGCCACCGACGGCGCCGGGGGCTGCGAGAGGTCGTCCACGGTCACCGCGGCCAGGTCGGCCTCGGTCAGCATCTCCACGACGCGCCGGGCCAGGCCACTGCCCTCGGTGATCACCGCGACCCGCCAGCCGTCGTGCAGCCAGCCACCGATGTCGGCGATGGTGCGCTCGCGGTCACCGCGGTACGGCTCCGGGGCCACCACCTCGGGCACGAACACGACTGCACCCTCGTCGCCCTCGTCGTGCGCGGCCTGACCGGTCTCGTCCAGACCGAACGGCGAGATGGTCCACCAGGGCAGGCCCTGCTTGAGGGCGTGCGCGCGCACGTCGGCCAGCGCCCAGAACGAGCCCGTGCCCAGCACCGGCTCCAGATCGATCGGCACGGCGCTGCCCGCGGCCGCGCTCAGCCAGCTCGCCTGGAGGAATTCCTCGCTGGTGGCAACCAGGTCGTGGGCCCGCGCGCGGATCCGCTCCGGGTCGGCCAGCACCACGTGGGTGTGGGCCGGCAGCACGTCGAGCACCGACTCCATCGCGTCGACGAGCACCGGGGTCAGCGACTCCATCCCCTCGACCGCCACCCCGGCCGCGACCTTGCCCAGCAGGTCGGCCACGCCGGGCAGGCGCTCGGCCAGCTCGGCCGCGCGCGCCCGGACATCTTCGGTCAGCAGCAGCTCGCGGCACGGCGGTGCCCACAGACCGGTCTCGGCGACGTGCAGACTGCGCTGGTCGGCGACCGCGAAGTAGCGGATCTCCTCCACGTCGTCGCCCCAGAACTCCACCCGCAGGGGGTGCTCCTCGGTGGGCGGGAAGACGTCGAGGATGCCGCCGCGCACGGCGAACTCGCCGCGGCGCTCGACCAGGTCGGTGCGGGAGTACGCGGCGGCGGCCAGGCGCTCGACCACCTCGGTCAGCTCGGCCTCCTGCCCCGCGTGCAGGGCGACCGGCTCGAGGTCGCCCAGACCCCGCACGACGGGCTGGAGCACCGCGCGCACGGGGGCCACGACCACCTGCACCGGGCCGTGCTCGTCGGTCTCGGGGTGGGCCAGACGGCGCAGCACGGCGATGCGCCGGCCGACCGTGTCGCTGCGCGGGCTCAGGCGCTCGTGCGGGAGCGTCTCCCAGGCGCCGAACTCGGCGACGGCGTGCTCGGGCAGAAAACAGCGCAGCGCGGCGGCGAGGTCCTCGGCCTCGCGGCCGGTGGCGGTCACCGCCAGGACGGGTCGCCCGCCGCCGCCCGGGGCGGGGCCGGCCAGCGCGGCGATCAGAGGGGCGCGCAGACCGGCCGGGCCGGTGAGGTCGAGCAAGGGCTCGCCGCCCTCGCGGGCGATCCGCAGAACGTCGCTCACGGCACGGTCGGCGGTGAGCAGGTCGAGGATTCCGGTGAGGCTCATGGCTCCGGGGGGTTGGCACTAGGGTTTTGCGAACAGCGTCGTCGCGTCTTGGCGAACAGCACAACGCGCCGGGCTGCACGGGCAGTCCGGGGCGTTGTCAGCTTACGGCGAATTCTCCGGCGCCGCCGGAGCCGAGCGCCCGAGCCACCCCGGGTGATTTCCGCAGGCCGGGAGCCGGTCGGCCGGTTGCTACCCCGATCTGAGCGACAGTTGAGGGGCAGATTCGGGAGTTCGGCACAGCACTCAGACGGCC
Organism: Kineosporia sp. NBRC 101731; assembly: GCF_030269305.1. NCBI lineage: Bacteria > Bacillati > Actinomycetota > Actinomycetes > Kineosporiales > Kineosporiaceae > Kineosporia > Kineosporia sp. NBRC 101731. Next base: position 636,442 of record NZ_BSTC01000002.1, read on the forward strand.
ATCAGAATTTCTGGACCCTGGCGCAATTGCGGCCGACTCATAAAATGATCCGGATCGGAAACGCACCCGGCACGGGGCCGGGCATTACGGCGGGTCGAATCCCCTCGCGGGAAAGAGACGCTGGGCATCTGTGGAGGGGGCACGTGCACGATCCCGCGTACGAGAGATCACTGAAGGTCGTCTACGATCGGATCGCACACAATTTCAGCCGCGCCGAACCACGGAAGCGCGCCTGGAACTATCTCGTCGATCTACCCAGGGCACATACCGCCGGTCTCCGGCGGGGCGAGACGGTCGGTCATTATTCCGGGGAAATTCGTGCCGACGGTGTGCAGAGATTGCTCACCTCGGCCCGTTGGGACGAGTTCTCCGTCCGGGAGGAACTGCGCGCCATTGCGATTCAGGCGGGCGGCCGCACCGGCGGCACCCTGTTCCTCACCGAGATCGCCTTCCCCAAAAAGGGCCGCAACGCGGTGGCGGTCGAACGTCAGTACAGCCACGACACCCAGCGCGTGGAGAACTGCCAGATCGGTCTGCTGCTCTTCTATCTGACCGCCGACCGGCAGGCATTCCTGATCGACTCCGAGCTGTATCTGCCGCCCGCGTGGGTGAGCGATCCGCAACGCCGGGAGCAGGCCCAGATCCCGCCCGAAGTGGTTTACCGCAGCAAGTCCGCGATCGCGGCGGAGATGATTCGCCGGGCCTGGGAAAGTTCCATCCGCCCGGTCTGGGTGGCCTGCAATCTCGTGTGCACCGAGAAGACCATCCTTCATCGCCTGCTACGGCGTTACGGGGTTCAGCACCTGGTGGCGGGCAGTGCCGGCGAGATGCAGGCCGGTGGCGTCGGACGGGCGATCACCGACGAGTCCGGCCAGCCCAACGGCACCACCCCGATGCCACCGGGGCACGAGATGCTCCAGTTACGCAACACGGTGCTGCACCGCTTCTCCACCCGCAGCTCCGACCCCTCGCGCATCGAGATGTCGTACCTGATGCTCTCGGGCACCAGCCGCAACGCCCGGGCCCGGTCGTACTACACGGCCTACCTGCGCCCCCACGCAGGCCTGGCCGAGGTGGTACCCATCGTGCAGCTGATCGAGGGAGCCGCCGCGCACTGCCGGGCGGTCAAGCAGAAGACCGGGCTGGGCCACTACGAGGTGCGCAGCTGGCGGGGCTGGTACCGGCACGTCACGCTCGCCTCGGCCGCCCAGATGGCGCTCGAGCTGGCCCGGCACGACAACTCGGCCGATCTGCGACCGCAGTACGTGGACCTGCGCGACGTGGCCTACGCGGCAGGGGGTAAGGGTCAGGCGGTCTGAATTCGAGATGAAGGACGCCGTTGAGCCCCGGTCCCCCGGGTCACCGACGGTCCGCCCGGGTCGGGGACAGTTTGCATGATCACGGCAGTGGAGGGGCCCCTGAGGGGGCGCCCCTTCTCCTGGTCGTGATCATGCCATCCCCCAACCTCAGCTCAGCGGGCGTTGACGCGCCTCTGGGAGGCTCGACGACGTCCTCAATTCTGGTGTCAGCCCGCCCGTAGGGGCGTGTGGGCCGGGTCGACCTGCTCGCCCTCACGCACCGGGCCGGGCGCAGTGCCGTCGCCGAAGGGACGGCCGCCGAGCTGCTCGCGGTGGTGCGGTGTGAGCCAGTTGTCCAGGGCCGGGCCGGACGGCACGATCTTCGTCGGGTTGATGTCCTCGTGCACCACGTAGTAGTGCTTCTTGATCTGGTCGAAGTCGATCGTGTCACCGAAACCCGGCGTCTGGAACAGGTCTCGCGCGTAGCCCCAGAGAGCCGGGAACTCGATCAGCTTCTGCCGGTTGCACTTGAAGTGCCCGTGGTAGACCGGGTCGAAGCGGGCCAGCGTGGTGAACAGCCGCACGTCGGCCTCGGTGATCGTGTCTCCGACCAGGTAGCGCTGGTTCGTCAGGCGCTCCTCCAGCCAGTCCATCGCGTCGAACAGGCGCTGGTAGGCCCGCTCGTACGACGTCTGGCTACCGGCGAAACCGCAGCGGTAGACCCCGTTGTTGACATCCTTGAACACCTTCAGCGCGACCTCGTCGATCTCGGCCCGCAGGTGCTCGGGGTAGAGCTGGGGCGCTCCCTCGCGGTGGTACTGCGTCCACTCGGTGGAGAGGTCGAGGGTGATCTGCGGGTAGTCGTTGGTGACCACCTGCCCGGTCGGCACGTCGACGATCGCGGGAACGGTGATGCCCCGCGGGTAGTCGGGGAACCGGGCGAAGTAGGCGTCCTGGATGCGGGGGATGCCCAGCACCGGGTCGACACCACCCTCGTCGAGGTCGAAGGTCCAGCTGCGCGCGTCGTGGGTGGGACCGCAGACGCCCATCGAGATCGCGTCCTCCAGGCCCAGGAGCCGGCGCACGATGATCGCCCGGTTGGCCCATGGGCAGGCCCGCGCCACCACGAGGCGGTAGCGCCCCGGTTCGACCGGGTAGCCCTCGGCGCCGTCGCGGGTGATCCGGGTGGTGATGTAGTTGGTGTCGCGCGTGAATTCCTGCCCGGAGGTCACGTAGGCACCGGCCGTCGAGGTGGACGCGTTCGAGTCGTTGCTCACGCAACTATTCTGCATCAGCCCTGGCCCGCCCGCGACCCTTGGAGTTTCGTAACAGTCCCTTCACCCCACTGTTCAATATCTTCTCTACTTTCTATAGTGTCCCGATGGACTTTGATCCGCTCATGGCTGCGGCCGCCTTCGGCATCGGCATCGTGGTGGGCCTCACCGGTATGGGCGGCGGCGCACTGATGACGCCGGTGCTCGTGCTGTTCTTCGGGGTCACGCCGATGGCCGCGGTCTCCAGCGACCTGGTGGCGGCCGCGGTGATGAAGCCCGTGGGCTCGTGGGTCCATCTGCGCCGCGGCACGGTGAACCTGTCACTGGTCGGCTGGCTGTGTCTCGGCTCGGTACCGGCGGCCTTCGGCGGCGTGCTGGTGGCCCGGGCGTTCGGCAGCGGCGAGTCGGTGCAGCACGGCATCAAGATCGCGCTCGGGGTGGCCCTGATCATCGCCGCGGCCGGGCTGGGGGTGCGGGCCTATCAGCGGTTGCTGGAGCGGGCCGCGCGGCGCGACGGCCGGGCCGCTCCCCTGCCCGCCGAACGGCCCGACGTGGTCGCGCGGCCCGTGCCCACGGTGATCATCGGGGCTCTGGGCGGGCTGATCGTCGGTATCACCTCGGTGGGTTCCGGATCGCTCATCATCATCGCGCTGATGGCTCTCTACCCCACGCTCAAGGCCAGTCAGCTCGTCGGCACCGACCTGCTGCAGGCCGTGCCGCTGGTCTTCTCGGCGGCGATCGGGCACATCCTGTTCGGTGACTTCCAGCTCGACCTCACGCTGGCCCTGATCGTCGGCAGCGTGCCCGGCGCCTGGCTGGGCGCGCAGCTGTCCACCCGTCTGCCCGGTGGCCTGGTGCGCCGGGCCTTGGCCTTCGTGCTGCTCGCCTCCGCGCTGAAGATGTTCGGCGTCGGCAACGCCGAGACCGGGATCGCCCTGGCCTCGTTCCTGGTGATCGCTCCCGTGGCCTGGATGCTGCTGCGCCGCCGTCACGGTTTCCCGGCCCTGCCCCAGCCGGGTGAGGACGACGAGGAGGAGCAGACCGCACCGGATCCGGCCGGTCCGGCCGATCCGGTGCGGTCCGCCCCCGCTCGCTAACGCGCCTGGTAGTGCGCCGCCACCGCCGCCGCCGACAGGGCGGTCGGATAGACGGCCACCTCGTCGACGCGTCCGGCGAAGAACCGGCTGCTCGGTGCGGACGGCCAGCTGTTCAGGTTGTCCCCGCCGACGCGCCAGTACCCGTCGTACGACTGGTTCGTCGTGGTGGTGTTCTGCCCCTGCAACTCACCGTCGACGTACAGCCGCATCCCGTTCGCACCCTGGGTCCCGACGACGTGGTGCCAGCCGTCGTCGTTCAGCGGGGCGGTGCTGGTGAGCGTGGCGAAGCTGCCGGTGTACACGCCGAACGTGATCCGGCCGTTGTCGGTCATGTACAGATGTTTGTCGTACTGGCTGCTGACAGCCGGGTTACCGCTGAAGTCGAGCCCACCGCGGTTGTTGCCGAACCCGACGATCCGGCCACCCGATCCGGTGGTGGTGCGCACCCAGGCCTCCACCGTGAAGGTCGACGGTGAGGGGCGGGTGACCTCGCTCGACACATACCCGGTGCTGCGGTCGAAGGTGACCGCCGGGTTGCCCGCCACCGCACCGGACTGACCGTGCGTCACGCCGCCGGCGAAGGTGCCCGCGTCGAGCTGCGCCGAGCTGTCCGCCGCCACCGGCCCTGCCGACTGCCCGAGCCGCCAGTACAGCGAGGGCGAGTCGGCCTCCACCGCGGACTGGTAGGGCGGGACGGTGGTCGCCACCGTGACCGCGGTCGAGGTGGCCCGGGGGCTCGCCCCGGTGCCGTTGGCCTGGGCGACGTCCACCGCATAGGTGTGGCTGCTGCCGTTCGCCAGACCCGTGTCCTCGAAGGAGGCGACCGGCCGGCGCCAGAACAGTGAGTGCACGTCCTGCGTCGCGATCGGTGTGGTGCCGTTGTCGCGGTACAGCCGCACGACCAGATCGGTATCGTCCAGGTCGAGCGGTGACTGGACGAAGACCGAGATCCGGCCCCCTCCCCGGGCCACCGCCACCGGCACGGCCGGGCGGGCCGGCCCGGCGACCGGGCTCGCCGTCGGAGAGAACCGGGTGAAGCCCTGCTGGGCTACGTTGTTCACGGTGGTGAACTCGCCGCCGACGAAGATCTGGGTGCCGTCGGTGGCCAGCACCCGCGGGCCCAGACCGGCCCCGGTGCCGCCGTTCGTGTTCGGGTACCAGCTACCTACCGCCCCGGTCCCGGTCGACCGGGCGAGCAGGTGCCGCGACAATCCGTTCGACCACCCGATCTCGGGGAAAGCATCAGGATCGAAGGCGGTGTCGGCGCTGCAGTCGTGCGCGTGGGATCCGGTGTAGAGAAGACCGTTCAGCACGGCGATCCCCTGGGTGGCGCCGAGACAGCGGCTCACCCACTTCAGCGAGCCGTCCGACTGGTTCGCCGCGAACGTCCCGTCGAAACAACCACCCCCGGAGCCCTCGGCCCCGAAATAGACCGAGTCCGCGTCCACCGTGACCGCTTTGATCTGCACCGAGCAGGCGCTGCTGGCCGTGGGAATCACCGAGCCGGCCCCGAACGGCTCCAGTGTGCCGTCGGTCGCGTTCAGCGCCCCGGCCCGGTCGTACGTCACGTCGCCGTCCAGGCTGTCGAAAGCGCCTGCCACGTAGAGCTTGTCTTCTGCGGCCGAGAGATCGAGGCCGTAGACCACACCGTCGGCCGAAGCGTTGAACGCCGTGACCGTCGCTCCGGTCGTGGTGTTGACCCGGGCCAGCCGCAGCCGGGAGACGTTGTTCACCCGACCGAACCCACCGCCCAGGTAGACGGACGAGCTGCCGGCCGAGACGGCGTAGACCCGGTAGTCGGCAACCGGGGCCCAGCTGGTGAGACTGCCGGTGGAGGTACTGAAAGCGGCCACCCGGCTGCGGCCCGTACCGGCGGCCGAGGTGAAATCGCCGGCGACGTAGAGCGTGGAACCGTCCGGGCTGACGTCGAGCGAACGCACCAGACCGTTCAGGTTCGCGTTGAACGAGGTCACCAGGGCGCCGGTCGCGGCGTTGAAGGCAGCCAGGTAGTTGCGGGTGGTCTCATTCGTGCCGGAGGCCGCCCCCGGTGGCCTCACCCGGGTGAAGTCTCCTGCGACATAGACATTTCCGTTGGCGGCGGCAATGGCGCGCACCACCCCGTTGGTTTGCCAGCTCGGCGCGGCCGACCCCGGTACAGAACCCTGTACCGCGTGCGCGGGGCCGGCCGGGACGAGAGCGACGGAGACCGAGGACAGAAGTCCCACGGCGAACAATGACAGGCGTCTGAATCCGTTCATCGACGAACCCCCAGTTCACCTACGGCCGGCGTCTTCACCCGGCCACATGCACGAAAGGTAGCTCTCGGCGAACGAACCCGGACACGCTTTGAGGTTTTTGGTCAGACGGCGCTGAGCTGCCGGAACGTGCGCACGAGCAGCCGGAGATCGAAGAGGACGTTGAGCAGTGCCAGGATCCCGTAGACGGCGAGGAAGACCTTGGGGGCGCCGAGCAACAGGAAGGCGAGGCAGAGCGTGCCGTAGTCGACGGGCAGGAGCAGCAGTCCGCGCATCAGCGAGTCACCGGTCTCGGCCGGGCGCCCGCCGGCCTGGGCCCGCAGCAGCTGGTCACGCAGCATCGAACCGAAAGCCAGTGCCACATAGGCAGTCAGGAAGACCAGCGGAAGCAGCAACATCCAGCCGGAGAGGTCCGGGACGAATCGGTAGACGCTGATGGCCACGGCCGAGTGCAAGAGACAGGACTTCACGGCGTCCACCACATGGTCGAGCCATTCCCCGACCGGCGAACCGCCACCACGCAACCGGGCGAGCTGACCGTCCGCGGAGTCAAACGCGAAACCGGCCAGTAATGCGAAAGAAACCAGTACCCCTAGCCACCAGGACGGTTCGACCAGCATCACGGCGACCACACCCACCAACGAGAGAGCCGCACTGATCGCCGTCAGACGGTTCGGCGTCCAGCCCCGCACGAACGAGGCCGCCGCCAGGTATCCCCCCAGCCGACGGTTCACGAATCGCAGGTAGGCGGGCGTCTGAGCCTTGGGCTTCTGGGCGAACCGCAGCCGCGAGACGGCCTCGGCGTAGGTGAGGACGGGAGCCGGAGGATCGGCGGAGACGACCATGAGAGCACTCCTGAGGCGAACGTGACACCGCCCGGTGTCACTGAAAAGCGGGTGAACGGCGTCAAACACACAAAGGGCCTAGATCATGAACTAATGGTTGACAGGACACGAATCCTTGATCTTCCCTGAGGGGGAGCCGCCCGGGAGGACGCGGAAGTCGCCATTGACGGGGGTGACGCAACCTCAAGGTACGACAAAGTTAGGGAAAAGTACTCCAAACGGTCATTCGGGCGTTTACAGTCAATCCACAGCTCAGCGTCGGGCGCTCACCGCAGATCGCCAGATCGTCGAAAAAGGAGCAGTCACCGCGTAGAGCGGTGCCGGACAACGTCTTTGGGGATGAGATGACTCTGCGGGTCGGCTATGCGCCGGGTGTCTACGACATGTTTCACATCGGACACCTCAACATCCTCCGGCACGCCGCGGCCCGCTGCGACCGCCTGATCGTCGGCGTGGTGTCCGACGAGATGGCCTTCCGGGCCAAGGGCCGGATGCCCGTCGTCCCGCTGATCGAGCGGCTGGAGATCGTCCGCAGCATCGCCTGCGTCGACGAGGCCGTGGCCGAGGTCAAACCCGAAAAGCTCGACACCTGGCAGGATGTCAGATTCGACATCCTGTTCAAGGGCGATGACTGGCGGGGCACCCCGAAGGGCGACAAGCTCGAGCGGGACTTCGCCTCGGTGGGTGTGGAGATCGTCTACTTCCCTTACACGGTGCACACTTCCAGCAGCATGCTGCGGAAGGCACTGGAAAAGATGCTGAGCCCGGCCACGGCGTCCGCAGCGGCGGAGAGCTGATCGCGGGTGACCACCACGCACTCCTCGTCCGGCAGTCAGACCGTGACGGTGGGCCAGGTTCTGCACGCCCTGCGCCGCCGGGTCGGCATCTTGCTGCTGTGCACGGTGGCCGGCGGTCTACTGGCCGCCGCCTGGTCCACCACGGCTTCACCCAGCTATTCGGCCGGTTCCGTCGTCAAACTCGCCTCGCTCCCGGATAATCCGCTCACCACCAGCGCGGGGGCGGTGCGGGCGGTGAACCCCGCGACCGAGGCCGAAGTGGTGACCTCCAGTTCGGTCGCCGCCGGCGCCGCCGACCTGATGAAGAGCGACCTGTCGGCGGCCGATCTGATCTCCCGGGTGAAGGTCACCAACCCGGCCGACAGTCAGGTGCTCCGCATCGCCTTCACCGCGACCTCCCCCGAGCGGGCCGCTCAGGGAGCCAACGCCTTCGCCCAGGCATACCTGAACTACCGGGCCGACGCCATCGAGGCCCAGATCAACGCGCTGGACAAGGAACTCAGCCGGCAGATCGACGATCTGACGCAGCAGCAGGAAGAGGCCCAGAACCGCGCCATCACCAGCACGAACGAGGTCACCCGGGCCAATGCCAAGGCCCGCGTGACCTCACTGAGCAGCGTGCTGCAGCAACTACGGGGCCAACGGGCCCAGCTCGGCGGCGCCTCCCGGCAGGCCGGTGAACAGGTCGGCTCAGCCCAGCCCCCGTCCGCCGCCTCCGGCATCGGCCGCCCCGTGCTGCTCGTCGCCGGCCTGGCCATCGGCCTGGTCGGTGGCCTGGTACTGGCCCTGCTGCGTGACCGCACCGATCAGCGGGTGCGCGACCGCGAGCAGGTCGAGTCCGAGCTCGGTCCGGTCATCATCACCGAGATCGCCACCCGACGGGGAAAGTCGTCCCCGGGAACCGAGACCGAGGCATTGCGACGACTCGGGGCCGTGGTGGCCGCTCCGCTCAACGCGGCCCGGATGAGCCCGGTCCTGGTCATGCCGGTGCGGGGCAACGACTCCTCCGACCTGGTCGCGAAGCTGACCGAGGCCGTCGGCACCCACACCCGCACCGTGCTGCTGTGCGCGGCCGACGCCGTCGCCCTGAACGGGAGCGCGCTGGAGTTCTCGCCGAACCGGCGAGGTCTGGTGCGTTCTTTCGGTGCGGAGGACGCGGTCAAGGCCGGTACCGATCTCACCTCCCTGGCCGGCGATGCCGACGTGGTGCTGGTGGACGGCATCAATGTCACCGACCCGAGCACCGCGCTCATGCTCGCACCGTCCTGCTCGGCCGTCCTGCTGGTGATCCGGCGCAAGGTCACCCGCCTGCCGGAGATCACCGCCACCGTGCGCGAACTGCGTCACGCCGGGGCCCAGGTACACGGTGTGATCCTTTTGCCGTCCCGCCCGGCCCGCCGGGCCGGTCATCCGGTCGGAGCGCATGTACGGCCGATGCCCCTGCACGAATCCGGCCGGGTCGCAGACCGTAGGACCAGCATCGAGTCTTCGGTTGGGCCCTCGGTCAAGCCTTCTGATGAGCCTTCGGTTCGGCCCTCCGCCGGGCCTTCCGGTCAACCCTCGGTTCGGCCCTCGACTGAGCGCTCAACTGAGTCCTCGACCGGGCTCTCGGTTGAGCCCGCCGCCGAGCCCTCGACCGGGCCCTCGGTTGAGTCCGTTGATTCCGCGCCGGTTCCGAGCCGCACCGGCTGGCCGACCCGAACCGTCTCGGCGCCACGTAACGGCATCGGCCGCTCCGGCAAACCCCACGGCGAACACAGCACCGGGGTGCCCCCGGTGACCCGGCCGCAGCCGATCATCGGCGATGCGCCCGGCCCCGGCGACCCGAAGAAGCAACCGTCCCGTGGAGGTTCGTGATGCGCGTACTCATGGTCTGTTCCAGTGGTGGGCATCTCAGTCAGCTGCACGTGCTGGAAGACTGGTGGGGTCAGCACGACACCCACTGGGTCACGTTCGACACCGAGCACGCCCGGTCGCTGCTGGCCGGTCGTCCGACGATCTGGGCCCACCACCCCACCACCCGCAACATCCCGAACCTGCTGCGCAATTTCGGTCTGGCGGTGAAGACCATGCTGCGCCAGCGCCCCGACGTGGTGGTGAGCACCGGTGCGGGTGTGGCCCTGCCGTTCTTCCTGATGGCCCGGCTCCTTCGGGTGCCCACCGCATACCTCGAGGTCTACGACCGCATCACCTCACCCACCCTCACCGGACGGCTCTGCGCACCGTTGAGCAACGTCTTCATGGTGCAGTGGCCGGAGCAGACCGCCCTCTATCCGCGCGGAGTGGTGGTCGGCCGGGTCTTCTGATGCGACGACCCTGCAGCTACCCCGGGCCACGCACGGATCATGCCCGGCCCACCCGCGACCTTGTTCCAGAGCCTCATGACATGACAGCCGAGCGTTGTGTACACCTGGTACACCCGGTACCAGGTGTACACAGCGCAGACCTGCCAGCTCCCGCTCCGGATACCCACGGCGCCCAAAGGTCGGCGAATATTCGCGGCGTCCGCAGCTGGGTCTGTCCTGCCGAAGGAACGGCGATCGAACACCTCAGGAGTGAGCCATGAGCACGGATTCGAGCGCACGACCCCGCGAGTTCGAAGCCAGCTACGGGGCAGATATTTTCGTGACGGTCGGCACCGATCACCACCCGTTCGACCGGCTCGTCGCCTGGGCCGACGCCTGGGCCCGCGATCACCCCCGGGCCCGGGTGACTGTGCAGTACGGCCACGGCACTGCCCCGGACACCGCTCAGGGCGTGGTTTCCCTACCCGCGGCCGGTGTCCGGGCCCGCATGGCCGCGGCCGATGTGGTGATCACCCAGGGTGGGCCGGGCGGCATCATCGACTGCCGGGCGACGGGACGGCTCCCGATCGTCGTGCCCCGGCGTCACGACCTCGGCGAGCACGTCGACGACCACCAGGTCGCCTTCGCCACGCACATGGCCGAGGTCGGCCGTATTGCCCTGGCTACCGACGAGGCGACGTTCCGGCAGCTCATGACCCGGGCACTCACCGATCCCGGCGCCTTCCGGGTCGAGCCGGAGAGCTCCCCCACCGCCTCCACCGTGGCCGCGATCGACGCGGAGATCAACCGCATCGCCCGCCGCCGGAGGCGCTGAACAGTCGGAGACGCTGCACAGCCGGAAGTGCTGCACAGCCAGAAGCGCTGCACAGCCAGAAGCGCTGCACAGCTGGCCCGTTCCCCGTCAGCGATTCACGGCCGAGCCCCGGATGCGGTGGTCGTCGTCCGGATGCGGTGGCCGGTTGAGGCTACGGTCACCACCGCACTACCCCCGCCGGAACGGTATGGCCGCCCGCATCGGGGCCATGTCCAGCCGGTGGGTGTTTTTCACCACCAGGAGAACGAAGGCGAGGACACCTACCAGGCAACAGGTCACGGCCGCCCAAGCGCTGCCGTCGGTCAGCGTCCGGTAGACCAGTCCGGTCGGCAGGAACGCCAGCGCTGACATCAGCATCGCCGGGTAGACCCGCCGCCACGTGCGTTCCAGGCCCACGGCGTACCGCACCTCGAGCATCACCAGCAGCGCGTCGGCCACCCAGGTGACCGACCAGGCCACGGCCGCGCCGTTCATCCCCCAGATCGGCACCAGCAGGAAGTTCATCGCCAGGTTGCCGCCCAGGGCCAGTACCCGGTTCGCCATCTGCAGACCGCTGCGGCCACTCATCAGCAGGATGGTCTGGTTGTTGCCTGCCGACATCACCAGCAGCATGGCGACCGACAGCATCGTCAGAGCCGTTGCGCCGTCGTCGAACCCGGGCCCGAACACCGAGAGCACAGCCGGTGAGTACAGGGCGAGCACCAGGTAGAGCGGCCACGACAGCAGCACGGTCCACTGCGTCACGACCGACGAGAGCCGCGCCGCCCCGGGCAGATCGCCCAGGGCCAGCAGCCGGCTGATCTCCGGGGCCATCGCGACCCGCATGGCTCCCTCGGCCAGGGTGCCGGTCAGGATGAACCGGCTGGCCGCCGCGTAGATACCGGCATCGCGCGGGGAGGCCAGGGCGGCGACCACGAGCACGTCCGACCAGACGATCGCGGCCTCCAGAGCCGCCGTGACCGCCCGGGGACCGCTGAACCGCCAGAACTCGGAGGCCACCTCGCGCACCGGACGCGACGGGACCGCATCTGGATGGGCCCGCTCGATCGCCCGGGTACGGCGGGCCACCAGCACCACCGCGATCGCCAGACCCACCACGAACGGCAGGTTCCAGGTCAGGATGGCCGCGCTCAGCCCCAGTCCGGCGACCAGTGCGATCCCGGCCAGGACCGGCCGCAGGCCAGGCACGATCACGTTCTGCACAGCCGCGTAGCCGAGGATGTTGCCGGCCCCCCGCAACCCCGCGGCCAGCACCATCCCGGGCCCGGCCACGATCACGAAGGGCGCGCTGAACCGGAACAGGGTGTCCAGGTCGTCGCCCGCCCCGATCACGTCGGCCAGCCACGGCGCCAGCAGGTACAGCGCCACCGCCATCAGCACCCCGGCGGCCAGCGACGGCACCACGCCCACCCACAGCGTGGTGCGGATGTCGCGGGGCCGTTGCAGAGCCCGGTGCCGCGCCACGGCCCAGACCAGCCCGGTGTCGGCGCCCAGCTTGCCGATCGTCGTGATGACGGTGAGAACGGCCACCACGACGAAGAACTCACCGGATGCAGACGGGCCGAAGCCCCGCCCGATCACCACGTTGAGCAGGAGGCCGGTCACCGCGGCAATGCCGGAGCCGGCCAGGGCGATGGCGCCGTTGCGGGCCGCGCCGCCGAGATCGGCTCCCGGGCGCGAGGTATCGGTTGTCATGCCATGACCTCCGGAGGCCGGATCCGGCGCAGCACCAGGGCCGCCACGAGCATCATCACGCTGAGCTGGGGACCGTCGTAGCCGTAGTAGACGATCGTCAGCAGGGCCACCACCAGGCTGACGTGCAGCCACAGGTGGCTGCTGTGCTGCCACCGCACGGAGACCAGGGCCAGCCAGGCGAACCAGCCGACGAAGAGGAAGAGACCGACGAACCCGAAGCTGAACATCACGTTCCAGATCTGCCCCTGGGTGCCGACGGAGATGTCGAGCGTGGCGGAGGGCCGGGGTGCGCCGTTGCCGATGAGCGGCGAGGCGAGCGTGCCGTTGAACGCCTCCGCGTAGATGGTGCTGCGGCTCTCGTTCGTCGCGCTGTATTCCAGACGCTGCGACAGGCTGGAGAACAGTCCCACCGCATGGGCCGCACCGGCCACCACCACCCCACCGGCCAGCACCCCACCCAGGGGCACCAGGCGTCCGTGAAAAGCGAACCGGACCACCGCGTACAGCAGGCCCACCACCACCGCGATGTACAGACCGCGGTTCAGCGTGGCGAAGGCGGGCACGATACCCAGTGCGAGCACCAGGATCGTCGCCAACCGCACCCGTCGCCCGGCCAGGGAGACCAGCGCGAGCATGCACGGCACCAGCAGCGCCACATTGCAGCCCCAGCCGTTGGTGTAGGCGAAGGGCGCACTGGGCCGGGTGAAGGGCTGCGGAGCCCCCCATGGTTGCTGCACCTCGGCGAACCGCGGCCGTACCAGCGCCCCCACGTACTCGTTACTCGCGATCGAGCCCGGCAGTACCAGGGAGGTCGGGGTGGTGAGCCGGACCTCGGGCAGCAGCACCCCGAGCCAGCCGCCGAGCACCACGAACGCGAAGAAGGCCAGCAACACGGTGAGGGCCCGCCGGTCGCTGAACCGCTGCCTGCCCAGGTTGTAGACGTAGACGAACACCATGGTGGCGCCCAGATAGTTCGTCATCCGGACGCCGTAGCCCACCACCCGGAAGATGTTGTCCAGAGCCAGAACCGCCACTGCGGCCCAGATCACGAAGAAGATCCAGAAGGCGGAACCGACCGGCAGAGAGACGTTTCCACGAGCCCAGAGCAGTACGAGCATCGGTACCGCACAGATCATCGGGGCGAACGAGGCCAGACCCAGCACCCACAGCAGGGGGAACCCGGCGAAGAGCAGCACCACCGGCCAGGCCGGAAGTTCGGCCTGACGGGTGACCGGCCTCGTCAGGGTCTCAGACACCCCGGCCGAACCGGCGGCCGAGACCGATGACCTGATCGGGGGTGACCAGGTGGGACGTCACCAGCAGCGAGGCCAGGGCCTGGCGGTTGGTGGGATGGTTGCGCAGGGCCCGGGCGGCCAGCCCGAGGGCCTTGCGGCGCTTTCCGAGAGCCGCGTTGGCGAAGGCCAGCTGCCCCTGTACCCGGCCGAGACCGCGCCGCTCACCGGCGAATTCGGGGAAGCGCCGCAGCAGCCAGGTGAGTGCCTGATCGATCATCTCCCAGCGACTGGTGAAGAACGAGCCGTTGTGCCAGTTCACCCGCACCAGGGTGTCGCGCACGCAGACCACCGGGCCGGTCCTGGCCGCCCGCAGCAGCCAGTCGTAGTCCTCGGCGTAACCGCCCGGGATCTCCTCCTCGACCAGACCGAACCCGTCCACCACCGCGGACCGCCGGGCCAGGTAGGTCGAGGGATGCACCTCCATCCGGCGGTCGCGCAGGAAGTCGCGGAAGGTGAGCACCTCGTCCTGTGCCTGACGGGGTATGTCGCGGCCGGAGAAATGGATGACGATGCCGGTGGCCACCAGACTGGCCTGCGGGTAACGGTCGAGCAGGTCGAGCTGGGCCTTCAGTTTGCCCGGCAGCCACTCGTCGTCGTCGTCGCAGGCGGCCACGACGGAGTGGGACGCCTTGAGATATCCGGTGTTACGGGTGCCCGCCAGGCCCGGTGTGCGCTCGTTGCGCAGCACCCGCAGGGTGCGGCCCGGCCCGGTGGGAACCTCGGGCCGGTGGATCTGCTCCTGGTCGAACACCACGATGCACTCGATCGGCCCGTCGAACTCCTGCGCCAGCACGGCCTGTACGGCCCGGGCCAGGAGTTCCGGCCGGTCTTTGGTCGGGACGATCACGCTGACGCCGGTCACTTCGACCGGAACCGGCTCTGCCATAACGCCTTCAGTCAAACTCACGACACCTGTCCCCTAGTGCTCAGACCCCGTGGCATCGTCGCGAGACGGGTCGACCGACCAGACCGTGCTACTCACCGTGCATCCCCGGATCATGTTAGGTGACCTTTGTGGCCTTGTACCGGATACTGTGAATTAAGTTAGATTTTGCCCGAATGTGTACAAGTCATCCCAGGAGACCTCCGTGACGCTGGCCGACTGGCTCCAGACCTGCCGCCGCGACCTGCGCGCGAACGCCGGCTACCCGAAGAGTCAGCTGTTGCTGCTCCTCTTCCGCACGGCGCAGTACGTGCGCACCGGCCCACGCCCCGTCCGGGCCACGTATCCCCTGGTCGGCACGGTGTACAAGGTCTTCTCCGAGTGGTTCCTGGGCATCGAGCTGCCGGCCAGTACGCCGGTGGGCCCGGGCCTGCGGCTGCGGCACGGCGTCGGCACGGTGGTGAACCCGGCCGCGTCGATCGGCGCCGATGTGATGTTGCGGCACGGTGTCACGATCGGCAATCGGCGCGACGCCACCGACTGCCCGGTGCTCGAAGACGGCGTGGAGGTGGGCGCCGGCGCCGTACTGATCGGGGCGATCCGGATCGGGGCCCACAGCCAGATTGCGGCGGGCACGGTGGTGCTCAAAGACGTTCCGCCGGAGTCGGTCGTGCACCCGGCCACCGAAGTGGTCATCCGGCCCCGCAAGTTCGACTGACAGGGCCAAGTTCGACTGATACGCAAGTCCCGCTGACAGCAGTCAGGTCCGCTGATACACCCGCACGTAGTCGATGTCGTACGTAGCCGGAAAACGGGTTTCGGCCGTGGGATCTCCGGGCCAGCTACCTCCGACCGCCAGATTAACCCGCAGGTAGAACGGTTTGTCGAAGGTCGAGGCCAGCCAGCCGGTGGTGTCTTCGGTGCGCTCGTAGACCGGTAGATCGTCGATGTACCAGACGATCCGGTCGGGCGACCAGTCGACGGTGTAGGTGTGCATACCCTCGCCGGGCTCCTGACCGGCCGGGAAACTGTGCTCCTGGCCCTGCTTCTTGTGCGTGCCGACGTAGTCGTACCAGATGGTCTGATGCGCCTTGTCGAACTGGGACTCACCCGGACCACTGCCGATGGCCTCCAGCACGTCGATCTCACCGGTGCCGCCCTCGGTCGGCCGGGCCCAGAACGCCGGCCACATACCTTTCGAGACACCCTTCTGGACGGGGAGTTCGGCCCGGATCTCGAACCGGGCGTAGGTCCACTCGTGCAGCCCCTTGGTGGACAGGTGAGCGGAGCTGTAGTCCCGCCCCCGCGGGAAGCGCTCGTCCCGGCCCTTGCCACACTCCAGCGGCTCGTTCTCACGAAGAGCCGTGAGACGCAGCCGGCCGTCGGCCACCGAGACGTTCTCCGGCCGGTCCATCAGGCAGGAGACCTGACCACCGCCGTCGCCGTAGGTGGACTCGTGCTCGACCACCCAGTTCGCCGGATCGACTGCGCCGCCCTCGAACTCGTCCGCCCAGACCAGACCCCAACCGTCGCGCGAAAGCCGCGCAGACTCGTCCTCCATCGTGCCCATGGTCTCGCTGCGGAGAAGCACGACCGCCAGCCCGATGACCACCACCACGGAAACCACCGCCAGCAATCGTTTCACCACGCATCACCCCAGAACAGGATAGACGTGAAGAGACGCGCACAGTGGGCGGAACCGGCAATGGTGCCGATCCCGCCCACCCGGTGCCGACGAAGGTCAGCGCTGGTACACGCGCACGTAGTCGACCACGTAGTTCGCGGGGAAGATGGTGCTGGCGTCGGGCGTTCCGGGCCAGTTACCACCCACGGCCAGGTTCAGCCGGATGTAGAACGGCTTGTTGAAGGCCTGGTCGATCCACGAGGTGTTCGTCTTGTTCCGCGTGACGGTGAGCTTGCCGTCCACGTAGAACCGGATCTCACCGGGCTCCCACTCCACCGCGTAGGTGTGATAGCCGTCACCGAGATGCCCACTGGTCAGGGCATACTCGTAACCGACCTGGGGATGCGTGCCGACGTAGTCGTAGTGCAGCGTCTGGTAGACCTTGTTGCTGGTCGTACCGCCGTTGCCACTGCCGATGGCCTCGAGGATGTCGAGTTCACCGGTGCCGCCGTCGGTCGGGCGAAGCCAGAACGCCGGCCACAGACCCTTCGACTTCCCCGGGGTGAGGGGCAGTTTCGCCCGCATCTCGAAACGGCCGTACTTCCACTCCTTGAGCCCCTTGGTGCTGATGTGCCCGGAGCTGTAGGACCGGCCGTTCGGGAAGCGGGTATCGCTGTTCCCGCACTTCAGCGGCGTGCTCTCGCGCCGCGCGCTCAGCGTGAGCGTGCCGCCCGACACCTTGAGGTTCTCCGGACGGTCCATCAGGCAGGGCAGTTCCTTGTTGCCCTCGCCGTAGGTGGAGTAGTCCTCGGCCTTCCAGACGGCGGGGTCGAGGCTGCTGCCGTCGAACTCGTCGGCCCAGACCTTGCGCCATCCGGCCGGCACCGCCGGAGCGGTCGTGGTGGTGGACGTCGTGGGCGGCTTCGTGGTGGTCGTGGTCGAACTGACCGGAGGCTTCGTGGGGCTCGGCGGCCTGGTGGGGCTGACCGGCGGTTTCGTGACCGGGATGGTGGACGCCGGCGGCTTGGTGGGTGCCGGCGGAACGGTCACGACCGGGCCGCCCGCGGTGCTGTCGTCCAGCACGATGTCGTCCACGACGATGCCCACGTTGGCCGGGACCTGGTTGCCCACCACGTTCAGGTCGAGGCTCGACCCGTCGGTGACGGCCCGGTACTTCGTGGTGAGCGGATGCCAGGCGGTGTCGGTGAGCCAGAGCGTGGACCGCTTCTGCCCGCGTAACGTGCGCCCGTCGTACTCCATGATGCGCAGTGCCACGGACACCCCGGGCCGCGTCGCCCGCACCCAGGCGCGGGCCTCGTACCAGGCACCCTGGTCCGACGACTCGACGCTGTTGGTCTTGTCGTTCAGCGCGATCGTGCGCCGGCCCGGTCCGGGGTGCGAGATCTGCGCCCCCTGACCGCTACGCCCCTTGACCAGCTCCAGGCGGGCACCGGAGCTGGCGAACCAGCCCGACAACCCGTCGTCGAAGGTGGAGTTGGCGACGACGTTCCCGGTACCGGAGGCCGAGGTGGTGGCCACGACGGCCAGCGCCACCGCCACCACGCCGGCCGCAGCCACCGCGACCAGGGGTTTGCGACGCAGCCCCCTCCTCCGCCGGGGTGCGTCGCCGGTGACGCCCCCCGATTGCCTTCTCCTTCCCGCCGGAGGCCGGGCCTCCGTCGAAGAACGTTGAACCATTGTTCGAATCTCCCGTGTGTCGCCGTTCGAATGTCGGCTGCACCCGGCCGGCTGATTTCCCCGTGCCGACCGGGACGGCTTTTCTTACCGAGAATGAATGTGCAGCCGCAAGGCATTCAGCGACGCCCGGGAAACGTTCGGACGGATTTTGGGTCGACTTAGCAGTTTTTTGCCCGGATCACTCGGGAAAGCCGGTCAGTTTCACGTCGTCGAGCACGACGCTCTTGGCTCCGGAATTGGCGGACGAGCGGTTCAGGGAGACGAAAACCTGCCCGTCAACAGTGACATCAGAATCTGTCACGGTCGAATTCCAGGTATTCGGTTCCGGGCTCTGGTCGGACCAGATACGGAACCGGATCGTTGATCCCTGGGCCTGTATCCGGAGCCATTGTTTGCCGGTGCCGACGGTCTGGGCATTGGCGGCCGAGGCCAGCGTCGTGGAGACCTCGTTGACCGACTTGAGAACGTACACAGTGCCCGTGGTCGGCGACAGTTGCAGACCATAACCATTCTTCGGGCGGTACGAATTCTGCCAGCCGCCCGAGCCTCTCAGGAAGACGGAGAGGAACGAGCCCGCCGTGGCCTGCTGCCAGGTGAACGACGTCAGCAGTTCGGCGTCCCCGGCCGCGGCCGGGCCGGACAGCTGGGCCCGCACGTAGGCCCCGGAGACGTCGTCGAAGGTGAGCACACCGGCGTCGTCGGCGACCGTGGCACTCCCGTTGCTGCCGGAGGTGGCCCAGTCGGCCGGCCAGTCGGTGGCACCGCTGAAGTCGTTCTCGTACAACACGTCCCCGGTGGCCGGGCCGGGTGGTTCCTCGACCACGCTGACGGGGGTGGAGGCGGAGCGGTTACCCGTCGCGTCGATGGCCCGCACCCAGTAGCGAGCTGTTCCCGCGCCGTCCGGATCGGTCCAGGTGGTGCCCGTCACCGTCGCGACCACCCGGTCGTCCCGCAGCACCTCGTACCCCGAGGGCGATCCGCCGGACGCCGACCAGGCGAGCTGCACCCCGGAGGGGGTGAGTCCGTTCGTCAGTCCGGTCGGCGGGTCGGGGGCCGTGGTGTCGCGGGCGCAGAGCTTGCCGAACCCGCCGAGCCACTGCTGGGTGGTGCCGGTGTACGACCCGGCGGTGAAGTCGCCGCCGAACCACAGACATCCGTCCGGGCCGTTCTCCAGGGCCCAGGGCCCCATGTCGTTGCGGGCCGACAGGCTGGAGACGTAGAACTGCGGGATGAACGCCCCGGTCTGCTCGTCCCAGGCCCCGATGAACCGGATGCTGTTGACATCGGTGGCGGCCGTGATCGGGCTGCTGTAACTGGTGGTTCCGGAATAGGTGAAGTTCAGGCAGTGGCAGGCGCCGTAGATCACGCCGTCCTTCTCCGCCAGGGCCTGGAAGTCGCCACCGTTGCGGGTGATGTTGCCGCTGATGAAGTTGTAGGCGTCGCGGCCGTACTTGCTCAGGATGTGTTGCGAGCCGCCCTGCCAGACGTCCTGGCCGACCTCGAGGATCGTCTGCTGATAGGTGCTGGTGCCGGAGCCCGCGGCCACCACCGACGGCGACAGCCCGGGCACGTTGGCGGCGCCGTCCTCGGTCGAGACCACGCCCTGCATCGGTGACGGGGAGAAGTTGACGTTGTTGAAATTACCCACCAGATAGACCCGGTCGCCCTGCTCGGAGGCGTCCAGCTCGAACACCGTGCCGTCCACGTGCGGCTTCCAGGCGCCGTCGGGCGTGCCGTCGGTCAGGTTGGTGCGGGCCATGCTGCGCAGCGTCAGCGGCGCGTCCATGGTCGTGCCGCCTGCCACCCGGTTGAACCGGCCACCCAGGTAGAGCCAGTCGCCCTGGACGTCGATGGAACGCACGTTCGGCGTGTCGGTGCCCTCGTAGGCGGCGTAGGCCCGCCAGCCGGCCACGGGTGCCCCGGTGTCCGGATCGAGGGCGGCCACGCCCTCGGTCTGCGCGACCCCGTTGACGTTCGTGAACTCACCGCCCACGAACAGTTTCGTTCCGTCGGGACTGGCCGCGAGCGACCAGGCGGTGGCGTCCAGGGTGGGCCGGAAGTCTTCTCGCCACTCCCCCGTGTCCACGTCGAAGGCCGCCAGGTAGGACTGCTCGATCTGCTCCCCGTCCGCCCCGTGCTTCACGTAGCGGAATTTTCCTGCCACGTAAGCGGTGTCACCGATGAAGGCGAAGTCCTCCACCTCGGTGACCTCGCCGGCAGCGCCCCCGGTGGCGAGACCGGTCACGCCCCAGGGCGTGTCGTCCGAGGTGCGGTTCGCCAGCAGTGGACGCACGGTCTCGCCATCGGTTCCCGGGTCACCGATCGCGGTGTATGCCGGGGAGGTGAGCCGGGGCCGCAGGAACACCTGGGTGAACGGGAGTGCCGCCCGTTCACTGGCATACATCCACAGATAGCTCGTGGAGTTGTTCACCCCGCTGATGTTCGAGCCGAACGCGAACCCGGAGCGGTAGTTGTGCGCCTGGAGCGAGGTCGTGGTCAGGCGCAGGTAGTTCTGGTCGGTGCCCCAGCTCTGGCTGTTGGCAGCGGTGTAGCTGGTGGTACCGACCCGGATCGAGTTCAGCAGCACCCCGCCGCCGATCGCCCAGGTCCAGTCGGCCCGGCTCCTGGCCAGCAGGCGCATCTCCTGCCAGGTCGTGCCGGTGGTGTTGGTGGCGCGGCGCACCCGCACGCCGTCGGTGAGGGCGTCCACCCGGGTTCCGCCCAGCAGCCCCTGCACGGTGTCACCGGGCAACGTGGCCACGGCGAAAGCACCCGTGCCGGTGGGGGTGTTACGGAGGTTCGCGACGCTGCCCTGACCGTTCGGCAGCCACTGCCAGCCGTCCCGGCCCCGGCCGATCAGCACCCAGCCACCACCGTCCGTCGTCTGGTCGCAGTAGAACTGCTGCGGCGCAACGAGTTCAGGTGTCTGGAGCCAGTAGGTGCCGTCGGCGGACGCCGGGTCGTTCTGCTTGATCTCCCAACAGGAGGCGGCCGCCCGGCCGGAACTCGTGCCGTCCCGGGGCACGGCGACGGCGTGCGCCGGAGAGACGGCGACGAAGGCGAGAGCCGTGGCCGCGACCCCGGCGATGACCAGACTGCTGATGGTGCGTCTGAACCCCATGCTCTGCCCCCGTTGCCGCGATACCGGCGGATGGAAGTGGCTCCGCGGAGTCAGAGTAGGAGGACAAAGTCGGGCGTGGAGTACAAACCATCAAATTTAACTTCAGAGTGCATTAACCTCGTTTTTCACCCCTGCTCACCTGGGCCCGGACGCGCGAGAGGCGCCCCCGCCGGATGCGGGGACGCCTCTCACGGAACGGTGCTGCGTCAGTCGGCCGAGGTGATCATCCCCGCGCCGACCGTGCGGTTGGTGTTCTCGTCGATCAGGATGAACCCACCGGTCTCCCGGTTACGGGAGTACTCGTCGCACAGCAGCGGCTGCGTGGTGCGCAGGCGGATCCGGCCGATGTCGTTCAGGTTCAGCTCCGTCGCGGCCGAGTCGCGGTGCAGGGTGTTGACGTCGAGGCGGTACTCGAGGTCTTTCACCACGGCCCGGGCGCTGCGGGAGGTGTGCTTGATGGCCAGCTTCCGGCCCGGCCGCAGCGCGTCGTCCGCCATCCAGCAGACCATCGCGTCGATGTTCTGCGCGGCCTTGGGCGCGTTCTGCGGGCGGCAGATCATGTCGCCCCGCGAGATGTCGATCTCGTCGTTCAGCCGCACCGTGACGGCCATCGGCGGAAACGCCTCGGCCACCGGCCCGTCGGCGGTCTCGACCGCGGCGATCGTGCTGGTGAAACCGGACGGCAGCACCATGATCTCGTCGCCGGCCTTGAGCGTGCCGCTGGCCACCGTACCCGCGTAACCGCGGTAGTCGGGGTACTGGCTCGACTGCGGGCGGATCACGTACTGCACCGGGAACCGCACGTCGATCAGGTTGCGATCGCTGGAGACGTGCACGTGCTCCAGGTGGTGCAGCAGCGACGGCCCTTCGTACCAGGGCATGTTCGCCGAGCGGGTGACGATGTTGTCACCCTTGAGCGCCGACAGCGGGATCACCGTCAGGTCGGCGACGTTGAGCTTGTCGGCGAAACGGGTGAACTCTTCGCTGATCTCGTCGTAGACCTCCTGGGAGTAGTCCACGAGGTCCATCTTGTTCACGGCGAGCACCAGGTGCGGAACCCGCAGCAGAGTGGCGAGGAACGCGTGCCGGCGGCTCTGCTCGACCAGGCCCTTGCGCGCGTCCACCAGAATGATGGCCAGGTCGGCGGTGGAGGCACCGGTGACCATGTTCCGGGTGTACTGGATGTGCCCCGGGGTGTCGGCGATGATGAACTTCCGCCGCGGCGTGGCGAAGTACCGGTAGGCCACGTCGATCGTGATGCCCTGCTCCCGCTCGGCCCGCAGGCCGTCGGTGAGCAGCGCCAGGTTCACGTAGTCGTCGCCCTTGGCCGTACTGGCCGCCTCGACCGCGCTGAGCTGGTCCTCGAAGATCGACTTGGAGTCGAACAGCAGCCGCCCGATGAGGGTGCTCTTGCCGTCGTCCACCGATCCGGCAGTGGCGAACCGCAACATGTCCATGGTCGGCGGCATCAGAAGTACCCCTCACGCTTGCGGTCTTCCATCGCGGCCTCGCTGAACTTGTCGTCGCCGCGAGTGGCGCCGCGCTCGGTGATCCGGGTGGACGCGACCTCGTCGATGATCTTGTCGAGCGTATCCGCATCGCTGCGGACGGCGGCGGTCAGGCTGGCGTCACCGACGGTGCGGTAGCGAACGGTCTCGGTGAAGACCTCCTCACCGGCCTTCGGTTGGCACACCTCGTGCACGCCGTAGAGCATGCCGCCCCGGTCGAACACCTCGCGCTGGTGCGAGAAGTAGATCGACGGCAGGGCGATCTGCTCGTGCTTCACGTACTGCCAGATGTCCAGCTCGGTCCAGTTGGACAGCGGGAAGACCCGGATGTTCTCGCCCATCTGGATCCGGCCGTTGTAGGTGTTCCAGAGCTCGGGACGCTGGTTCTTGGGGTCCCACTGGCCGAACTCGTCGCGGAACGAGAACACCCGCTCCTTGGCCCGGGCCTTGTCCTCGTCGCGCCGAGCACCACCGAAAGCAGCGGTGAACCGGTACTTCTCGAGAGCGTCCAGGAGCACCGGGGTCTGAATGCGGTTCCGGGTGCCGTCCGGCGGCTCGCTGACCAGGCCGCGGTCGAGGGCCTCGGGCACGCTGGCCACGATCAGCTGCACGCCGAGCTCGGCCACGCGCAGGTCGCGGAAGTCGAGGACCTCCTGGAAGTTGTGGCCGGTGTCGACGTGCATCACCGGGAACGGGATGCGGGCCGGGAAGAACGCCTTCTCCGCCAGGCGGAGCATGACGATCGAGTCCTTGCCACCACTGAACAGGAGGACGGGGCGCTCGAGCTCGGCCACCACCTCCCGGATGATGTGGATGGACTCGGCTTCCAGCGTCTGCAGCTGAGTGAGCCGGTACTCCGACGCGCTCATCGGGCGATCACCTCAGGAATGTGGCGGGCAACGGTGGCCAGAATCTTCTCAGCGAACTCTGTGCGGCACACAAGGAGGTCGGGAAGCTGCGGGTCGGGCCGGTTGTAGACCAGCGGCGAGCCGTCGATCCGGCTGGTGTGCAGGCCCGCGGCCCGGGCCACGGCCACCGGCGCGGCGCTGTCCCACTCGAACTGCCCACCCGCATGCAGATAGGCGTCGGCCTCACCGGTCCACACGCTGGAACACTTCACCCCGGCCGAACCCATCGGCACCAGTTCCGCGCCGAGCTCCTGCGCCACCGCGGTGACGAAGGCCGGCGGGCGGGATCGGCTCACGGCCAGACGGATCGGGCCCTCTTCACGCGGAGGCAGTACCGGCGGTTCGTCGGTGCCGTAGGTCACGTCGCGGGCGGGCAGGGCGATGGCCCCGGAGGCCAGCTCACCCTTCTCCCAGAACGCCACGTGCACGGCCCAGTCGGTGCGCGGCCGCTCGGAGAATTCCCGGGTGCCGTCCAGCGGGTCGATGATCCAGACCCGTTCCGCGCTCAGGCGGGCGGCCGAGTCGGCGGCCTCCTCGCTGAGCACCGCGTCGCCGGGCCGGTGTTCCGCCAGCAGCGCGGCGAGTACCGCCTGGGCGCGCGCGTCACCGGCGTCTTTCAGCGCCTTACCCTCTGCCGCACCGGTTCGCTCCTCAAGCAGGGCGAGGCCGGCCGCATGAGCCAGATGGCGGGCAAGACGCGCGTCGTCCCCGCTGGGCTCGATCGTCATCGCAGTTCCCTTCGCAGCACAGCTGAGCGGGCATTCTCTCAGTAAGCGCCAGCTCCACGAACCACTGCACGTACGGTGCGCCACAGGATCGTGACGTCCAGGGCGATCGACCAGTTGTCGGTGTACCGCAGGTCGAGGCGCAGCGACTCCTCCCAGTTCAGGTCGCTGCGGCCGCTGACCTGCCAGAGACCGGTGAGGCCGGGCTTCACCTTCAGCCGGCGCACCGCGTCGTCGCTGTACGCGGCCACCTCCTCGGGCAGCGGCGGACGCGGCCCGACCAGGGACATGTCTCCCCGCACCACGTTCAGCAACTGCGGCAGCTCGTCCAGGGAGAGCCGGCGCAGCAGGCCGCCGACCCGGGTGACCCGTGGGTCCTTGCGCAGTTTGAACAGGACGCCGTTGCCCTCGCTGAGGTTCAGCAACGCGGCCCGGCGCCGGTCGGCGTCCACCACCATCGAGCGGAACTTGAGCATCAGGAACTCGCGGCCCCCGGCTCCGACCCGGGTCTGCCGGTAGAGCACCGGCCCCGGGCTGGTGACCTTGATCGCCACCGCGATCAGCAGCAGCAGCGGCAGGGCGAGCAGGGTGAGCAGCAGGGCGCCCACCCGGTCGAAGACCACCTTGCCCATCATCCGGCCACCGTTGGCCGAAGGACGTTCCAGATGCAGCAACGACAGGCCGGCGATCGGCCGGATGGACAACCGCGGGCCGGCCACCTCGATGATGCCCGGCGAGACGATCAGCTCGACCCCACGCTCCTCCAGGGCCCAGGACAGACGCCGCAGCGCCTGCCCCGACAGGTCCGGGTGGGACACGACCGCGACCACGTGGGCCCCGGTGGCCTCCACCGCGTCGAGCACCCGCTCCGGATCCCCGACCACCGGGACGTCGTTCACGTGCGAGACCTCGACCCCGACGAACGGCACACAGGCGCCGACCGGTACCAGACCGTGCTGCGGCTCGTTGTCGAGCTTCTCGATGACCGACACCACCACGTCGGCGCGACCGACCACGAGCACCCGCTGCAACGCCAGGCCGCGATCGCGCAACCGGTAGATCCAGCCCCGCAGCTGACGCCGGAAGGCGAGTGTCAGCAGAAGGGTCACCGGGATGGCCAGGAACACATAGCCGCGGGCGACCTCGCTGCGCAGCGCGTAGGAGACCACCGCGATCAGGCAGAACATCATCAGACCGGCCTGGTTGATCCGGCGGTACTCCTCCGGGCCGGTGCCCAGGAACCGGCGCTCATAACCCCGCTGCGCGGTGATGATGGCGATCCAGAGCATCGGCAGCAGCAGGGTGAAGGCGATGTAGGTCGGGTCGGGCTCGCCGAACCGCACCACGGACGCCGCCACGCCTCCCAGCAGCGAGGCCAGGCCGTCCGAGGCCACCGCCATCCGCTGGTAGCGACGCATCATCGCCCCGGGTTCGGCACTGCCCGCGCCGATGTGCCGGCCGGTCTTGTGGACCTGTTGCCGGGGGACCGTGCCGGAACTGGGCGGACCACTGGGGCGAGCGACCACATCGTCCAGCTGGGTCAGCTGGTCAACGTTGCCTCCGGGCTCCATGACTGCCATTCACGCCTCCCTCAGACTTAACAATCGCTTGATACAAAACCGACACAGGCGAATGTCGAACCACGAGATCAGCGGCGATCTGTCCGGCTTAAGTGAATATAGTGTGGTTGGTTCCCTTTCATCTGGCAGTTGCTCACAGTTCACCCATGAAAGACGCCCTGTACAACATCAACTCCGCAGTTAAGGCAGCGAGCTACCGACTGCCACTCTTCGTGTTGTAAATCCCCTGAATCCGGGCAAAGTCCGCCCGGCCGAGCTCCTCGACCGCATCCGCGGCCTCACCGATCATGAGGAGCAGATCTTCACGCTGAGCAGCAGGGACATCACGTAGAACGTAGTCGGCGGGATCCATCCGGCCGGGCGGACGATCAATACCGAGACGTACGCGGCCGTAGCCTTTACTTCCCGTTGACTTACTGATCGAGCGCAGGCCGTTGTGACCGCCCTCGCCCCCGCCCCACTTCAGGCGCACCTCGCTGAAGGGGATGTCGAGCTCGTCGTGCACGACCAGAAGCCGGGTCACCGGCAGCTTGAAGAACTGCAGCAGGCCCGCCACGGGCCCGCCCGACTCGTTCATGTACGTGCTCGGCTTGGCCACGATCATCCGGGCTCCCGGCCGGCCTCCGGTCGGTGCCCAGCGCCCGTCATGGACCTGGGCCCGCGACCGGTGGGTGGCGAAGCGGCCCCCCATCCGGGCGACCAGCTCGTCGGCCACCCGGTGCCCGACGTTGTGCCGGTTCCGGGCGTACTTGTCCCCCGGATTCCCGAGACCGACGACCAGCCAGGGCAGGTCGCTGATCTCGGTGGTGGGGTCGGGGGTGGGTTCGGCAGGCATCACGGCTCCGTCGGGTGGGTGGGGTCGAACGCCAACTATGGACGCGTATGAGCGTTCGGTGGGGCACGGTTCAGTTACGTGGGGGCCGGGGGACGCCCTGATGTGCCCCCACTTCCCCGGCCGAAGCCGAGGGATCGCCCCGATCACGGACCAGGATCCGCCCGTGCCCGGCATTGCGGCGCTCCGGGACCACTCGGGTCGTACCCGCCGAGGCCACCCCGGTCGGCAGGCTCTCGACTGCGCCCCGGATCAGATCTTTCGCCGCGACAGGCCCTCGTGCGGTGACCACGAAGGTGGGCCACCTCCCCGTTCGTGACCAGGTAAACCTTCCCCGGGGACGTGGGGTCACCTCCCGGCTCTCCAGGGGCTGGGGGATTGCCTGATCACGGCCGAAGGCGGGCCGGCGAACGTGGGTGGCCACCGGACCAGACGCGCCTCAGGGCCGGCACCCGCGTGGGGGCCGGCCCTGAGGTCGGGTGTTGCTGGGGGGCTACACGGAGAATCAGCCCTCGGCGGCGACGGCGTCGGCCTCGGCGGCCTCGGCCTCGGTGCCGACCGCGCGGGTGGAGTCGGTGACGGCGATGACGATGGCGTCCGGGTCACCGATGAGGGTGGCACCCTCGGGCAGCGGGATCTGGCCGGCGTGGATCTGGGTGCCGACCTCGGTGCCCTCGATGCTGAACTCGATACCGTCCGGGATCGCGGTGGCCTCGACCTCGAGGCTCAGCGAGTTGAGCTCGGCCTGGGCGCGGCCGCCCGGCGCCGGGTCACCGGTGAAGTGCAGCGCGACGTCGACGGTGACCTTCTCGCCCTGACGGACGATCAGCAGGTCGACGTGCTCGATGGAGCCCTTCAGGGCGTGACGCTGCACGTCCTTCGGGATGGCGAGCTGGCTCTTGCCGTCGATGTCGATGGTGAGCAGGGCGTTCGCGTTCTTGAGCGCGAGCATCGTCGCGTGCCCGGGCAGGGCGACGTGAACCGGGTCGGTACCGTGCCCGTAGAGCACGGCCGGAACCTGGTGGTCGCGGCGCAGCCGACGCGCAGCGCCCTTGCCGAAGTCGTTACGCGGCGTAGCGCTGAGCTTTACCTCGGACACAACAGATCTCCTCAATCACGGGCGCGACCGAGGCCGCGCACAGAAGTCAGACTGCTTCAACGATATGAATGGCGGCACACCCGGCGGAGTCACAGGCGCGCCATGCACGTAGTGATGTCCGCGTCGATCACGGTTGCGCTTGATGTTGGGCTGCAACCCTCGCCGAGGTAACCGGACCACTGTACATGACCGGCCGGGGCCCAGATTCGCCCATACACCTGACCCCACCTCCTCTTTCTCGACGATCTTGCGCCCCACCGCCCCGGAATGCGGGTGAAACCCTCCGGGGCGACCACCGACCGGGGACAGCACCGGTACACACCCCACGACAACAACCCGCCACAACCCCGCGACAACCCCGCGACAACCCCGGCCACAACCCGCCGTGATCATGCAAAATCTCCCCGGAGTTCTAGAACTGTCGCGGTGAGAGTTCTAGAACGCCGGGGAGATTTTGCATGATCACGAACAGGGGTAGGGGTAGGGGTACTCCATAGCCCCGCGGGCCGTGCCCGGCCGGGCCTGGCCGAGCCGAGCCTGTTTTGGTCTGGCCCGGTGGGATTACTCGGTGGGGGCTTCGGGGTCGGAGGTCAGGGCGGCCTCGGCGGCGCGGGCCGAGGGGGTTCCGGCCCGGCGGCGCGCGACCCAGCCCTCGCTGTTGTGCTGACGACCGCGGGCCACGGCGAGGGCGCCGGGAGGCACGTCTTCGGTGATCGACGAGCCGGCGGCGGTGTAGGCGCCGTCGCCCACGGTGACCGGGGCGACGAGGGTGGTGTCGCTGCCGATCCGGACGTGGGCGCCGACGGTGGTGTGGTGCTTCTGTACGCCGTCGTAGTTGGCGAAGATCGTCGCGGCGCCGATGTTGGCGCCCTCACCGATCGTGGCGTCACCGGCGTAGGTCAGGTGGGGCACCTTGGCGCCCGCGCCGATCGTGGTGTTCTTGGTCTCGACGAAGGCGCCGATCTTGCCGTCCGGACCGAGCACGGTGCCCGGGCGCAGATAACTGAACGGGCCGACCCCGGCGCCGGCCTCGATCTTCGCGCCGGTGCCGTGCGTACGGACGACGGACGCACCTTCGCCGACCGCGCAGTTGGAGAGCGTGGTGTCGGGGCCGACGGTGGCCCCGGTCGCGACCGTGGTGCCGGCGTGCAGCTGGGTGCCGGGCAGCAGGGTGACGTCGGCGGCCAGGTGCACGTCGACGTCCACCCAGGTGGTGGCCGGGTCGACCACGGTGACGCCACCACGCATGTGACCGACGAGCAGGCGGCGGTTCAGCTCGGCGCCGAGGGTGGCGAGCTGAACCCGGTCGTTGACGCCCTCGACCTGCCAGAGGTCGTGGGTGACGACAGCGCGCACCCGCCGGCCGTCGGCGTGGGCGATGCCCAGCACGTCGGTCAGATACATCTCGTTCTGGTCGTTGTCCGAGCCGATCCGGCCGAGCGCGTCGACCAGCACCTTGGCGTCGAAGGCGTAGATGCCGGAATTGATCTCCCGGATCGCGGCCTGCTCCGGGGTGGCGTCACGCTGCTCGACGATGCCGGTGACCGCGCCGGAGGCGTCGCGCAGCACCCGGCCGTAGCCGGTGGGGTCGCCGACCTCGGCGGTCAGTACGGTCACCGCGGCCTGCTCGGCCCGGTGGGCCTCGACCAGGGCGGCCAGCGTCTCGCCGGAGAGCAGGGGAACGTCGGCGTAGGTGACGACGACCACGCCGTCCACCCCGTCAACCCCGTCCAGCCCCGACAGCGCGCGCAGACCGGCGGCGACGGCACTGCCGGTGCCGGGCACCTCGTCCTGGTCGGCGATCACGGCGGCCGGGGCGATCTCGGCCACGTGCCCGGCAACCTGCTCACGCTGGTGCCGCACCACCACCACGAGATGCTCCGGCCGAAGGCTCCAGGCAGCGGCCAGCGCGTGCCCGACGAGGGACCGGCCACCGATGCGGTGCAGCACCTTGGGGGTACGCGAGCGCATCCGCTTGCCCTCACCGGCGGCCAGAACCACGACCGCTGCCGGCTGCTGTGTACTCACGGACGAACACCCTCCAGAGCGCGAATGCCAGAAGCTCCCCCCACCTGATTCGAACAGGTACCTCAAGGCTCCAAAGGCCTGTGTGCTGCCGTTACACCAGGGGGGAAGGTCGCTCGCCGGGCTCGGCGCCCACGAGGACCGGGGGCCAGTCTGCCAACTCCGGGGCCTCTTCGTCGCATCGGCACCCTTCGCGCCCCCGGAATTGCCCGAATCGTTGCCTGGGCGACAAGGGGCAGAACACTCCAGAACTTCCTTGCGTGCCCTCTGCCCAGGCCTCGGATTCTCGGGTTACGCTTTCGTAGGTTACCGACCGTAGGTTGCTCGTCGCAGGTCAGCGCGGTCCCGATCCGGATTGACCAGGATCGGTCAGCAGGATTGACGGCCGGCAGATTTTGGCCGGCACGGTCCGGCAGACACGGGCCCCGGGCAAGCAGCGTCCGGCCCGTGATCTGGCGGCACGACCCGGAAGAGGGGAATCCCCGTGAGTTCACCGGCAGCCGCAGCGCCCGTCCCCCCGGCGCCCACGAGTGGGACGCCCACCGAGACGACGTCCCCAGGCACCTCGTCCCCAGGCACCTCGTCCCCAGGCACCTCGTCCCCAGGCACCTCGTCCCCAGGCACCTCGTCCCCAGGCACCTCGTCCTCCAGGACAACGCCACCAGTCACCTCGTCCTCAAACACCACCCAGGTGACCTCCCGCACCAGCCAGCCGGCCCAGGCACCCCGGGGCGAACCGCACGTCGACCCCCACCCGAAGCGCCGGGGCGAGCAGACGGCACTGTTCATCTTCATCGCGGTGCCGTTCGTGGCGCTGGTCGCGGCGATCCCGATGGCCTGGGGGCGCCTGCTGAACTGGCACGACCTGGTGATCGCCCTCGTCCTCTACCTGATCTCCGGGCTGGGGATCACGGTCGGCTTCCACCGGTTCTTCACCCACGGCTCGTTCCGCGCCAACCGCCCGCTGACCATCGCGCTGGCCGTGGCCGGCTCCCTGGCGGTCGAGGGCCCGGTGCTGAGGTGGGTCTCCGACCACCGGCGCCACCACGCCTTCAGTGATCGCGAGGGCGACCCGCATTCGCCCTGGCGTTACGGCGAGACCGTGCCCGCCCTGATGAAGGGCCTCTGGTACGCCCACATGGGCTGGCTGTTCGACCCGGAGAACACCAACCCCAAGCGCTACGCCCCCGACCTGCTGCGCGATCGCGGCGTGATGTTCGTGTCCCGTGCGTTCGGCCCCCTGGTGATCCTCTCGCTGGGTCTGCCCGCGCTGCTGGGGTTCGCCATCACGGGCACCTGGCAGGGAGCGGCCACGGCCTTCTTCTGGGGATCGCTGGTACGGGTGGGGCTGCTGCACCACGTCACCTGGTCGATCAACTCGATCTGTCATGCCTTGGGAGAGCGCCCCTTCAAGAGCCGCGACCGCTCGGGCAACGTCTGGTGGCTGGCCCTGTTGTCGTTCGGGGAGTCCTGGCACAACCTGCACCACGCCGACCCGACCTGCGCCCGGCACGGCGTGCTGCGGGGCCAGATCGACTCCAGCGCCCGGGTGATCTGGTTCTTCGAGAAGTTCGGCTGGGCGACCAACGTGCGCTGGCCGGACACCACGCGCCTCGCGTCACGGCGCGCGTAGCAGAGCCGGGGTGGTTTGGGCATGGGCGGGCGACCTCTACACCGATCGCGCGAGTTGGGCATGATAGCCCGGTGAGTACAGGCCCCCATTCCCCGACGCCCGACCGTCCGCGCGCGTCCCGGGCCGGTGGCCGCGCCCGGATGACAGGGGCCCAGCGGCGCGAGCAACTGCTGGCCATCGGAAGGCAATTGTTCGCCGAGAAGGGCTTCGAGGGCACCAGTGTCGAGGAGATCGCCGCCACCGCGGGGGTCTCCAAACCAGTGGTGTACGAGCACTTCGGCGGCAAGGACGGGCTCTACGCGGCGGTGGTGGAGCTGGAGACCCGCAAGCTGCTCGAGGCGATGACCGAGGCCCTCACCCAGCCGAACCCACCCCGGCAGGTTCTCGAGATCGCCGCGATGACCCTGCTCACCTACATCGAGACCGAGACCGACGGTTTTCGCATCCTGGTGCGGGACTCGCCGATCACCAAGCAGGAGGGCGGCTTCGCCAGCCTGCTGAGCGACGTGGCCGGTCATGTCGAGTACATCCTGGGCGAGCAGTTCGCGGCCCGCGGCTTCGATCCGCAGATGGCCCCGCTGTACGCCCAGATGCTGGTCGGCATGATCGCCATGACCGGCCAGTTCTGGCTCGACCACCGCACACCGGAAAAGGCCGTGGTAGCCGCCCATGTCGTTAACCTGGCCTGGAACGGCCTGACCGCACTGGAGACCAAGCCCCGGCTGCGCGCCCGCCGATCCATGAAGCCGGAGGTCGAAAAGCCCCGTGGATGAGGTAGACCGGATCGTCGCAGCCTGGAACCGCGAGCGACCCGATCTGGATGTCACCCCGCTGGAAGTGCTTTCCCGGGTCAGTCGACTGTCGCGCCTGCTGGACAAGGCCCGTTCGGCCGCCTTCGCCCGGCACGATCTCGAAACCTGGGAATTCGACGTACTTTCGGCGCTCCGACGGAACGGCGATCCATACCGCCTCTCCCCCGGCCAACTCGTCGCCCTGACCATGGTCACCAGCGGCACGATGACCAACCGCATCGACCGGCTGGCGGGCCGGGGCCTGGTGCGCCGGCTCCCCGACCCGGCCGACGGTCGCGGGGTGATGGTGCAGCTGGAGGAGAGCGGCCGGGCCGTGACGGATGCCGCGCTGTCCGACCTGCTCGAGGTCGAGCGCTCGGTCCTCGCCGTGCTCACCAACGGTGAGCACGATCAGCTGGCGCACCTGCTGCGCGATCTTCTGACGGCCTTCGACCCGAACTGAGAATTCGAGCCGAAGATCCACACCGGGCCGGTCCCCCCGACCCGGGCAGGAGAGCCTTACGGCTCTGTTACCGAGCCCCGTTCCCACTCACCCCCCTATCGGCAAAACGGACATTTGGTACCCGTTCGGGCGCCCGGGTGCTTCCGTTTGGTCAAAGATGGTGCCCGTTTTAGCTCAACCCCTTGTGGAGAACCTGTGCCTGAGGTTTACATCACAGACACATGCACCGGGCCGGTTCGGCCACGGACGGGCGGAGGCGGGCAATGGAGCTCTATGCCTATGAACGACGGCGATGGCTGGTCGATCAGGCACGGCAGGTGGGACGGATCGATGTTGCCGAGGTGGCACGCGAGCTGACAGTGGCCAAGGAGACGGTCAGGCGCGATCTGACGGCTCTGGAGGCCGAAGGACTGCTGCGGCGCGTGCACGGCGGGGCGATCCCGGTGGAGCGCCTCGGGTTCGAGGGCACCCTGGCTCTGCGTAACACCTCCCGCACCGACGAAAAGGGTCGCATCGCCGACCACGCCATCGGTCTGGTGGGCACCGCCGAATCCATATACCTTGACGAGGGCTCCACCACACAGGCTTTCGCGGAGCGCCTGACCCCCCGGCGACCACTCACCGTGGTCACCAACTCGCTACCGATCGCTCTGGTCATGGCTCCCCGCGACCAGGTCTCTGTGGTACTCATCGGGGGCCGGGTACGGGGGAAAACCCTGGGAACCATCGACCACTGGGCGCTTCGCATGCTGGAGGACTTCGTCTTCGACCTCAGCGTGCTGGGCACCAACGGACTCACCCTGGAACGGGGCGCGACCTGCCCTGATGCCGCCGTGGCGGCGATCAAGGCCCGGGCCGTAAGTGCCAGCCGGCGCACTCTCCTGGTCACCGATTCGTCAAAATTGGGGTCCGACTCGTCCTACCGTTTTGCACAGGCAAGGGATTTCTCGACTATCGTCACCGACCGCTCGGCCAATGAGGGTCAGATCCGGCGACTGCGCGCCATCGGCGTAGAAGCGGTGATGGTGTGACACCTCACGGCAGCCCCGCAGGCAAGGATCCGACGACCGAAAGACGCACGATGAGCAACGGCCCGACTGCACCTAGTTCTGACAACCTTGTCATCACCATAAGTAGTTAATACGTAACTTCTCGCCTCAATATGGTCCCGCACAGTCAAGGAGGATTCGTGACCCGGACGAACAACAGCTGGAGGATCGGTGTGACGGCAGGGGCCGTCGCCACCGTTCTCATCACCACCGCGTGCTCAGGCGCCGGTGGTGGCGGTGGAGCCGGCAGTGACGGGAAGGGCGGATCCATCAATGTCCTGATGGTCGCCAACCCGCAGATGACCGACATCCAGGATCTGACCGCCGACACCTTCACCAAGGAAACGGGCATCAAGGTGAACTTCACCGTGCTGCCCGAGAACGAGCTGCGTGACAAGGTCACCCAGGACGTCGCGAGCAAGGCCGGCCAGTACGACCTGGCCACCGTGGGTGCCTACGAGACGCAGCTGTGGCAGAAGAACGACTGGCTGCACGAACTCAGCTCGTACGCCGACGCGGACAGCGAGTACGACTCGGCCGACCTGCTCAAGCCGGTCGCCGAGAGCCTCACCGGAGAAGACGGAAAGCTCTACGCCCTGCCGTTCTACGGTGAGTCCTCCTTCCTGATGTACCGCAAGGACATCTTCAAGGAGAAGAACCTGACGATGCCGGAGAAGCCGACCTGGAACGAGGTCGCCGACCTGGCGGCGAAGCTGGACGGCGCCGAGCCCGGCATGAAGGGCATCTGCCTGCGTGGCCTTCCGGGCTGGGGCGAGATGTTCGCGCCGCTGACCACCGTGGTGAACACCTTCGGCGGCACCTGGTTCGACAAGGACTGGAACGCGAAGGTGAACGCCCCGGAGTTCACCGAGGCGGTCAACTTCTACACCAAGCTGATCAAGGAGCACGGTGAGGCGGGCGCGGCCCAGGCCGGGTTCACCGAGTGCCTGAACGCCCTGAGCCAGGGCAAGGTCGCCATGTGGTACGACGCCACCTCGGCGGCGGGTTCGCTGGAGGACGAGGCGAGCAGCAAGGTCGTGGGCAAGATCGGTTACGCCTACGCCCCGGTCAACAAGACCGAATACAGCGGCTGGCTCTGGTCGTGGAACTGGGCCATGCCCAAGACCACCAAGAACGCCGACGCCGCCGCCAAGTTCGCCCTGTGGGCCACCAGCAAGAAGTACGAGCAGACCGTCGGCGAGAAGCTGGGCTGGGCCCGGGTTCCCAACGGCAAGCGCGCCAGCACCTACGAGATCCCCGAGTACAAGGAAGCTTCCGGTGACTTCGGTCAGCTGACCCTGGAGTCGATCGAGCACGCCGACCCGACCAACCCGGGTCTGCAGCCCCGACCGACCGTCGGCATCCAGTACGTCACCATCCCCGAGTTCGCCGACCTGGGCACCAAGGTGTCGCAGTCGATCAGCGGGGTGCTGGCCGGCCAGGGATCGGTGAAGGACGCGCTGGACGACGGCCAGAAGCAGGCCGAGGAAATCGCCCAGGAATACAAGTAAAACCGACGTCTCAACCCTGAGGAGTGGCAATGGCTACCGTTGCCGAAACACATCAGGAAGAGAACGCCGCCCCACCGGTTCGCCGGCCCACCGGGATCTCCCGCAGATCCCGGTGGGTCCGGCGGGCCCCGCTGCTGCCGGCGCTCATCTTCACCATCGTCATCACCCAGGTGCCGTTCCTCATCACCATGGGTATCTCATCCTTGCAGTGGAACCCGCAGAAGCCCGGTGACAAGAGCTTCCTGGGCCTCGGTGACTACACCTCGTTCGTCGGGTTCGACAACTACAAGACCGTTTTCACCGACGAACGACTGCGCAGCGCGGTCATCAACACGATCACCCTGACCGTGGGCACCGTGGCCATCAGCCTGCTGCTCGGCCTCGGCCTGGCCGTGCTGCTCGACCGCAAGTTCCCGGGCCGCGGTCTGGCCCGGACCCTGCTGATCGCACCGTTCCTGATCATGCCCGTGGCGTCTGCCCTGTTGTGGAAGCACGCTCTCTACAACCCGACGTACGGCCTGTTCAACGGCACGATCAACGCCGTCTGGAAGCTGTTCGGTGCCGACCACGGCCCGACCATCGACTTCGTGTCCAGCTACCCGATGCCTTCGGTCATCGCGGCGCTGGTCTGGCAGTGGACGCCGTTCATGATGCTGATCCTGCTGGCCGGGCTACAGGCCCAGCCGACGGACATCCTGGAGGCGGCCCGCGTGGACGGCGCAGGAGGGGTCAAGATCTTCCGCTACATCACGCTTCCGCACATGCGGCAGTACATCGAACTGTCGACGCTGCTCGGCGCGATCTACATCGTGCAGCAGTTCGACGCAGTCTTCTCGATCACGCAGGGCGGCCCGGGCAGCGCGACCACCAACCTGCCCTACGAGATCTACCTGACCACGTTCTCGAAGCTCGAGTACGGCGAGGCCTCCGCGGCCGGCGTCGTCACCGTGATCGGCACGATCGTCGTGGCCACCTTCGCTCTGCGGGTCGTGAGCTCGCTCTTCCGGGAGGAGCACAGCTGATGAGCGCACAGACGACCGAAACACCCAAGTCCGGAACCATCTTGAACCGGCGTAAGAAGAAGCCGGCCCAGGGCGAGGGCGACCTCGCCGAGACCGGTGGCTTCGTCTGGACGACGACGGCCTGGGTACTCACCCTGATCTTCTTCGCCCCCGTGGCCTGGATGTTCCTCACCTCGTTCCACAGCGAGGCGGACGCCGCGACCAACCCGCCGACCCTGCTCGCCGGGTTCACGCTCGACAACTACTCCGCGCTGTTCGACCGCGGGGTCGGGCCGTTCCTGATCAACTCGGCCACTGCCAGCATCGTCTCCACGCTGCTGGTGCTGGCGCTGGCGATCCCGGCGGCCTACGCACTGTCGATCAAGCCGGTGGAGAAGTGGACGGACGTGATGTTCTTCTTCCTCTCCACCAAGTTCCTGCCCTCGATCGCCGCACTGCTGCCGATCTACCTGCTGGTCCAGAAAATCGGTGGCCTGGACAACATCTGGATCCTGGTCGTCCTCTACACCGCGATGAACCTGCCGATCGCGATCTGGATGCTGCAGTCGTTCCTGGCCGAGGTGCCCAAGGAGATCATGGAGGCCGCCGAGGTCGACGGCGCCGGCACGCTCCGGGTGATCTGGAGCGTGATCGTCCCGATCATCACCCCGGGTATCGCGGCCACCAGCCTGATCTGCTTCATCTTCAGCTGGAACGAGTTCCTGCTGGCGAAGAGCCTGACCGCGGTCGCGGCTTCGACGTCGCCGGTGTTCCTCGTCGGCTTCATCACCAGTGAGGGTCTGTTCCTCGCGAAGCTCTGCGCAGCAGCCACTCTGGTGTCGCTGCCCGTGCTCATCGCCGGTTTCGCGGCGCAGGACAAGCTGGTGCGGGGCCTGTCACTGGGCGCCGTCAAGTAATCCCCCGTGATCATGCAATCCCCCTCCGGGAGGTGGGAGCACCACCTCCCGGCCGAAGGCTGGGGATTGCATGATCACGACCAGGTTTCAGCCGGCTAGTTCGGCCGCTTCCAGCCAGGCCTCTTCGAGCGCGTCCTTCTCCGCCGTCACCTCGCGCAGTTCTGCGTCGAGCTTGCTGATCGCGGCGTGGTCGGTGGCCTTCTCGGCCATCTGCGCGTGCAGTTTCTCTTCCCGCGAGGCGAGTTTCGAGATCTGCCGTTCGATCCGGGCCATCTCCTTGCGGGCGGCACGGGTATCGGCGGCCGTCGCCACCGGGGTGGTCGCCTCCGAGATGGAGGACGTCGACGAGCTCGCCTCGGTCTGTTCCTGCTGGGCCCGCAGTTTCAGGTATTCCTCGACCCCACCCGGCAGGTCCCGGATCTGACCGTCACCGAGCAGAGCCACCTGCCTGTCGCAGATACGCTCCAGCAGGTACCGGTCGTGGGAGACCACGATCAGCGTGCCGGGCCACTCGTCGAGCGTGTCCTCGATGGCGGCCAGGGTGTCGGTGTCCAGGTCGTTCGTCGGCTCGTCGAGCAGCAGCACGTTCGGCTCACTCATCAGCAGGCGCAGCAGTTGCAGACGCCGCCGCTCACCACCCGACAGGTCGCTGACCCGGGTCCAGATCTTGTCCTTCGTGAAACCCAGGCGTTCGAGCAACTGGCCCGCGGTGACGTCTTTGCCACCGATCCGGACCGTGCCCTTGACCTTCTCGACAGCCTCCTGCACCTTCTGGTCGGCCACCGCGTCGAGCTCGCGCACGTCCTGACTGAGAATGACCGCCTGAACCGTCTTTCCGCGCTTCACCCGGCCGGCGGTGGGCACCGGGGCACCCGGACCGCCCAGCATCATCTTCATCAGCGTGGTCTTGCCCGAGCCGTTGACCCCGACCACACCGATCCGGTCTCCCGGGCCGAGCCGCCAGGTGACGTGCTCCAGAAGGGTTTTCGCCTCGTCGCCGGATCCGACCGTGACCGTGACGTCTTCCAGGTCGACCACGTCCTTGCCCAGGCGGGCCGTGGCCATCTTCGCCAGGTTCATCTGGTCGCGCGGCGGCGGTTCGTCGGCGATCAGCGACTCGGCCGCGTCGATGCGGAACTGTGGCTTGCTGGTGCGGGCCGGCGGGCCCCGGCGCAGCCAGGCCAGCTCTTTCCGCAGGGTGTTCTGGCGGCGCTCCTCGGTCACGGCCGCCACCCGGGCGCG
Organism: Kineosporia sp. NBRC 101731; assembly: GCF_030269305.1. Classification (NCBI taxonomy): domain Bacteria; kingdom Bacillati; phylum Actinomycetota; class Actinomycetes; order Kineosporiales; family Kineosporiaceae; genus Kineosporia; species Kineosporia sp. NBRC 101731. The sequence continues at coordinate 674,728 of NZ_BSTC01000002.1, forward strand.
CTCGGCGCGGGTCAGCACGTAGGCCGCGTAACCGCCCTCGTAGCTGTCCACCACACCGTCGTGGACCTCCCAGATGCTGCCGCAGACCGCGTCGAGGAACCACCGGTCGTGGGTGACCACGAGCAGGCCACCGCGCCCGGCGGGCCAGCGCTGGTTCAGGTGCTGCGCCAGCCAGGCCACGCCCTCGACGTCGAGGTGGTTGGTGGGCTCGTCGAGCATCACCAGGTCGTCGTCGCTGATCAGCAGCGCGGCCAGACCGACCCGGCGCCGCTGGCCCCCGGAGAGCCGGCCGAACGTCGCGTCGAGCCCTCCGACCAGGGGTGCTTCCAGGCCACCGAGCAGACCGCCGAGCACGTCGCGGACCTTGGCGTCGCCGGCCCACTCGTGCGGGGCCATGTCACCCATGACCGCCTGTCGCACCGTCATGTCCGGGTCGAGGCGGTCTTCCTGCCAGAGCGCGCCGAGGCGCACCTCCCGGCCGGTGGTGACCCGGCCGCCGTCCGGTTCCTGCAGACGGGCGAGCACCCGGAGCAGGGTGGACTTGCCCTCGCCGTTCCGGCCGACCACACCGATCCGGTCACCGTCGTCGAGACCGAGGCTTACCGCGTCCAAAAGCGTTCTGGAGCCGTGCACAACTGTGACGGACTCCGCGTTGAGAAGGTGGGCCACTGGGCTTAACCACGCACCGATTCGACGAGACGGGCACCGGGCACCGGACCGTGTGCGCGTCGCACGTCGGCCGCTGCTCCGGACGCGGTCAGGGCGACCGCGAGATCAAGGGCTTGACTGGAGTCGCGGGCCAGGAACACCGTGGTCGGGCCGGAGCCGGACACGATGCCACCGAGCGCGCCGACCTTGCGGCCGATCTCCAGCGCGCGGTCCAGCTGGGGGGCCATCGCCAGGGCGGCGGGCTCCAGCTCGTTGTGCAGACGGGAGCCCAGGGCCGCGGCGTCACCGGCCCGCAGCGCGGCCATCAGGGCGTCGTCGATCTCGGGCCTGGGCGTGGGCTGCGGAGCCTCACCGGCCTCGCGCATCCGGTCGATCTTTCCGTAGACCCCGGGCGTGGACAGGCCGCCCTCGGCGAGCGCGATCACCCAGGTGTACTCGCCGCGGGCCAGCACGGGGGTGAGCAGCTCACCCCGGCCACTGCCGATCGCGGTGCCGCCGAGCAGGGAGAAGGGCACGTCCGAGCCGAGCTGCGCGGCCAGGTCGAACAGCTGCTCACGGTCGAGACCGGCGTGCCAGAGCGCGTCGCAGGCGACCAGGGCGGCCGCGGCGTCGGCCGAGCCACCGGCCATGCCACCTGCCACCGGGATGCCCTTGCGCAGGGAGAACGCCACGTCGGCCGATTCCAGGCCGATGTGCGCGGCCAGCAGCTTTGCTGCCTTCACGGCCAGGTTCGAGTCGTCGGTGGGCACCTCGTCGGCCTGGATGCCGTCCACCGTGATCGAGACCCCCGAGCCGGGCTCGGTGGCCCGCGCGGTCAGATCGTCGAACAGCGCCACGGCGTGGAACACCGTGGCGAGCTCGTGAAAGCCGTCTTCCCGGACCGGGCCCACCCGCAACTCAAGATTGATCTTGGCGGGCGCGCGCACGATCACCGTTCCCGTCGCCGCCATGCGCCCACTCTATGCAATCCGCGGCGCCCCTCCGAACGAGGCAGCCGCGTCCCCCCAGATCCACTCCGTGATCATGCAAAACCTCCCCAGTGTTCTAGAACTGTGACGCTGAGAGTTCTAGAGCTCCGGGGAGTGGGGCACCTCCCGGCCGAAGGCTGGGGGATTTGCATGATCACGAACAAGGGGTTGAGTTACCCGGCCAGGTGGCTCCAGCGGTCGTCGAGCTCCGCCCACGTGCCCTGCGCCACCGCCCGGCCGTTGATCATGACGACCACCCGGTCGGCACGTTCCAGGGCCGCCCGCTTCGACGTCGAGCCCACCACCGTCACGCCGTGCTCGCGCAGGGCATTCCAGAGGTCTAGCTCGGTGCCGACGTCGAGGGCCGAGGACACGTCGTCGGCCACCAGCAGTTCGGTGCGCGGGGCCAGCGCCCGGGCCAGGGCCAGGCGCTGCAGCTGACCACCGGACAGGCGGGAGCCCTTGTGCCCGATCATCAGCCCGAGTCCGGAACCGGACTCGGCCAGGTCGCGCTCCAGCTGGGCCGCGGCCACGGCGGTGTGCAGGTCCACGTCGTGCCCGAGCGAGATGTTGTCGGCGATCGTGCCCGACAGCACGCGCGGCACCTGGCCGACATAGCCCACCTGGTTCGGGCGCAGGAACCGCTCCGGCTCGGTGACCTCCGTACCGTTCCAGGCCAGGGACCCCGAGTGATGGACGATCCCGGCCAGGGCCCGCAGCAGTGACGACTTGCCCGCCCCGACCGGTCCGACCACCAGCACCAGCTCACCGCGCCGCACCGTGAGGTCCACGTCGCGGGCACCGAGCATGCCGTCCTCGTGCACGGCGGTGAAACCGGTCAGGGTCAGCTCGCGCAGCGGCTCGCGGCCGGGCAGCACCGGCGCCGGGGCGGTGCCGGCCGCCACATCCACTTCGGGCAGCTCGGCCGAGTAGTTGCCCTCACCGATCATCGCGTGGGTGCGCCGGGTCCAGACCCGGGCCGAGGGCAGCTGCGACACGAACGAGGCCGTGGTCCAGGCGAACCACCGCGCCGAGCCCAGCGTGGAGACCGCGATCAGCACGGCCGCCGAGCTGAGACCACCGTTCAGGTACAGCGCCCAGGCCCCGATCGGCAGCAGGCCGGCGGTCAGCGCCGGGGTGGACCGCGACCAGACCTGGATCATGATCTCCTCGCGCTGCCGCTCGCTGCGCACCTGGTCGAGCCCGGCCAGGTGCGACAGCACGGGCTGGGTGGCGCCACTCAGCTTCACCGTGCGGGCCGCCGACAGCGACGACACCAGCGCGGTGGCGAAGGAGGCCCGGGCCGCGACCGTGCGGGCCGCCGCCTTCTCCAGCTTCGGGCCGAACCCGGTGGCCACGATCCCCGACAGCACCATCGTGGCCGCGAAGAACAGGGCGGGCACGATCGAGCCGGAGATCGCCGTCATGGTGACCATGACGACCACGGCGGTGACGTTGTCCACCACGTTGTCGGCGAGCTGCACGACCCGCTCGGTGTCGCCGGACTGCGCGATTACCGCGGCGGGGGTGTGATTGCTGACCCGCCGGTCACCGGTCTGGCCGTGCGTGAGCCGCAGGTTGATGCGCAGCGTCTGACGCACCCACCACTCCGGGAACCAGCGGTCGGTGAACCACGGCAGCGGGGCGGTGAGGAGCAGCGCGGTGACGATGCCGGCCGACGGCCAGAACAGGCTGCCCGATCCGTCCACCAGGTCGGCCCACAGCCACGGCAGCACCGAGCCGTCCAGCCCGAGCAGGATCAGCACCATGAAGACGCCGACCGCGGCGACCCCGTACCGGGCGTCGTTGCGCACCAGCTGGAAGATCTCGCGCACGGTGGAACCACCGGTGGCCTCGACGACCTTCGGCGGTTCGGCCCGGCCCGGCGGCTCCGACGCCACCGGCACCGGTGGGACCGGGGCCGGTGGGACCGGGGCCGGTGGGACCGGGGCCACCACGACGTCCTCCAGCAGTTCGCCCTCGACCGACCGCTGCTGCGGGAGGTGAGTACTGACACCGGCCAGCGCCGGCGAGCGCAGCTGGCCGCTCTCGACCAGCCGGGCGAACCGCTGCGACTGGGCCAGTGGACCGGCCTCGAGCACGCGGCCGCTGTCGAGCACCACCACCTCGTCGCAGTCCGCCACCGACGACAGCCGGTGCGCGATCACGATGCCGATGCGCCCCTCCAGCAGCCGGGCCGAGGCGCGTTGAACCTGGTGCTCGGTGACCGGGTCCATCCGCGCGGTGGCTTCGTCGAGGATCACCAGGTGCGGGTCACGCACCAGGATCCGGCCGAACGCGACCAGCTGCTCCTGCCCCGCCGAGAGCACGTAGCCGCCCTCACCGAGCCGGGTGTCCAGACCGTCGGGCAGGCCCTCCACCCAGGCGCCGAGCCCGAGTTCGTCCATCACCCGGCCGGCCGAGCCGGTCAGCTCCGGGTCGAACAGGGCAATGTTCTCGGCCAGGGTTCCGGCCAGGATCTCGGTGCGCTGCGGCACCACGGCCACCCAGCGGCGCAGCAGTTCCAGATCGACCTGGTTCAGGTCGGCTCCCCCCAGGTCGACCGTGCCGTCGGGCACGTCGACCGAGCGGGTGAGCACCTTGGCCAGCGTGGACTTGCCCGAACCGGTGCGCCCGATCAGCGCGTACGAGCGGCCGGGCACGAAGGTCAGCGAGACGTCGTGCAGCACGGCGCCCCGATCCGACTCCCCCGGGTAGGCGAAAGTCAGGTTCCGGATGCACAGTTCACCCTCGGTCGGAGCCTCACCGCCGGTCGGCTCGACCTGCGAGGCCGACAGCATCTGCACCCGGCCCCAGGCCCCGAGCCCTTGCTGCAGGTGCGGCACCATCCGGCTGATGTGGTCGACCGTCGCCCCGAAAGCCAGCGCCAGAAGCCAGGTCGAAGTCAGCCGGGCGGCGTCGAGGTGCCCTGCCTGCAGGGCCCAGATACCGCCCACCACGACCACCGCGATCGAGGAGCGCACAATGGTGGACGCGACAACTGACAGTTTCGCGCTCAGTCGCCACACGACCCGTCCCCGGCTCAGGACCTGGCTCGACCGGTCGGCGAAAAGCCGTACCACGTAGGGCCGCGCCAGCGTGGTGCGGACGTCGTCCTGGCCGTGGATCGACTCTTCCATCACCGCGGCCAGATCCGACCATGCCTCCTCCTCGCTCATCCGGGCCGGATTGATGCGCCGGATCGGGCGGGACAGGCCCTTCACCGTGAGGGCGACCACCAGCAGCATGCCGACACCGGCCGGCCACCAGACGAACAACGCCGTGATGACGGAAACCGTTGCCACCGCGAGCTGTTGAAAGATGCGCAGACCGCTGTTCCGGATCTCGCTGCCGACCTGGTAGATGTCCTGGTCAATACGGTCGAGCAACTCACCGACCGGCGTGCCCTCCAGCGCCGGCAACGGCTGGGAGAAGGCGACCGCACACAGACGGCGGCGCAGGTCGGCCGACCAGTCGGCGGTCAGCCGGGCGGCGACGATGTTCACGGCCAGATCGCCCAGCACGTAGAGCGAGAGACCGGCGGCCAACAGGACGAACAACGACCAGGAGCGCTCGAGCAGCACCGGTCCGGCCAGCGCCGCGGCGGCGGCCTGGCCCGCGCCCCCGAACGCCACGAGCACCATCACCAGGGCGCATTGTCGTGGCGAGGTCTGCCAGAGGTCTCGGAGCAGGCGCATGGCAGAAAAATCCTTCGGGAGGCGGGGGCGGCCTCCCCACATTGCCGTCAGATGCGCCCTGAACTCAATGTATTTTCCTAGCCGCGGACCGACCGCCGGGTGATTTCAGTGACCGGCACCGCGTTCGGGTGCACCGTCAGGGCGCGTCTGACGTGGGAGCGAGGAGATTCGCTGCTCCAGATCGATACTGATCGCGCTCATCGAGGCCACGGTGATGGTCGGCGTTCCCGTGCTCCCGTTGTCCGTCATGCGGGTGAACCTATGACCCCGGAACGGGCCGCGCCTCCCGGCGACACGGACATCCCGGCGGCCCACCGCGAAAATCCGCCGTACAGACCGTTCGGGCCGCCGGAACGGCCGAGTCGTCACCCCTTCCGGCGGGCAGCCGCCAGCGCGGAGAACTCCTGCACGGTGAGGCGCTCACCCCGGGTCTTCGGGTCGATACCGGCCTGGCGCAGAGCCGCCTCGGCGGCGTCGGCCGATCCGGCCCAGCCCGCCAGGGCCGCACGCAGGGTCTTGCGGCGCTGGGCGAAGGCGGCGTCGACGCAGGCGAACACCTCTTCCCGGGTGGCGCTCGTCTCCGGGTGCGGGCGGGCCGTGAACTGCACCAGCCCTGACTCCACGTTCGGCACCGGCCAGAACACCTGCCGCGGCACCGCCCCGGCCCGTCGCACATCGGCGTACCAGGCGGCCTTCACCGAGGGCACGCCGTAGGTCTTGTCGCCAGGACGGGCCGCGAGCCGGTCGGCGACCTCGGCCTGCACCATCACCAGGCCACTGGCGAGGGTCGAGACCCGCTCCAGCAGGGTCAGCAGCACCGGTACCGCCACGTTGTACGGCAGGTTCGCCACCACGGCGGTGGGTGTGCGGCCCCCGACCTCCAGCTGCTGCGCCTGCACCAGCAGCGCGTCGGAGAGCACGACGCTGAACCGCTCCGCCGCCTCCGGGGCCCGGGTGGCGATCGTGGCCGGCAACTCGGCCGCCAGCTTGGGGTCGATCTCCACCGCGACCACGTGGGCACCCGTCTCCAGCAGCGCCAGCGTCAGCGAGCCGAGCCCGGGACCGATCTCGGTGACCAGGTCGCCCGCACCCACACCGGCGAGCCGGGCGATGCGGCGCACGGTGTTGGCGTCGACCACGAAGTTCTGCCCGAGCTGTTTGGTCGGGCGGACGTCGAGCCGTCCGGCCAGCTGACGGATGTCGGCGGGGCCGAGCAGAGACATAGACACAACGGGCGACCCTAACAGCCCCCTGTTCGTGATCATGCAAAGTGTCCCCGGAGTTCTAGAACTGTACCGCCGAGAGTTCTAGAACGCCGGGGAAGGTTTCCATGATCACGAGCAGGGACGCGCAGCACACGGCGAAGGGGCCGGCCCACCATCGGTGGACCGGCCCCTTCGGTCGTTCTGGTTACAGGTTCTTGCCGCAGACCGGCCACTGACCGGCCCCGGACTGCTGGTAGAGCAGCTTCGCCCGGTAGGTCTGCTCCGAGGAGCTGGCGTCGGCCGGGTTGCCCGAGCCACCCATCGCGGCCCAGGTGCTGGTGCTGAACTGGTAGAGCCCGTAGTAGCCAGCCGGGTTCACGGCCTTCGGGTTGCCGCCGGACTCGCACTCGGCCAGCGCGGCCCAGTTCAGCGAGTCGACGCCGCCACCGACACTGCCGCCGGAGGAGCTACCGCCCGACGAGCTGGACGACGCGGCGGGCTTCTCCTTGGTACCGACCTGCACCACCTCGGTCACCGGCTTGCGGGTCACCTTGGTGTCGACGAGCTTGCGCTTGGTGATCTTCCCGTCGGTGCGGGTGATCTGCCAGACGGCCTTCTGCACGCCGTCCTTGCCCTGCGTGACGACCTTCGACTCGCCCTCGTAGAGCTTGCTCGTCGAGGTCTTCTTCGTCGCGTGGTCGATCGCCGAGGTCTTGGTGACCTTCTTCTGGGTGACGCGGGCGATCTTCACCGTCAGGCCGTCGCGCAGCGGGGTGCTGGGCACCTGGCTCAGCTTGTCCAGGCCGCCGACCTTCACCTTCTCGTCGGTGAGGAGCTCGGAGACCGTCACGGCGGTGGTGGTGATCTTGTCCTTGTCGCCGTCAGCCACCAGCGTGACCGACTTCGGTGTGCTGAGCGACATCGTCATCCCGGCCCGGTCGATGCGGGACGAGCGCGAGGCGGAGAGCTCGGCGCCGTCGCTGCGCACCCCGAGGGCCAGCAACGCCTTGTCCACCGAGAGCTCGGTGGTCCAGAAGGTGCGCTCGGTGCCGTCGACCGTGAGGTTCAGGGGCCTGGCGTAACGGACGACCACGGTGTCGCCCTCACCGATCGAGGTGTCGACGGCGGGGGCGACCAGGTCACGATCGCCGACGGAGATGTCCTCGTCGGCGAGGAAGTCCGAGACGCTGGAGGCGAAGGAGTGGACCTCGGTCGTCTGACCGTCCACGGAGAGGGTGATCGTCTTGTTCGCCTGGGAGTACCAGACGCTGCCGCCGACGGCTACGGCGAGGACTGCTGCCTGCGCGATGAAGCGCGCGGGTCTGCTGTGGACGAGCGAGCGCACGATGCTCCAAGCCTTGTTCTCCCCGGGCACGGCACGGCGGAAATCATCGCCGACGGTGACCGCCTGCGTCCTCGGACCACCCTTGCGAGGGCCTCGGGATTCCGCCGGGAGGGAACCGACCCCGGCTGTCGACCGCATACCGTAATCGAACCGAGACCGAATCCCAAGCCGAACCACAGCCTCCGGACCGGGGAACGCATCCGGTCAGACCGGATCAACGCAGGTCAGGATGGCTCCTACGAGTCCGGTCGGTTGCCGAAAATTGCTGGCCTTCAACCGTTTCGATACCCCCCAAAATTGTGACACCGCGAAGTGTCGAAAACTCCACCGTAGGGCGGTACGGGTGGGGTATCGCGGCAGTGCGGGAGGGGGGTGACAACGTGTCATCGGAGGCCTTGAACCGGGCTCCGATCACCCCGTGTCACCTAGCTACTCACCAGCCACTCACTAGCTCCTCACTAGCTACCAGGGGCCGTAGACCGCCTCGCTGGTCGCCGAAAGCGCCGCGCACATCTCGTCCAGGCCGAGCCCGAGTTCCGCCGCCATGGCCCGCACCGTCAGCGGCACCAGGTAACTCGCGTTGGTGCGGCCCCGGTACGGCATCGGGGTCAGGTAGGGCGCATCGGTCTCGACCATCACCCGCTCCAGAGGCACCACGGCGAGCGCTTCCCTCAGGGGGGCGGCATTCTTGAAGGTCACGGTGCCGGCGAACGACAGGTACCAGCCGCGATCGGCGGCCAGTCGGGCCATCTCGGCGTCGCCGGAATAGCAGTGGAACACCGTCTTCTCCGGCGCCCCCTCGGAGTCGAGCACCCGGATCACGTCGTCGTGGGCGTCGCGATCGTGGATCTGTAGCGCTTTGCCCAGCCGCTTGGCCAGGTCGATGTGCCGGCGGAACGAGTCCTCCTGGGCAGCCTTCCCGGCGTCGTCGGTGACCCAGTAGTGATCAAGCCCGGTCTCTCCGATCACCCGGATCCGGGGGTGCTCGGCAAGCTTCTCGATCTCTTCGAAAGCACCGTCGAGTTCTTGTGCCGCAGCATGTTTCGATGCCTCGGTGGGATGCAGAGCGACGCCACCGAGCAGCTCCGGGAACCGGTCCACGGCCTGCACGGTCCAGCGCGCGGCCGGAAGGTCGCAGCCAATCTGCACCATTCGCGTCACGTTGACCGAGACTGCCTGTGCGATCAGGGTTTTCACAGCCTCGTCGGCGGCCAGCGAACCCACGCCGGTTCCTCGTACGTGGTCGAGGTGTGTGTGGTTGTCCACCACGGGCAACGGGAGCGCCTCGGGCAGCGGTACGGGTCCGTCGTCCTTCTTCTTACTCATCAAACTCACCATGGAGGCCTCCCGGCCCTAACGGGCCGGGAGGTGCCCCCAGCCGGGGGCCGGCAGCGTCCTCCATTTGCTCCTTACTTGTCCTTGTCGGCCAGGCGGGCGAGCTCTTCCTCGATGACCGACTCGTCGAGCTTGCGGAAGATCGGCGAGGGCGCCGGGACCGGGGTGCCCGGCACGATCGGCGCCGACTCCCAGGCCGCCACCGTCTCGCCGAGCGTGTAGTTGCCCATCAGCACCGGATAGCCCGGGCCACCGTCGAGGTCGTCGACCTCGCGGATCTCGGGCAGCGGCGAGACCGTGCCGGTGCCACCGAAGGCCTCGAACACCAGCTGCGAGCTGTGCGGCAGGAACGGGGACAGCAGCACCCGGCAGTCGTTGATCGCCTGCGCGGCCACGTGCAGCACCGTCTTCATGCGCTCGAAGTCGGTCTTCTTCAGCTTCCAGGGCTCGGTGTCGGAGAGGTACTTGTTGACCTCGCCCACCACGCGCATCGCCTCGGCCAGGGCAGCCTTCTGCTTGTGCGAGGCGAGCAGCTCGCCGACCGCGCCGAAACCGGCCTTCGTGGTCTCGAGAACGGCCAGATCGATCGACTGGAGCTCACCGGCCTCCGGGATCTCGCCCAGGTTCTTGTTGATGAGCGACGCCGTGCGGTTGACCAGGTTGCCCCAGCCCGCGACCAGCTCGTCGTTGGTGCGGCGGACGAACTCGGCCCAGGTGAAGTCGGTGTCCTGGTTCTCCGGCCCGGCCGCGCAGATGAAGTAGCGCAGCGCGTCGGGCTGGTAGCGGCTCAGTATGTCGCGCACGTAGATGACCACGCCGCGGCTGGAGGAGAACTGCTTGCCCTCCATCGTCAGGAACTCGCTGCTGACGACCTCGGTGGGCAGGTTCAGCTCACCGTACGGACCCGGCTGACCGCCCTTGGCGCCCTTACCCGCATAGGCCAGCAGCTCGGCCGGCCAGATCTGCGAGTGGAAGGTGATGTTGTCCTTCCCCATGAAGTAGTTGGAGACGGCTTCGGAGTCGTTCCACCACTTGCGCCACTGCTCCGGGTCGTCGGTGCGGCGGGCCCACTCGATCGAGGCCGAGAGGTAACCGACCACCGCGTCGAACCAGACGTAGAGACGCTTGTGCGAGTTCTCCTCCCAGCCGGGGAGGGGAACCGGGATGCCCCAGTCGATGTCCCGCGTCATCGCCCGCGGCTTCAGGTCGTCCAGCAGGTTCAGCGAGAACTTGAGGACGTTCGGGCGCCAGTCGGTGCGCGTGCGCAGCCACTCGCCGAGGGCGTCGGCGAGCGCGGGCAGGTCGAGGAAGAAGTGCGTGGTCTCGACGAACTTCGGGGTCTCGCCGTTGACCTTGCTCTTGGGGTTGATCAGGTCGGCCGGGTCGAGCTGGTTGCCGCAGTTGTCGCACTGGTCGCCGCGGGCGTTCTCGTAGCCACAGATCGGGCAGGTGCCCTCGATGTAGCGGTCGGGCAGGGTGCGGCCGGTGGACGGTGAGACCGCCCCGGTCGTGGTCTGCTCGATCATGTAGCCGTTGGCGTAGTCGGTGCGGAACAGCTCCTGGGCCACGGTGTAGTGGTTGACCGTGGTGGTGCGGGTGAACAGGTCGTAGGACAGGCCGAGGGCGTGCAGGTCTTCGACGATCATGCGGTTGTAGCGGTCGGCCAGCTCGCGCGGCGACACGCCTTCCTGTTCCGCCTGCACCAGGATCGGCGTGCCGTGCTCGTCGGTGCCGCTCACCATGAGCACGTCGTGACCGGCCATTCGCATGTAGCGGCTGTAGACGTCGGAGGGCACGCCGAAGCCGGCGACATGGCCGATGTGACGAGGGCCGTTGGCATAAGGCCAAGCGACCGCGGTGAGGATCCTGGTCATACCCCGAATCTTTCCACGTCTCGCAACTCGTCATGACGCTCGGGCTCCGGACAGCGCTGCCTGTAGGCGGCGGGCCTCGGCGCGGACCCGGCTGGTGCTGCGCCGCCCGGCCACATCGTCCAGGCCGGGGACCTCGCCGGTGGCTCCGCAGGACTGGGCCGCCTCCACGGCCAGAGCGAGCAGGTCGGCGAACCGGGCCAGTGGTTCGGCCTGGGCCCGGGGCAGGCAGAGCGGCAGAGCCGCGGCCAGGATCGGCCACAGCGTGGCCCAGCCTCCGGCCTGGCCCACCCCGCGCAGGGTCTCCACCACCCGGTTCAGCTTGACGTTGCGGCCGGCGACGAGCCGGCCGAGGGTTTCGCCGAACGCCACCGGATCGAGCTCACCGCGGCCGATCGTGGTGATGAGCGCCTCGGAGGTACCGGCCCGGTCCTCGGCCTCGGGCAGGTCCAGCCCGTAGCCGTACAGCAGCAGGGTGGCCGGGCCGATCGGGCCGGCCACTTCCGCGTGGGCACGCAGGACGTCTCCGCCCCCGCGTTTCAGGCCGGGAACCTCCCGCACCAGGTGGGCCGCCATGACGTCACGGTCGAAGGGCAGGATCGTGGGCCAGTAGGTCAGCCATGAGCAGGGGCGTTGGTAGCCCACCGGTCCCGGCATGGCCAATCGCCAGAGGTGATTCCACGGTTCCGGCAGGTCGAGCACGGGGGCCGGGGTGAGCGTGACCACCGGGCTGGACGTCATCGTCGGTACCTGGGGCTCTCGGCCGTACAGATAGGCGTACGGCGGCTGGTCGACCGGACGGAACCAGTTCTCCAGACGCACCTTCGCCCCCGCCGACCCCAGCCCGATCAGGCGCTCGGCGGCCTCCGGGCCCGCGACCCGCCGGACCACCTCCAGCACGCGGCCCCGGTCGCCGGGGCGCACCCGCAGCCAGGCCTGACCCAGATCGTCCGGCCACGGCCGGCACCCGGCCTCCTCGAGCAGTTGCAGGCGACGTACCAGTTCATCGGCCTCGAGCACGCCGTCGACCGTGGTCGGCGTGGCCAGCAGGACGGGGACGGGCGCCCACCACATTCCGGAGGCGGCCTCGCTGATCCGGCGGAACAGGATCACCTCGGCCTTCACCGAACCCACCGGTCGGGCGGGCCGGTCTTCGGGCGCCCCGAGCTGGGGGTTGAACACGGTGCCCAGGAGCTCGGGCCCCAGGGACCTGGTGCGCGGGAGTGCGGGTTCCAGGGACCTGGCGCCCGGGAGTTCGGGTTCCAGGCGCTCGGCACGGGCCCGCGCGGAGCGGACACAGTCCCAGATCGAGCCCAGGTCAGGCTCGGAGTGCGACGACCGGTGCCCGTACGAGCGGGGTGGCGGCCCCTCGGGCAACCAGGTGAGCCTGCTCAGCAACGGCTGCAGGGCCTCGTGCAGCCGCTCGGGACAGCTCCACGAGAACCGCACCAGGGCATCGAGAAGTACTTCCATATCCCGGAATTCGTTCTGGCCCCACGAGTTCTGCTGGTGCTCGTAGACGGTCAGCTTCTCGACCGTCTCCTCCGGGCCGGTGATCGGCACCAGCGCCGCCACGGGCTGCGGCCCGGGAAGTTCCGCCACGAACCCCGGCCCGGGCGCCTCGACCCCGAGCCGGCCGGCGGCCCGGGCACGCAGGTCCGGGGCGAGCGCCTCGGCGGCGAGAGCCAGTTCGGCCCGCGCCGGCCCGGTCAGATCGCTCAGGAAGGGGTCGAGCAGATCGAGCACGCGCTTCTGCAGCGCCGGATCGGGATGCCCGAGCCCCGCGGCCATGGCGAGCATCAGCGGCTCCCGCCCGGCCGAGGCTTTCATGGCCGAGCGTAGCCAGGTCAGCTGCCCCCGGAAGAGACCCTTGTCGGGCCGCACCATGATCGCCGTCGTGGTCGCGGCCAGTACGGGGCCGGGAAGCCGGCCGGCCTCGTCGAGGGCTCGCAAGCGCTGCTGGGCCACGGTGGCCACGTTCGCCGGGGCCCCCGCGACCAGACTGAGATACTGACCGGTGCGGGCGGCGATCTCGTCTGCGGTGGGAGCGATCTCGTCGTGCAGCAGCATCAGGCCGTGCAGATCGATCTTGCGGTCGGTGGTCTGCAGCGCCCCGATGCAGGCGTCGAGCAGGTCGGCCCGCGGGATCAGCCCTTCCGTGGCCAGCTGGGTCAGGGCCTGCCGCAGGCCGGAATGGTCGAGCCGGCGGCCGGCGTCGCGTACCGCCAGCGCTCTCAACGCCAGGACCGACCAGGCCGGGCGGGCCCGCACATCGGCGAGCACTCTCTGCGGGTCGGTCAGCCAGAGCAGCGAGAAGACCGCCGGAGTGGGCGGTTCGCCGGGGCAGCGCCGGGCGAGTTCGAGGGCCAGGTGGAAGAACCACGCGCGGCTCCAGACGTCACCGGCCCGCACCCGGCCCGCCAGGTCCGCGGCCAGTTTCGGCCGGCCGACAAGCCCCCGGGCCTCGAGGACCTTGACGAGCCGCGCGGTCAAGCCGTCCGGCTCGTCGCGATGGCTCAGACCCCAGCCGGCCCGCTCGTTCAACACCTCGATCCGCCGCAGCACGCCGGGCAGCTTCGAGGCGATGACCGTACCCGCCGCCGCGATCGCCACTGCCGCCGTCAGGCCGTCCGGCCCCTTGCGGGCGGTCTTCAGGTACTCGGCGAACTCGTTGCCGTCTTCCCACCAGCGCGCGGCCGCACGGACGAGAACCGTGACCTGCGGAGCCAGCTCGCGCCGCTGCGCGTCGGTCAGCCCGAGCACCAGCTTCGTGGTGGCCTCGACGCCCTCCCCGTGCATGACCATGAGCAGGTGTTCCCCGTCGGCTGTCTTCTCCGTCGCCATGGTTCAGGCCTCCTCTCGCACCGACTGGTCAACGGCCAGAACGTGTTTGCACGGTCCTCGACCGCCCTGGTGCTTCGCGTGCCAGGGACAGGTGCAGGTGCGCCGGCCGTCGGTCAGCCGCACCCGATGCCGGTGGTCACCACTGCTGACGAGGGCCACCACGTCTCCGGGCCGGTTCCGCTCCACCGTCACCGCGCCGGCCGCGATCAGGGCCCGGGCCGCCCCGTGGCGTGGGTTCAGCCGGTCCACCACGTCACCGGCGAACGGCAGCTCCCGGTGGAAGGACGCCGTCTCGGCGAGGTCGCGACCGATCTGCCCCGCCGCCCCGAGCCGGACCAGGGCATCCCTCACCCGGGCCGGGGTGAGCCCGGAACCCTCGGCCAGGGAATCGATGTCGATGCGCGGCTCGAAGGCGAGCAGCACGCTGACCAGGTCCGCGTCGTCGGCCCCGGTGCCGGTGGCCAGCGCGTCGAGCACCGCTCCTTCCCCGGAGAAGCCCCGGGTGACGTCGGGCGACAGGGTCGCCGTCAGGCGCATGCCGGGAAGCGTGAGCTCCCAGGCGCTGGCGACCGACTGACCGGAACGGTTCGCCGGTGGCCCGTAGACACGCAGGCCGGTGGCGAAGCGCAGCAGGGGCAACAGCGCGGCGAGACGCTGCGGGCCCGGCAGGCAGACCGCACCAGGCGCCGGCCCGGACACCAGACGCAGCGATCGGCCGGCCGGCACGAACCAGAGGGCGCCGCCGGGCCGCCGCTGACTCGGCAGTGAACGCAGCAGCCGGGCCGCCTCGGCTGCGGGGATCTCGGCCCGGGCGTCGAAGTCGCCGGTCAGCACGTAGATCTCACCGAAACCACGCACCCACCGCTCGGGCAGGGGCACCTTCTTCTCCACCGCCGTATCGGTCATGGTGGTGACCGTGACGTCGTCGGGCCCGACCGCCAGGTGCAGCGGACTGCCGTCGAGCACCCCGCTCAGCATGCGCCGCAGCGGCTCGTTGACGTCGACATTCGTGGTGCCGTGATCGACCACGTCACCGTCGTACCCCGCGCCCAGCACGTCGAGCCGCAGATGCACGCCGCCACAAACGGAGAACGACTCGAACCGCAGCCGCTCACCGTCGCTGGTGACCACCGGATCGCGGAATGTGGTGTCGGCGGGCTGGAAATAGCGGGTACGCGCCACCTCGGCCACCGCCAGCAGCCCGGCCGCCGCCACTCCCGGCCGTTGCAGGAACCCGGTGAAGAAACGGGGATGCGCACCGGTCCCGGAGGGACCGCGCAGCGCGGTGCCCCCGGACGTCTCCAGGCCCAGCTCACCCGGGGTGAGCGTGGACGGACGGCGATAGCTGTAGGTCTGGACCGACTCCATGATCACAACGTAGCCACGGGGTCCGACAATCTTGGCCGAACCGGTTCGGGCTACCCCAGTCCCGGCACTCCACGTTTGATCTGCCGCACCGCCTGCCCGATGCGGTGCTCGTTCTCGATCAACGCGAACCGCACGTGCCCGTCGCCGTCCGGGCCGAACCCGACGCCCGGCGACACCGCCACGTCACACTCCTGCACCAGGCGGGTGGCGAAGGCGATCGAGCCCTCGGAACGGAACTGCGCGGGGATCGGCGCCCAGAGGAACATCGTGCCCTTCGGTCGCTCGACCTCCCAGCCGATCCGGTTCAGGCCGTCGCACAGTGCGTTGCGCCGGGTCTCGTAGATCGCGTTCACCTCGGCCGGGTACTCCGACGCCTCGTTCAGGGTCACCGTGGCGGCGATCTGCACCGGCTGGAACGAGCCGTAGTCGAGGTAACTCTTGAGCTTGGCCAGAGCGGCGACCACCTCGGCATTGCCGAGCAGGAAGGCCATCCGCCAGCCGGCCATGGAGAACGACTTGGTCATCGAGTAGAGCTCGACGGCGCAGTCGAGAGCGCCCTCGCACTCCAGGATCGAGGGCGGGCGCACCCCGTCGAACCAGACGTCGGCGTAGGCGAAGTCGTGCACCAGCACCACGTCGCGGGGCCGGGCCCAGTCGACGAGCCGCTGCAGATCCCCCTTCGAGACGGTGGTGGTGGTCGGGTTGTGCGGGAAGCACAGCACCACCACGCGGGGTTTGGGCCAGCCGTACTCCCAGGCGTCCATCACCGCGTCCACGTAGTCCGTGCCGCTGGAGCCGATGGTCACCTGCCGGGCGTCGGCCCCGGCGAAGTACGGGCCCCAGATGTGGATGGGGTACGACGGGGATGGCACCAGCGCTGCATCGCCCGGTTGCAACAGCACCCACATCAGATGACTGAAGCCCTCTTTCGCACCAATGGTGGCGATCACGTTCGTCGAAGGGTCGAGCTTTACCCCGTACTGAGCGGTATACCGGTCGGCAATGGCCTCACGCAGCTTCGGGATACCCCGGCTGGAGCTGTACCGGTGGTTGCGCGAGTTGTGCGCCGCCTCGGCCAGCTTCTCCACCGCGATCTGCGGACTGGGGATGTCTGGATTACCGAAACCCAGGTCGACGATGTCTTTTCCGTCTCGTCGGGCCTGTAGTTTCAGTCCGTCGATGATGGTGAAGACGTACGGCGGCAACCCTGGGATTCTCCTGAACTCCACCACGGCAAGGGTAGTGAGGGGCGCGTCGGCGGCCTGGCAGCCAATCGCCTGATTCTGGCCCCCTGTCATCGAGAGGCCCGCGGATCCGCCAGACTGGTGTCCATGCCAACCCGGTTGACCGACCTCGTCATCGACTGCCCCGACCCCGTCTCCCTCGCCGCCTGGTGGAGTGAGGCGCTGGAGTGGCGGGTCACCAACTCGAGTGACTACGAGGCCAATGTCGAGCCCCTCGAGGGCGAGCCCGGTATCGAGCTGACCTTCGTGCCGGTGACCGATTCCAAGACCGGCTGGAACCGGGTGCACCTCGATCTGGCCAGCCGCGACGCCGCCCACCAGGCGCAGATCGTGGCGCGGCTGGAGTCGCTCGGCGCCACCCGTCTCGACGTGGCGGACGAGAGGCCCTGGGTGGTGCTCGCCGATCCGGCCGGCAACGAGTTCTGCGTGCTGGAGCACCGCGACGAGTACGACGGGCGCGGACCGGTCGCGGCGATCGTGATGAAGGTGCCCGACGTGAAGGTCGCAGGCGCGTTCTGGCAGGCGGCCGCGGCCGGGGAGCTCGAGATCACCGACGATGTGGTCGCCTCGCTCGAGCTGACCACACCCGGCCCGGTGCTGGAGTTCATCCGCGAGAACGAGCCGAAGGTCGTGAAGAACCGGATTCATCTCGACCTGCGGCCCTATGCCCCCGACGACCAGTCGGCCGAGGTCGGGCGCCTCATCGATCTGGGCGCCCGGCGGGTCGACGTGGGCCAGTCGGCCGACGTCACCTGGACCGTGCTCACCGGCCCGGACGGGAACGAGTTCTGCGTGCTCAGCCCCCGGGACTGAACCGGTGGCGCCCTCCGCCACCGAAGGGCATTCTGGCAAGAATGACCCGACTCGTGACCGAGCGCCTGACCCTGCGCCAGTGGAAAGACTCCGACCGTGACCCGTGGGCCGCGATGAACGCCGACGAGGAGGTGCTGCGCTTCTTCCCGTCCACGAAGACCCGTGAGGAGTCCGACGCCGCCGTCGACCGGTTCATCCACCACCTGAGCACCTACGGCTGGGGCCTGTGGGCCGCCGAGCTGACGGAGACCGGTGAGTTCATGGGCTTCATCGGCCTCTGGCCGATGCCCATCGGATTTCCCGCAGCCGACCTGACCGAGATCGGCTGGCGTCTCGACAAGCGTTTCTGGGGGAAGGGTTACGCACCTGAGGGCGCCCGCGCGGTGCTGCACCACGCGTTCACCGTCCTGGGCAAACCCGAGCTGGTGTCAATGACCACGGTGACCAACGCGCCGTCGCGCCGGGTGATGACGAAGATCGGCATGACCCACTCGCCCGACGATGACTTCGTCAACCCGACCTACGAGCCGGGCCACTGGCAGGGCCCCCATGTGCTCCACCGGATCACAGCCGAGCAGTACTTCAAAACAACTGTGAAATAACCATATGGACGACGCGCCGGTCAGGTGACCGACGCTGGGGCACCTCAATCTCGGGCTCTGACCGCCGCGTCGTACAACCCCCGCTTGTTCACACCCGACTGGGCCGAGACCGCGGCGACGGCCTCCTTGAGCCGCTCCCCCGCGTCCACCCGTTGCTGGACCTGCGCGACCAGGGCAGCCACATCGTCCGTTGCTGTGGGGTCGGACAGATCGACCGGCACCCTCTCGGGTGCCCCACCGACCACGATGCTGATCTCCCCGAGAACCTCGGACTCCGAGGCCCAGGCCGCGAGGTCGGCCAGCGGACCACGCTTCACCTCTTCGTAGGTCTTGGTCAGCTCCCGGCAGACCGCGGCCTGCCGGTCACCCCCGAAGGCCTCGGCCATGGAGACCAGGGTGTCGGCCGTGCGCCGCGGTGACTCGAAGAAGATCATCGTGCGGGGTTCCGCGCCCAGACCCCGGAAGGCGGTCGCCCGCTTGCCGTTCGTCCGGGGCGGGAACCCCTCGAAGCAGAACCGGTCGGTGGGCAACCCGGACAGCGCGAGTGCGGTGAGAGCGGCGGAGGGGCCGGGCAGTGCGGTCACCGGGAACCCGGCCTCCACCACGGCCTGCACCGCCTTCAGGCCCGGGTCGGACACCCCCGGCATACCCGCATCGCTCACCACCAGCACGGTGCCACCACCAGCGACCACCTCGAGCAGGGCCGTGGAACGGTAGTCCTCGTTGTGCTCGTGGTTGCTGATCACCCGCCCCTGCGGCGTGATCCCGAGAGCGGCGGCCAGCCGGCGGAACCGGCGGGTGTCCTCGGCGGCGATCAGGTCGGCGGTCTCGATCAGGCGACTCAGGCGCACCGAGGCGTCTTCCGGGTCACCGATCGGGGTGGCCGCGAGGACCAGGCGGCCGCTCACGTCAGGTCCCAGACCAGAACGCCGTCCTGCGCCACCGGTTCCTGATCGATCAGCGCGGTCACGGTGCGCCGCAACGCGTCCTGCGACGGGTCGGGGCCGAGCACGATCTTGTCGGCGCCCCAGGTCTGGAGGTCGGCCTGGGCCTGCGCCCGGTTCGCCGGGGTGATCACCGGCACATCACCCGTGTACTGCACCTCGGTGAGCAGCTGCGCGGTGGCCGGGTCGGCGGCCCCGCCGACGTAGGCCTGACCGTCCTGCGCCGGGCCGAGGTAGTAACCGCCGGGCATCTTGAACGCGTAGCCGGCGGCCGACTGCCAGCGCATCGCCGTGGGCAGGGTCGCGACAGGGTAGGGCAGCACGACCACGACCGTATCGCTGGGCAGCTGCTTGGCCTGCGTGGTGAAGTACGTCGGAACGGCGGGCGCGTCGACCACCGGCACGGCCGAGGGCAGTAGCGGCACCAGGCAGGCGAGCGACACACCGATGGCACCGACGGCCCGGGCGGTGACGGCCGTACGGCTCGACGTGCGCCCGGACGCGGTGGCCGGTTGCAGCAGGCGGTGCCGTGAACCGCTGCGCAGACCCTGCACCGCCAGGGCGAGCATCGCGCCGGCGAACACCGCGACCAGCAGGCCGAAGCGGGTGGCCAGCGACGACTCCAGCACCGGCACGCTCTGCACCAGCGCGTACGGGCCCTGGTGCTCGGTCCAGACCCCGTCGATCCAGAGCCGGCCCCCGAGCGAGAGCGCGGCCGAGACCAGCAGACCGACCGCGACGCAGCGCACCGCCAGCATGCGCCAGCCGAGCACCATCGTGATCAGGCAGACGACGATCAGGGGCCAGCCCAGGTAGGCCAGGTGCTCCTCGATACCGCCCGCGAAGTGCTTGGCCCGGTCGAGGTTCGCCTCGGTGTGCACCAGCACGCCCGAGGTCGGGGTGAAGAAGGCGGTCACGTCGGCGCCGAAGTAGTCCTTGGTGAAAGGGCTGCCGTGGTTCGCGTGCGCACCGAAGAACTGCAGGTAGAGCGGGTAGGCGGCGAACGGCAGGAACACCGCGAACGCCATCCCGAGGGTGCGGGCCAGACGCAGCGCCCCGGCCCGGACCTGGCGAGGACGGCACACGGCGGCCGTGACCATGATCAGCACCGCGCCGACGGCGGCCTGGAACAGCACCTCCTCGCCGATGAACACCTGCGCCAGCGTGACCAGACCCAGCCAGAGCCCGATGCGCAGGGGGCTGTGCTGTTCGAAGCCGCTGGTGCGGCGCTGATCGGTGCGCCAGGCCTCCACGCTCAGCGCCAGGAGGATCGGCAGGCCGGGCGCGAACGCCATGGTGATGTGCCCGGTCAGCGAGTTCACGATCGCCGGGGAGATGGCGAAGCAGACGGCGCCGATCGCGGCCGCCCCGCTGGACACCCCCGGCACCTTGCGCAGCGCCCAGTAACCGGCGGCGAAACACAGGGGCACGGCGAGCAGGTTCAGCAGGTTCAGCGTGAACAGCGAGCTGAACAGCAGACTGAACGGCGACAGCAGGAGCGCCGGCAGGATCAGTGTGGTGTTGTTCATGGCGCCGACGCCGTCGGGCCAGTTCATGTCACTGGTCAGGAACGGGTTCTCGACGTTACCGATGGCGTGCGGTGTGTGTCCGAGCCACCACGAGTAGTGCATCGCATCGGGGATGTTGCCGTCGATCACCCGGCCCGCAGGGTCACCCCACAGCCCGGCTGTCGCGGCCAGGCCGAAGCCCAGCGCGGCCAAGGCGATCAGTACCAGTGCCGGGCCGGACGGGTCTTCCCGTCGCGGCCGGGGCAACCAGACCCGCTGATCGACCGGTGTGGTCTCCGGCGACGCGCTCACTCGTGCCCGTCCTCCCAGTTCATCCGCCTGCACTGGTGAGCTGGGCGGCCGGTTGCCCAGTCTGGCAGGTGATGTCCCATCAGCCCCACCCCAGGTCTCGACAGGTCTCGACGGGTCTTCGACCGGCCTTTCCCCCGCATTCCCAGACCGTTCTCAGATCGGGCACCAAGGCGGAGGCCCTACGATGACGCGCGTGACCAGCCCAGCCGTGGCCACCCGCGCCGCGGTGCGCGAGGTTCAGCCCCCCTCGCCGATCCAGCCGCGTCCCCGTCTGACCAGGCGGGGATGGTTCGCGGTCCTGGCTGTCACCGCGTTCGGCGGCTTCATCCGCTTCTGGCACCTGGGCCGTCCCGGCACCCTGGTGTTCGACGAGACCTACTACGTCAAGCAGGGCTGGTCGATGATCCGGGCCGGCTACGAGCTGGCCTGGCAGGGCAAGGGCGAGGAGGTCGACCCGCGCTGGAACCGCGGCGACATCGACGTCTTCACCAGCAACCCCGACTTCGTCGTGCACCCACCGGTCGGCAAGTGGATGATCGGCCTGGGCGAATGGATCTTCGGCCCGACCAGCTCGTTCGGCTGGCGCTTCGCCTCCGCCCTGGTCGGCACCCTGTCGATCCTGATGATCATCCTGATCGCCCGCCGGCTCTTCGGCTCCACCCTGCTGGGCCTGACCGCCGGTCTGCTGCTGTCGATCGACGGTGAGCACTTCGTCCACAGCCGCACCGGCCTGCTCGACATCTTCGTGATGTTCTGGGCCCTGGCCGCGTTCGGCTGCGTGCTGATCGACCGGGACGCCGGTCGGCGCCGGCTGGCGTTGCGGGCGGCGGCGGAGTTCAGCGAGCGAGAACAGACGATCACCGATTCCTGGCGCTGGTGGACGGGCGTGCGCTGGTGGCGCATCGCCGCCGCGGTCTGCCTGGGCCTGTGCGCGGGCACCAAGTGGTCCGGCCTGTACTTCGCCGTGGTCTTCGGTCTCATGATCATTTTTTGGGACGCGGGTGCACGCCGGGCCGTCGGGCTGCGGCTCTGGTGGCTCGGGGCGCTGATCTGGGGCGCCCTGTCCGGCATCGCGATGGGCCTGATCGCGGGTCTCACCTACCTGGCCGCCTGGACCGGCTGGTTCCTCTCCAGCGACGGGTACGACCGCAACTGGGCCGCCGAGAACCCGGGCCAGGGCATCACGTGGCTCCCGTCGGCCCTCCGGAGCCTGGCGCACTACCACCAGCAGATGTACGAGTTCAACATCGACCTGGCCGCCTTCCACCCCTACATGGCCAACCCCTGGTCGTGGATCGTGATGGGGCGCCCCACCGCCTTCTACTACGAGGGGCCGAAGGAGGGGCAGAAAGGCTGCACGGTAGACCTCTGCTCCCAGGCCATCACGGCGCTCGGCAACCCGGTGATCTGGTGGGGCGCCACTCTCGCGATCGTGGTGCTGCTGTTCCGCTGGGCCCTGCGCCGCGACTGGCGCGCCGGAGCGGTGCTCGCCGGCCTGGTCGGCGGCTACCTGCCCTGGTTCCAGTACCAGCAGCGCACGATCTTCAACTTCTACACGATCGCCTTCACCCCGTGGGTCGTGCTCGCCCTGGTCTACGTGCTCGGGCTGATCCTCGGGCGCACCCACGACTCCTCGAGACGACGGCGCACCGGCGCCTGGATCGCCGGGTCGATCGTCATCCTCGCCGTGCTGAGCTTCTGGTTCTTCCTGCCCCTCTACACCGCCCAGGTCATCCCGCAGAGCTCGTGGAGCGACCGGATGTGGCTGCCCAGCTGGATCTAGCCCTCTTCTTGTTCGTGATCATGCACAGTGTCCCCGGACTTGCATGATCACGAACGAGGGATGCGGGGATGTTCAGGGCAGTAGGTCGGCCAGGGTCTCGATCGTCTTCACCCGCTCGGCGTGGGTGCGGTCGAACGGGGTGATCGACAGCGTGGTCACGCCCGCCTCGTGCATCGCGGCGAGTCGTTCGGCCACCCAGGAGCGCGGCCCCACCAGCGCCACGTCACGCAGCAGTTCTGCCGGCACCGCCGCCGCGGCCTCGTCCTTGTGCCCGGCCAGGTACAGCTCCTGGATGCGATCGGCCTGCTCGCCGTAGCCGTAACGGGTGGCCAGGTCGTGATAGAAGTTCTTGCCCTTCGCGCCCATTCCGCCGATGTAGAGCGCAAATTGAGGACGCGCGTGGTCGCGCAACGCTTCGGTCGCCTCTCCGATGGCGACAGGGACCGGAACCACCACGTCCAGCGCCGGCAGCGCCGGGTCACGCCTGGCCGTGCCGGCCGTGAGCGCGGAACCCCACACGTCCTGATAACCCTCGGGCCGGAAGAAGAACGGGGCCCAGCCCTCGGCCACCTCGGCGGCGAGCTCTACGTTCTTCGGGCCCATCGCCGCGATCAGGATCGGGATACGTTCCCGCACCGGGTGATTGATGAGCTTCAGAGGTTTACCGAGGCCACCTTCCCGGGGCATCCGGTAGTGCTTGCCGGCGTGCTCGAGCTTCTCACGCCGCCACACCTGACGGCAGATCTCGATGATCTCCCGGGTGCGGCCGATGGGCGCGTCGTACGCCACCCCGTGGAACCCCTCGATCACCTGCGGCCCGCTGGCTCCCAGCCCGAGGGTGAACCGGCCGCCGGAGACGTGGTCGAGCCCGGCCGCGGTCATGGCGAGCAGCGACGGCGTGCGGGTGTAGATCGGCAGGATGTTCGATGCGATCTCCAGGTCGGGCACCTTCGCGGCGATGAAGCCGAGCTGGCTCACCGCGTCGAAGCTGTACGCCTCCGCGACGTAGACGATGGACAGGCCCGCGGCCCGGTAGTCCGGCAGCTGATCGACGGTTTCGACGAAACTGCCGGAATACGGGAGTGGCATACCGATCCGCACACGTGCCTCCTGGAGCGCTCGAGGATGGCTGACGGCCCATCCTGCTCCGTGAGGCGCCCCGCCGCACGCGCCTGCATGTGATCCACGCCCCATCCCCGCGAGTAAGCAGGCGCCCAACCCTCCGTGATCATGAGAGGGTCAGGTGGGCCTCGGCCTCGATCTCGGGCAGGGATGCCACGGCCGGGGCTGTCAGGACCGGGGGCGATTGGGGCCCCCGGGGCACTTGGGGAGCTTGGGCCACTTGGGCCACCTGGGGCGGGACCAGGGCGGCGCCGATCGCGGTGAGGTCGACCCGGGGCAGCATGCGCGGTTCCTCGGCCGTGCCGATCGGCGACAGCCGCAGCATGGTCATGTCGGCCAGCGCCGACTCCAGCGATCCCTCCGGATACCCCGACCGCTTCGGCTCCGGGTCTGCCCACACGGACTTCTCGATGGCCCGCAGGGCGTGCACGACCAGGCCGACCACCTGCGCGACGCCGCCGTCGGCGGCCGTGCTGACGATCAGCACGTACGACGTCTCCAGCGGGGAGTCCGGCACGCCGAGCAGTCGGGTCAGGCGGTAGAGCGGCACCACGGTGTCGCGGTGCGTGAACAGTCCGAGCATCTTGTCGTTCCCGGACTCCAGTACCGAGTACCGCGACGGGAACTCGAGGATCTCCACGACCTGACGCAGCGGCACGGCCATCTCCCGGCCGGCCGAGAAGGTCAGGTAGGTTTCCTGGCCCGGCTGTTCGCGGGTCCAGGTGTCCTCGTCGGCGCCGGTCCGGCCCGCACGCTGCGCCGGCACCGTGTTCGCGTGCGGCGTGTTCAGCCGGGAGAGCGACTTGAGCTCGTCGTTCTCGAGCATGGCGTCCACCGCGAGGGTGAGGAAGTCGCCGTGGTTCGGCACCCGCAGCACGTTCTCGAGGTAGCGCCGGCCGGGCACCTGGATCGGCGGCAGGTTCAGCGTTTCCACCGAACCGATGTTGATCAGTTCCAGCACCCCGGAGAGCAGCATCACCACCAGCCCGTCGTGGAAGCGGATGGCCACCCCCTCGGATTCCTCGTTGCTCAGGCGCCCCAGACCGGTCAGCTCCAGCGGGTCGAACACCGGGATCTCGACGCCGTCGTAGTCGGTGACCCCCTTGCAGGAGCCATGTCTCAGCGGTGAGTTGCGGACCTGCACGCGGGGCAGGATGGTGTGCACCGAGTTGATGGAGAGCGCCAGCCGGTGATCGGCACAGCGCACGAGCAGCATCGAGTTCTGCCCGTTGCCGGCATGCAGCGCCGTGCCGGCCTCGTCACCTCCGCCGAAGAGGCCGTCGGCCCGCCCTTCCTCCTGCACCATCGGCACACCGGGTAGCGCGAACATCGCCTCGACGTCGAGAACACTGACGATGCCGCCGGTCTCGGGGCGGGTGAAGGTGTGCGAGACCAGCAGTCCCTGGCTGTCGGGTTTACCGATCCGGGTCATGGGGCCGGGAACGATGACACCGTGCACGCTGTCCACGACCAGCCCGAGCAGCTGATGGTTGCGCAGGAGCACCACGATCACCCGGCGGGACCGGTACTGCGCGGAGTCCAGTTCCTGGACCTCCCGGACGTCCTGCGCCCTGCGCTCGTGTCCGTGCATGGCCAGAATGTCGAGGACCGGGATCACCTGGCCCCGCAGGTTCATCGCCCCGAGGAGTCCGGGGGCGGTGACCGGCAGCACCTCGAGCTGGTCGGGACAGGACGTCACCTCACGCACGTCCGACAGCGGCACACCGACACACGCGTCCCCCGACTCGAAGAGACCGTAGGTGGTCGACACGGTGTCCGTGAGAAGACCCTGAGCTGCGACTGTCACCGTTCCCCCTAGCTGCTCTGCTGCGAAGCGCCGAGCAGCTCCTGGATCAGATTGCTCACCTGCGCGGAAGCGTCGACCTGGGTCTTCGTCGCGGTCACGATCATCTCGATCGACATGCTGGTCCGCGCGACACTGGAGACAATGTCCTCGAACGACTCCCCCGCCTTCTCGGAGACCTTGGCACCCTCGTCCACCCGCCGGGTCGACTCCTGCACCAACTTGGAGATCTCGCGCGCCGCGTCCGCGGAACGCTCCGCCAGCTTACGAACCTCACCGGCCACCACCGAGAACCCCAGACCGTGCTCACCCGCCCGAGCCGCCTCGATCGAGGCATTGAACGCCAGAAGATTCGTCTGATCAGCAATATCACTCA